>CAZROA010000096.1:0-10453 GCA_964601575.1 uncultured Thermodesulfobacteriota bacterium
GCCCTCGCCCTTGTTTTAGAATGCCCAAGTAGCTCGAGTAGAAACGACCCAGAAATGGTCATAATCATCGTATCCCGATGGATTGTCTGTCCATTCTATATCCGGGGTGATGGTCAGAAAATCGTTGACCTTAAGGTTGTAATAGACCTCTAGGTGGTATTCGTCATCTGGGTGGTGGTTTTCATTTCTCAAAGACTTCTCATAATCATCGGAAAGAAAGGCCACACCGAAACCAAGCCCCAAAGTATCATCCTCGCGCCCCCAAAGTTTACCAGAAAGGGCCATACCGCCACTTAAGGCGTGATCAAACTCATAGACCTCTCCGTCCTGCCAACCGTAGCGGAGAAAGAGCCCTACTCCGTCGGTCAGTTCCTGATCAAAGGAGAGACCAAATCCATAGCCGGTGTCAGTACCGTTACCAAGGATTTGGTCGTGCTTGGTCCCGTTATACCAGGCATAAAAACGATAATTACCCGGATGATTGAAAAGATTGGTACGAATATCCAATTCGCCAATAAAGAAGGGGTAATCAAAGAGTTCAGACCAATCGGCATCAGCATCGGCATAACCCAAACCAAAAGAGACCTTGTCCGTCTCTATCCAGAGCATTGAACCAAAACCATAGTCTGGAAATTCAACGGCGATATTGTTTATAAACTCAGGAGAGATAAATTGAGCGCATTCATCATTGGCGTATTCGTTGGTATCAAAATCAGTGGTAAGGTCTACCTTACCGAAACGAAGTCGGGCCTTACCACCAGTAAAGCTAAAGTCATGTTCATACCAGGCCTCGCTAATCCGGACATCACCGTCATCGGTGGCCACCGGGACCATGGAAAGGGCCTCATCGACGATTCCGGCAAAAGAAGTAACATCCTGCTCTGGATTACGCCCGGAGCCCATTTCCAAAAGTAGATAGGCCCGGTCGGTGGAAGTAAATTCGGTACTGGCCTCAAGGTCTGCAGAGATAGCGGCATAGCCCTTATCTGACTCGGTCAGAACATCGTTATCTGGATCACGTAAGGCCTTGACCATATTTTGGTCTACATCAAAGACCCCTTGCACTATACCGGCTACTGAGAGCCCGAGATCTATGCGATCATACCACTTTTCCTCGGCCTGGACCTGACTAACCATCAAGAAACACAAAACTCCCAGAATTAGACCCCAATACTTACCTTCCATATGGCACCTCCTTTTAAAAATTTTGCTTTTTGTGCCACAAATTTTTTAAAAAAGCAACAAGCTAATCTAGGCCCCTTCCACCAACGATGAAAAGGGTAAGGTATGGAAATTTAGATCTAGAGGTCGAGGATAAATCTTGATAGATTTTTTCTTGGGGTAGGCCGCAAAAAGAAATCCCTTTGGTCTCTTCAAGTCGTCCAATGTCTTTTAAGGCCCTTAAGATATTGGCAGCCTGACGGTAGACCTTGTAAAGGACTAGGGTATCTATCTCTTTTCCTAAATGGTAAATCATCTCCTTGCCCTTAATCCCCGAGACAAAGAGCACCGAAGATTCTCCTTCAGAAAGGGCCACCTTGAGCCTAGCCGCCGCTGCCTGGGCCGCTGTAACCCCTGGAATGATCTCGATTTCTACCCAAGGCAATAACTTTTTCAGTTCACGAGCCAGATAAATGAGAGTGGAATAAAAACTAGGATCACCCAAGGTGATAAAAGCGACGTCTTTACCTTGGCAGAGTTTCTCAGCCACTTTTTTGGCGTTGAGCTCCCAGGCCTGAACCAGGACCTTTCGATCGTAAGTCATGGGAAAAGAAAGCTTCTCTATTGGTTTGGGTTCCAGGAGATGGGGCTTGATGACCTCCAAGGCCCGGGAATAATCATTCTTACTAGAAGAGGCCACAAAGAGATGATCCGCGGCAAGGAGAACCCGAAGCGCCTTTAAGGTAAGGAGCTCCGGGTCTCCCGGACCGACCCCTACACCGAAAAATTTCCCTAACCGCACCTAACCTCCTCAACTCTCTCTTCAGAGCCCAATCAATACACCTCGATGATCCTGAGCATGCGCTTGATCCCTTTGATGAAGATCTCATTCACTTCGGGATAGAGGCCCAGGCCCTTATAGTAGGTCTGGCCGTTTAAGGCCGTAGTTACGCAGTCGACCTTTTTACCGGCTTTTTCTAGCTCCTGACGCCAGGAGCCTTCTTCCGGGTCTTGACCCATGATATCATTCATTACGTGGTCTCCGGCTACATACATAAGTGGGATAAAACGTACCTTCTGAGCCGGATATCTTTTGACGATATCCAAGGCACTTTCAGCATCCGGCACCCCTTCTACAGTTCCCAGAACTACGTTGGGATAATGCTTTTCTAACAACCAATTGAGCCCAAGATAAGTGATATTGGCTGAATCACAGGTGACTTCGGTCCCGTGGGCGGCAAGGACATTAATACCCTCTTCCGCCGACAAAAATTCTTTAGAAAGGACCTCTAATACCTCTTGAACGTTTTCCCAACGGAAGAAAAGGGGCTCCCCCACTACGATGCGTAACCCAGGAAAGGCCTCGCAGATCTCAAGGACTTCTTTGTATTCCAGACCGGGAAAGATATGGAGCGGCTGAACCACTACTTTGCGATAGCCCTCGGCTTCAAGCTTGGCCAGGACCTCTTGAAGGCTATAAAGTCTCTTGTGAAGACCTTTTTGAGCATAAATCTTGTTCAGCTTGGTCCGAATAATATCCGAAGTAAAGGCCCAGCGAATCTCATAACCCGGAAGCTCTTGGCGCAATTGTTTTTCAAAAAAATCAAAGGTCACCTGGGCCCTGGTAGAGGTCCCAAAGGCAGCGAGGACGATGGCCGGCCTTTCCTTGAGCGGTGGGGTCTTCATCTTATAGACCCGAGCTGAGGCAAAAGAAGAAACAAACATAAGAACCCCCATTAACCAAGAGATGATCCTTAGCATAACACCCCTCCTTTAAAATTTTTGAGGGGGCTTACGAGGCAGGGGTCAAATGACCTTGCCAGCAGGGCAGGAAGCCCCGAAGCCCCGCTACACCTGCGCTCCAGGCCGGTCTCCCGGCTTCCGGATCATCCTACTCGTCGCACCTTCCCAGGGCCTTCGACCTGAACCCAGGCCTCCGACCCCAGTGGCCTGTCACCCAGGGGCTTGCCCCCAGGGCCTAGCGACTTTCGTCCCCGGTCACGGTTGCGGGCCAGCGCCGGATTTGCACCGGACTTCCCGTTTCACCCGTCACACGGGCACCTGGAGCACCCTTTACATAGCCCAAGAATCCGGTTTGGTCAATTATTCTGTTTTCAAAGAACGTCTTCCTTTTATGAAAAAAACCTTTAAAACCTGCTCCCAAAGAGACTTTTAGCCTATGAGACACGGTCCTAGGAAACGCACCCAAAAGAAGGTCGTCAGCCAGGCCATAGTGAGGGTCCAACAGACCACGATCAAGGGCCATTTCCAGGACCCGGTCTCCATCTTGATCACCGGAAGGGTGGCCATACAAGGGACCATGAGAAGGGCAAAGAGCATGAGTCCTATGGCGTTAATAGGGGTAAAGAGAGGGTCTTTTCGAATGCTGTTCAGCAAGGAGACATCATCCTCCCCCACTTCTCCCAAGGCATAGATCTGCCCCAAAGTAGCCACCAAGACCTCCTTGGCGGCAAAGGCCGAGGTCAGGGCAATACCGATGCGCCAGTCAAAGCCCAAAGGCTTGATCAAGGGCTCGATGAACTTTCCAAAACGACCGGCATAACTCTTAGAAAGCCTCTCCGCTGCCTCTTCGTTTTCAATCTGGACTCGTATTTCTTCGTTTGGGGCCTTGGCCTTCAAGGCCTCGTAGTCCTTGCTAAGAGAGGGGTGGAGCGGAAAAGTAAAAAGGGCCCACATGACCACTGAGATGGCCAAGATTACCGTCCCAGCCTTTCTCAAATAGAGCAACGAACGATTCCACATCTGGAGCAAAATGCTCTTTAGAGTGGGTAGGCGATAGGGCGGAAGTTCCATAAGGAAAGGTGAAGTCTTTCCCCTGAAGGCCACTGCACGGAAGACCACCACGGTAATAACCGCGGCTAGGATGCCAACTAGATACAGGGTGAGCAAAACCAGACCTTGAAGGTTGAAAACAAAGACCTTTTTCGGCGGAATAAAGGCAGCAATGAGCAGGGTATAAATGGGGAGCCTGGCCGAACAACTCATAAAAGGCGCCGCCAAAATAGTAAGGAGCCTCTGACGATGATTCTCGATGGTCCGGGTGGCCATGATCCCGGGAATATTGCAGGCAAAAGAGGAAAGAAGAGGGACAAAGGATTTACCGTTAAGACCGAAGGGCTTAAGCAAGCGGTCCACCACAAAGGCCGCCCGGGGCATGTATCCGGTATCTTCTAAGAGCGAGATCAAAAAGAAAAGGATTAAAATCTGCGGCAAAAAGACCAACACCCCGCCTACACCACCGATGATCCCGTCTACCACTAAACTCTTTAGCATCCCCTCACCGAGCAAGTGACCAACCGTCTCCCCCAACCAACCGAAAAAGGCATCGATCAAGTCCATAAAAGGGGCAGACCAGGTGTAAACGGCCTGGAATAAAAGCCCCATGATGAGGAGAAAGAGGGGGATACCAAATATCTTATGGCATACAATGCCATCCAAACGATCGGTAAAGGTACGCCTTTCCCTTCGCTCTATTACACCTTTAAGTAACTCTCGAATGGTATAGTAACGAATTTCAGCCAAAAGGGGCTCAGGGTCATCACCCAAGGCCTTTTTGATCCTTTCCCTGGCCTCTTTAAGCATGGTCTCTAAATAACCGTTTAATTTGGCCTTTTGTTTGAGAAAGGCGATGACCTCTTCGTCCCCCTCAAGGGCCTTGAGTGCTAACCATCTCGGAGGATAACCACTCAGATCTTCGGCCTTAAAGATAAAAAATCTCTCCAGCCTTTGGACCTCTTCATCAATCTCACGGGGATAAGAGAGGACCCCGTTGGGCAGGGATTCAAGGTGGCCTTTGACTACTTCTTCGATGACCGAAAGGAGTCTATCCAAGCCGATCTTTTTATGGCCGATCATGGGAACGACCGGCACCCCCAATCTCCGGGTCAGTTTTTCCACCTGGATTTTGAGGCCTTTCTTCTCGGCATCATCCATCATATTGAGGACCACAATAACCGGTACACCCAGTTCAAAGAGCTGCATGGTGAGATAGAGGTTGCGCTCAAGATTGGAGGCATCAACGATATCCACCACCACCGCTGGTTTCTCCTCCACGATCACCTTTCTGGCAATAACCTCTTCCGGGGAATAAGAAGTCAGGGAATAAGTGCCTGGAAGATCAACCACTCTGATCTTTAAATCCTTCAATTTTAGAAACCCTTCTTTCCTTTCCACAGTGACCCCCGGATAGTTACCGACCTTTTGTTTGGCTCCGGTGAGGGCATTAAAAATGGTCGTCTTCCCAGAATTGGGATTACCGGCCAAGGCTATCTTTAATTCCTTCATGGTTACCTCCTTTCTTTGAGGCCATCTATTCGAGGACAATCAGGATATGGGAGGCTTCGTCCTTGCGTACGGCAAGGTGATAACCCATCACTTCTACTTCCATCGGGTCGCGCAAAGGTGCATTACGGACCACCCTGAGGCTTCGTCCAGGGACAAACCCCATCTCTAGAAGTCGTCGCTTAAGGGCTCCGGAAGCCTCGAGAGAGACGATCTTGGCCCTTGAACCTTCGGGACACTCACGCAAAGTCATTTTCTCCTCCTTTTCCAAATAAAAAGGCGCACCAAAAAGGAATTCCTTTTTGGTGCGCCTTCACTTCCCGGACCTGTTTCCGGGCCGTAAGGCTAAGTTCTACCCTTCCCGATCCTAACTATTTCAGATCTAATTGAGATTGCTTTACAATTACTAGAATAACAGAAACCTGTCAATACTTTATAAAAAGATGTAACACCAAAATAAAAACGTTTATTGGGGATTATCTTTCAAATTTTTTCTCTTTTGGCAAAATTTTTCAAATAGGTGATTAAGTTTCAAGGCTGCAGAGAAGGCGTTGAGCCCTGGTCTGGCAAAGGAGAGCTCATCTACCCGAATTACTTCACTCCTGAGCCCGGAAAAATAGCTACGCTGCTTAGGGGGTATAGGGTTTTTGTTCATGGGTCCTACTTGATAGAGATAGATATCCGGAGAGAAAAGGAGGATTTCCTCTGGAGAGATCAAGACGTGTTTGCGCCTTACTTTTATTGGATTTTCACCTCCAGCCGCCTTGATAATGGCCGTAACGATACATCTTTGGCCGGCTACTTTAAGGGGCCTCTGGCTGATCTCATAAATCACCCTAGGGTGACAAGATAGGGGGCGAAGCCGTGAAAGTTTGGCCTGGAGTTTCTGGACCAAGGCCTTGGCTTCCTTCTCTCGGTGTAAACGCCTGCCTAAAGCCTTTATTTCTCCCAAAATTTCATCAAGACTTCGGGGATCATAATAAAAGACCTCGGCCTTTACCGCCTTTTTCAGGGCCTCAGGAAAGGCCCGATGCGACCCAGCGATAATAAGATCAGGCTTAAGGGCCTTGATCAATTCTATATTAGGCCTTAAATGGGAACCTACTTTTACCGCTTGAGGAAACAGATTGTCCCTTCTGGTCACCCCAACCACATCTTGCTCAAGCCCGAATTCCTTAAGGATCGGGCTGGCAGCGGCGTAGAGGACCACAATCCGATGGGCGAAACCCTTTCCCACCCATCCGACCACCACCGTCAAGATCGTCAGAATAACCAGCCTCTTCATCGGAGACCTCCACCATTAATCGATGAGCATCAGAGATGACCTTTATAGGGACTTCAAAGATGTAAGAGAGTTTATCAGCCCTAATCTCTTCCCTCTGAAGATCATAGATTAATCTTCCCTTTTTAAAGAGGAGAAAACGTTTAAAATAACGCAAAGCTAGGTTTAAATCGTGCATAACCACGATTAAAAGTCTATTTTGGCTTATTTTCTCTAAAAATTTCATGATTCGATGTTGATGTTTGAGGTCCACGGCGGAAAAGGGCTCATCAAGGAGGATCACCTCAGCCTCTCTTACCAAGGCCCGAGCAAGGAGTACGCGGCGTTTTTCTCCCCCTGAAAGCTCGTTAAAAGGGCGTTGTTTAAGTTCTATTAAGTCAAAATACTTAAGGATTTCCTCCACCTTGGCCCAGTCTTCGGAAGTATAACCCTTACGGTCTTTTATCCATGGGAAACGCCCGGTAAGGACCACATAGGCCACTTCAAAGGGCATATTCACTGCTCCTTCCTGGGGCAGGAAACTTAGTTGCTGGGCTCGCTTTTTCAGATCCCATTCTCGAAAAGGAACCCCCTTCAAATAATACTGACCAGAATAGTCCTTTCCTCCGGCAAGCACAGATAGAAAGGTGGATTTACCACTACCGTTATTACCACAGACAGCTACCAACTCACCTGATGGCAAATAGAGGCGTGGAATCTCCAGCAGGAAGTCCCCTTGATTGGTCCGAAGGTCTTTGATCTCAATCAAAATAGTAGAGCTCCTTCTTCTTTTTCAGAAGAATGTTAAGAAAAAACAGCCCACCTAAAAGGGAAGTGATGATCCCAACAGGCAATTCTTGCCCTTGAGGCAAAATGGTCCTGGCCAAAAGGTCATTTAACGTCATAAACCCGGCTCCAAAAATGAGACTCAATGGGATTAGCTCTGAAGCCCTTACAAAACCACCAAGCCTGATAAGGTGGGGTACGATAAGACCAACAAAGCCAATGATTCCGGTATAGGCCACACTTACGGCGGTAAGTAAGGTAGCCAGAAAGAAGAGGCGACGCCTCAGGGCATAGACTGAAAGACCAGAGGTCAAGGCTGTTTGATCATCAAAGCAAAAGATATCAAGGGCCAAATAATCCCTGCGCAGTAGTCCAAAGGTGATCAGCAAAACCGCCCCGAGGACAAATATTTTGTGGAAGGAGGCCCACTGAAAACTGCCCATAAGCCAGAACACGATGGAGCTCACCGAATCATCGCTTAGATATTTGATAAGACTGATCAAGGCCGAGGCAAAGGTGTTGATCACGATCCCGGCCAAGAGCATGGTAATGGGTTGGACTCGTCCTTGATAAGAAGAAATCTTATAGACTACCAAAAGGCCCAAGAGCCCGGTGGCCAAAGCAAGACCAGAGAGAAGATGTTCCACCCCTATGAGGATAGCCAGTACTCCTCCCAAGGCCGAAGAGGCTGATACCCCGGTGGTGAAAGAGTCAGCTAAGGGATTTTTCATCACATATTGAAAGAGGACCCCACTCAAGGCCAAGGCCGCTCCCACAAGGCCGGCCATCAATACCCGCGGCAATCTAACGGAGAAAAAGATCTCCCTTTCCAAGGGGGAGAAGTGATGAAAATTTAGGTGGACTGTGCCGTAATAAAGAGAACAGCCAAAGGCCAAACCGCATCCAACAGAAAACAAAAATAAGACGCTCCGGTATCTCCGCCTCGGCATAAAAGGCTATAGTAATCGCCTTTCTCACCCCTGCAACTTGAATTTGGGGCCGTCAAGTCTCAACTTAATGTAAGGCCAAAAGAACACACATCCCTTTGATCCAATAGATCGTTTGGTTGACGGTGATCTTCTCCTTCCTTAATGTTCATCTCAGAAGGGCCGAATTTATGCAAAAAACCTAAGGGGGTAATTATGGCGATTAAGGTAGGTATAAATGGTTTCGGACGCATTGGAAGGGCGGTCTTTAGAGCACATCTCAAGTATCCAGAATTTAAAGACATCGAAATCGTAGCCATTAATGACCTCACGGACACCCACACTTTGGCCCACCTGCTCAAATATGATTCCCTTTTTGGCACTATTCCCAATGAGGTCAAGTACAGCGAAGATGCCCTCATAGTTGATGGCAAAGAGATCAAGGTCTTTGCCCAACCTGAACCTGGAAAGATCCCTTGGGGAGAATTAGGAGTAGAATATGTCATCGAATCCACCGGGCGTTTTACCGATGGGAACCTGGCCAGGGCCCATCTGGATGCCGGGGCAAAGAAGGTGGTCATCACCGCCCCAGCTAAAAACGAAGACGTGACCGTTGTCCTTGGGGTAAACGAAGATGACTACGATCCCCTGAAGCACCACATTGTCTCCAATGCCTCTTGTACCACTAACTGCCTAGCCCCGGTGGCCAAGGTCTTGCTCGATCGCTTTGGGATCAAGAGTGGTTTGGTAACCACGGTCCATGCCTATACCAATGACCAAAGGATCCTTGATTTTCCCCACAAAGATCTGCGTCGAGCCAGAGCTGCGGCCCTTAATATGATCCCTACCAAGACTGGTGCCGCCGCGGCGGTGGGTAAGGTCATTCCCGAGCTAAAGGGTAAATTCGACGGTCTCGCGGTCCGTGTTCCTACGCCGGATGTCTCTCTGGTAGATTTGGTGGTAGAAGTAGAAAAAGAAACCACGGTCTCTGAGGTAAACCAAGCCCTGAAAGAGGCCCAAAGTCGCGTCCTGGCCTATACCGAAGAACCTCTGGTCTCTACCGACTTTTTGGGTGACCAGCACTCCTCCATTGTCGACGGCCTGTGTACCAGGGTCATCCAAGGGACTTTGGTCAAGGTGATGGCCTGGTATGATAATGAATGGGGATACGCCAATCGTGTCCTTGATTTAATCCTCTACATGGAATCTAAAAAGGTATAGAATAGGGTATGGAAACCCAAAGCTTTACCTCCAAGGCCCTGATAGCCAACTTACAGGAGACAGCGGTCAAGGAATTCCCTATAGACTCTACTCATTGGGTCTTGCTTGAGGCGGTCTCCGGCTATCAGGGCCTGGAAAAACAGGCCTATGAATTAATCCGCGAGGTCAATCATCCCTTCCGCAATTGGCGATTGGTCCTAAATGACCTGCGTTCCTTTGCCCTCAAGAACTTTCGTATCTTGGCCTTCCAAAAAAAGGGACCCGAGGCCTTCAGGGTCATCGTCGAGATTTTTCTCAAGACCTTTACCGAAACAGAACAAAAAGACCTTTGGCGTCAAGCCGCAGAAGGGATCCTTTCCCTTCTGGAGAAGGCCGCAGAAAAACTATATCAAGAACAACTGTTGTCCTTTTGGCCGGTCTTTGAGGAAATCTTTGAAAGATTGGCCCAACTCCCTAACGAAGTCCTACTTACCTTCTTCTTGAGCTATCATTCGTTTAAACGCTTGGCCAAGGTCTTGGCCGCCAAGCTCCCGGAGGAGGCCTCTTTAGAAAAGCTGATTGATCTCATTTACCGCTCCCTGAAACTTACCTACGAATATTGGCTCTCCCAGCCGGATCCTTCTTCCTGGGTAGAAGAAGAATACACCTCTCAGTTCAAAAAAGGGGGAAACTATTTCCATCTGATAGAGCCTGTCTCACACAAGACCCTGCGGGCCTATCTTGACCAATTGGAAGAGATCTTTTCTCGACCAAAAGATAAAAAAAGTCTAGAAAGGCTCCTAGATTTTCCAGACTA
>CAZROA010000097.1:0-5269 GCA_964601575.1 uncultured Thermodesulfobacteriota bacterium
CGTCTCCTTCCCCTTGAACCTCTGCCGGAAAGGGACTAAACGTTAGGGGCCAGAAAACTCTTGGGGGAAGATTATGGATCTTCTGGGGACCTGGAAGAGAACACATCACTGTAACGAATTACGGGCCAGCGATATCGGAAAAGACGTAGTGCTTATGGGTTGGGTCCTGCGCAGGCGTGATCACGGCGGGGTTATCTTTATTGATCTGAGAGACAGAGAGGGCATCACCCAGGTCGTCTTTGAACCGGAAATCTCGGCAGAGACCCATGCCCATGCCCATAAGTTGCGTTCGGAATATTGTATCGCCGTTAAAGGAAAGGTCCGTCGGCGTCCGGAAGGCATGGAAAACCCCAAATTAGACACCGGCGAGATCGAAGTTGAGGCCTATGAGCTGCGCATCTTAAACGTCTCCAAGACCCCTCCCTTCCCCTTAGATGAAGAGATCGAGGTCTCCGAGGTCCATCGTTTGCGTTACCGTTATCTTGATCTTCGCCGGCCAGAGATGATGCAGGCCTTGCGCTTTCGGCATCGGGTGGCCCAGGTGGCCCGAAGATTTTTGGATGAAAAGGGCTTTATCGAGATCGAGACCCCGTTCTTGACCAAAAGTACCCCGGAAGGGGCTCGAGATTATCTGGTTCCTAGCCGGCTTTACCCGGGGAAATTTTATGCCCTTCCCCAGTCTCCACAGCTCTTCAAGCAGATCCTCATGGTCGCCGGGGTGGATCGCTATTATCAGATCGTCCGTTGCTTTAGAGACGAGGACCTTCGGGCGGATCGGCAGCCGGAGTTTACCCAGCTTGACCTGGAGATGTCCTTCATCTCCGAGGAAGACATTATGGAACTTCTGGAAGAGCTAATGGTTGAAGTCTTTAGAGAAACCCTGGGTGTAGAATTAAAGAGGCCCTTTCCTCGCCTGAGTTATGAAGAGGCCCTTTCCCGCTATGGAACGGATCGCCCGGATCTCCGATTCGGCCTGGAACTGGTCACCCTCACCGATGTCTTTCGCCAGACCAAATTTCGGGTCTTTGCCCAGGTAATAGAAAAAGACGGTCTGATCAAAGGTCTCTGTGTCCCTCATGATTTCTCCCGCAAGGAACTCGATGATCTTACCGCCTTGGCCAACGAACTAGGGGCCAAGGGGTTGGCCTGGATCAAAGTCAGAGAAGGAGGTGAGCTCCAGTCCCCAATCGTTAAATTTTTCTCCGAAGAGGAAATACAAGGGTTGCTCGAGGCCCTAAAGCCAGAGATAGGTAGTACTATCTTTTTCGTTGCTGATCAGCCGAGCCTGGTAAACGAGGTCCTTTCGGAGCTAAGGGTAGAACTGGCCAGGCGTCTCAACCTGATTCCTTCAGGGCAGTTTTCCTTTTGTTGGATCGTGGACTTTCCTCTGGTGGAGTGGGATGACGAAGAAGACCGTTTTGTGGCCATGCACCATCCTTTTACTTCTCCTAAGGAAGAAGATCTGGACTTGCTTGAGACCGCTCCGGAGAAGGTTCGTTCCCGGGCCTATGATTTGGTCCTTAACGGGATCGAGATCGGAGGGGGAAGCATTCGTATCCATCGCCCAGATATCCAGCAAAGGGTCTTTGAATTGTTAAAGATTGGTCGAGAAGAGGCCCAAGAGAAATTCGGCTTTTTGCTTGAGGCCTTAGAATACGGTGCCCCGCCACACGGTGGTTTTGCCTTCGGGTTTGACCGCTTGGTCATGCTCATGGCCGGCAAACGAAGCATCCGTGAGGTAATTGCCTTCCCCAAGACCCAACGGGCCCAATGTTTACTCACCAGTGCGCCGGCCCCGGTGAGCATGACGCAACTGGCGGAACTTCATCTCCTGCCTGGCTGGGAGGTTGAAAAAAAGAAATAATGCCTAATTTTCCTTGGCAAGACCGAGAAAATAATCCATCCTATTTTTGACACAATTTATAAAATGCTTATGATTCTCAATAATTATGTCTGGTCGCATAATTATAGTCTCTAATCGCCTGCCGGTTACGGTCACCAAACGCGAGGGAGTCTTTCATTTTCATTCCAGTGCCGGTGGTCTGGCCACCGGGCTGGGTTCCTTTTATCGGGAAAAAGGCGGGCTTTGGCTTGGGTGGCCAGGTATTTCGGCAGAAAGCGCCCGAGGTCGGGAAGAGGAGATCATCTCTCGGTTGGAAGAGCTTTCTTGTCGGCCCGTGTTTTTGACCCAGCGTCAGATCGAAAACTACTATTATGGCTTTTCTAATAAGACCCTTTGGCCCCTTTTTCACTATTTTTTGCAATATGCCGTCTTTGATCAGAAGCTCTGGGAGACTTACCGGCGGGTCAATCGAATTTTCTGTGAAGCCGTGGTAGAAGTAGCCGACCCGGATAGCACCATCTGGGTACACGACTACCAGCTCCTGCTCTTACCTGGTATGCTTCGGGAACGTCTACCAGAGGCCAAAATAGGCTTTTTTTTGCACATTCCCTTCCCCTCCTTTGAGATCTTTCGCGTCCTCCCTTGGCGTGCTGAATTGTTGAGAGGTCTGCTTGGTGCGGACCTCATCGGTTTTCATACCTTTGAATACGCCAGGCACTTTTTGAGCAGTGTGCGGCGTATCCTGGGCTATGAGCATAGTTTAGGGCTGGTGGCCACTGACCAACAGGTGGTCAAGGTAGATGCCTTCCCCATGGGGATCGATTTCGAACGTTTTGCCCGTTCTTCTGAAAGGCCTGATGTTCGCCACGAAATTCGTCGGATAAGACGACGTATTGGCGAACGTCGGGTCATCCTTTCAGTAGACCGTCTGGACTATACCAAAGGTATCGCTCAGCGCCTAAAGGCCTATGACCTCCTCTTTGAGCGCTATCCAGAATACAAAGAAAAAGTGGTCCTGATCCTGGTGGCCGTGCCTTCACGCACCAGGGTGGAACACTATATGTTGCTTAAGCGCGAAGTAGATGAACTGATCGGGCGCATCAATGGGCGTCACGGGGGCTTTGGCTGGACGCCTATTTGGTATCTCTATCGTGCCGTTCCTTTTGCTACTCTGGCGGCCCTTTACAATCTGGCTGATGTGGCCTTGGTCACCCCTATGCGTGACGGGATGAATCTCATCGCCAAAGAATACGTAGCCACTACTCCCGGAGACCGCGGGGTCTTGATCCTTAGCGAAATGGCTGGGGCGGCGGCGGAAATGGGGGAGGCTATCATTATTAACCCCTTTGACCTTAACCAGATGGCCGAGGCCATGCACGAGGCCTTGGAGATGCCTGAGGATGAACAACGAGAGCGTAACCGGATCATGAAGGAACGGCTTAAGCGATATGATGTCCATCGCTGGGCCAACGAGTTTATGGAAAAACTCTTCGAGATCAAAGAGATCCAGAAGGACTTTATCTCTCGCAAACTCGGTCCCTTGGCTCGCCAGGAGATATTGCAAAAATTTCAAAGGGCCCGTTCGAGTATCCTCTTTTTGGATTATGATGGTACTTTGGTCCCGTTTGCTGGTAGGCCAGAGAGGGCGCGCCCGGATGAGGAATTAAAGGAAATTTTGAGAAATCTTGCTTCTTTGCCGAAAAATAGAGTGGTACTGATCAGTGGTCGCCCGAAAGAGACCCTGGATAGGTGGTTTAAAGGTCTCGGCCTTGATTTAGTAGCTGAACACGGGGTGTGGATCAAGGAGGTGGGTGAAGAGTGGAAGATGGTCGAATCCATTTCTGAAGATTGGAAGGAGGCCATCAGACCTATTCTTGAAAGTTACGCCGATCGGACTCCCGGGGCCTTTGTGGAAGAGAAGGAATACGCCTTGGTATGGCATTATCGACGGGCTGATCCAGAGCTTTCTACGCTTAGGGCACGAGAATTGAGAGATGCCCTGATTGATATTACTAAAAACCTTGATCTTTTGGTCTTAAACGGCAACAAGGTGATCGAGGTCAAGCCGGTTAACGTAAACAAAGGTCGGGCAGCGCGATACTTCTTAGAGAAGGAAGATTATGAATTCATCCTAGCGGCTGGAGATGATTGGACTGATGAAGATCTTTTTGAGGCCATACCAGAGTATGGCTATACCATCAAAGTGGGCTTTGGGGTTTCGCGGGCCCAATTTAACGTTGATTCTTGCCGAGAAGTGAGAAATCTTTTAAAAGAGATGTTTCATGTCCGAAGAGAAAACGCCTGAAAATGCTGTCTCTTTTGCCGTCAAAGATTGTGCCTTGGTCTCTATCTCTACCGGGGTTAAGGCCTATATCTTGGCCGAGCTTTTGGAGCACTTACGCGAGGTAGAGGTAGGTTGTCTTTATTATCATTTCTGGGCTAGACAGCTTCGCCCGAGCTTCGATCACCCAGAATTTCACAATGACTTTGCCGCTTGGGCCCACCGAGATTTACACGATTGGATTTTGGCTGAGCGTCTAAACCTCATCGCCCCACATGAATTTCGTAATCTAGAGGAATTACGTGAAGAACTGATCAACATTATCGAAGAGCGGGTGGATGAGAGCGGAGATCTTCCCTGGCGTAAGGCGGTGGCTCCCTTTTATTTCGTCAAAAGCCAGATCATTGTCCTTGATACCGGCAAACGAGTAAAAGAACCCCAGCAATTAGTAGAAGTAGTCCCAACCCTTTCCCAGGGTAGCATCTTTTATCACTTTATCGATGCCCGCCGGCGAACCCCTGAGCGAATCGATGATTTTCGCGCCTGGTTCAAGGCTTTTTCTCCTCAATATGACGATCTTGCTGCTGAATTGGCGGCTATTGATCCTTATTTCTTAACCTTGACCGAGATTCGAGAACAACTGAGCTTGGTCTTTAGACGATATTTTGGGGTGAGTAAATAGGATGGATGGGGAACTCCTTGCTCAATATGAAGCTATAGTCGGCACCGATGTCATCGATCAACTGAAACAGCTTGCCCATCATCTGCAAGCGGCTCGTGTAGTCCATGTCAATTCCACCCGTTACGGTGGCGGCGTGGCGGAGATCCTTCACAGTATGGTCCCCTTAATGCAGGCCCTGGGGCTTAATGTTCGCTGGGAAGTGATCTCTGGGGAGGAAGACTTCTTCAAGGTGACCAAGGGCATTCATAACGCCCTTCAGGGGTATCCGGTGGAGTTTACCGAGGCCTCGGTCAGGGTCTATGAAGAAAATAACCGTCGTGAGTATGAAAAACTGAAAGAAATCTTAGAAGAGGCTGATTTTGTCTTCATTCACGATCCTCAACCGGCCTTTCTCATTACCTTATGTCCTCAGCGCAAAGGGAAATGGGTTTGGCGGTGTCATATAGACTTGAGTCGGCCTTAT
>CAZROA010000098.1:0-22802 GCA_964601575.1 uncultured Thermodesulfobacteriota bacterium
TCCGAAACGCAAGATGAGTCCCATGGTAAGGAGACCGATGGCCCACCCGAGGGCCACAAGATTTAGAACCAAGGGCAGGATAATCAAACCGAGTTTAAGAATATTAAATGTATAGCAGAGGGCGGCAAGGAGAGACATAAGGCCAAAGGCCAGGACCACCTTGATGAGGCTTACTACTAAAAGGGCCGTAATGTATTCAACGATGGAAAGGGGAGAAACGAAGAGATTGACCAGGTTCCTGGCCCAGACGTCTTCCAAAAAAGAGACCGAGATACCTTGTTGGGCCCTCAAGAGTATATTCCAGAGGATTAGGGCCCCAAGGAAGAAAGAAACGAACTCAGGGAGCCTAGTGGTAGAGGTTTCCAAATAAATGGTCACAAACCCCCAGAGCAAGAGGTCCACCGTGGGCCAATAAAAGAGGTCTAGGATGCGCGAAGGGCTTCGCCGATGGAGATAAAATTGCCTCAGGACAATGGCCCAAATCCGCCTAACTTTCATGGCTGATCAATCGAAAATAAAGTTCTTCAAGGTCCTTAACTCGATAGTTTTTCAATAATTCCTTTTCCGGCCCCAGGGCCATGATTCTCCCTTGATGAAGGATGATGATTCGGTCAGACATCTCTTTCATCTCTGCTAGATTATGCGAAGTATAAATCACCGAAAGTCCTTTTCTTAGGCAAAGCTCTTTGAGAAGGGCCCTGGTCTTCTGGGCGGCTTCTAGATCAAGGCCGGCGGTAGGTTCGTCAAGGAGTAGTATTTCCGGGGCATTGATCATGGCCTTGGCCAGACAAAGACGCATCATCTGCCCGGAAGAAAGGTGACGGGAAGGAACATTTTTTAAGGCCTCAAGCCCAAACCATTTCAGGACCTCCTTTACCCGATGATCGGGATCAGGGACTTCATAGAGATAGGCGTATACCTTGAGGTTTTCATAGACGGTAAGAGATAAAGGCAGAGAGACATAGTTAGAGGCAAAGTTGATCCTCTTTAAGATGGCGCTTCGATGTTTGGAAAGCTCAAGCCCTAAAATCTCTATCCTTCCTGAGGTCGGCGAAAGGAGGCCTAGGAGAGAATGGATAAGGGTGGTCTTTCCAGCCCCGTTAGGCCCCAAAATACCAAGGATTTCGCCTGCATAGAGTTCAAAACTTATGTTTCTCAGGACCCAGAGGCCGTTAAACCGCTTGCTTAAATTTTCTACCCGAAGGACCGATGGCATGTATTCTCTAAAGTTTGCCGCTCAATCTACCTGATTTTTCTCGAAGAGGTAAAACTTTAATCCTTTTTTAATCTTTTCTTCGACGATTCTTTATGATGGGCTGTTACCTACTCATTGATGTTCATAAAGTACCGGCCTTCCCCACAAAAGTGTCTAGCCTTGTTGAATTTCTTTATAGCCGACGTGGCTGGTGGATTAGGTCCTTATCTGGCTGTCTTTCTCATCAGTTATGAGCACTGGACGGCCTCCCGCATCGGAGTAGTCCTTAGCCTAACTAGCGTTTCTACCCTTCTGGTACAAACCCCGATAGGTGTATGGGTGGATGAAACACCGTACAAGCGCGGTATCTTGGGAGGAGCCATAGCTGCCGTCACCCTCGCCGCCCTGTCCATCGCCTTTTACCCTGTCTTTTGGGTGGTCTCTATAGCCCAAATAATCACGGGCATCGTTGGGGCTGTTGTCGGCCCGGCCATAGCAGCCCTAACCCTTGGCCTGGTGGGGCCGAAGAAATTTACTTCTCAAATAGGGCAAAACGAGGCCTTTAACCATGCTGGAAACCTTACCGCAGCGGCGATCATTGCCTTGGCCTCCAGATATTTTGGTATCTATTCCGTGTTCTACCTCCTTGTCCTCATGGCCATCCTGGCTTGGACATGCCTTTTGGGTATCGACAGCAAAGAAATCGATCACGATGTGGCCCGCGGATTCGAGCTTGCTCAGCCCAAAATCCCAACCGGCCTTTTGGTCGTCCTTAGAGAACCCAAAATTCTTATATTTGCCCTGTGCGTCTTTCTCTTCCATTTTGCCAATGCACCGATGCTTCCTCTTCTAGGACAAAGATTGGCTTTGATAAACAAAGATCTTGCGACCATGTTCATGTCTGCCTGTATCATAACGGCCCAAGTGATCATGATTCCCATGGCCATATTGGTGGGGAAAAGGGCCGACCGATGGGGTCGTAAACCCATCTTCCTCCTGGCCTTTGGTTGTTTACCCGTCCGAGGGCTGCTTTATACCAGGTTTAACAATCCCTATTTACTCATTTCCATCCAGGCCCTGGACGGTGTGGGCGCGGGAATCTTTGGGGCCTTGTTCCCGGTGGTTGTGGCTGATTTGACCAGAGGGACCGGGAGATTCAATGCCACCCTGGCGGCTATTGCCACCTTGCAGGGGATCGGGGTCTCTATAAGCAATGTGGTCTCAGGCTATATAGTGGACCGAGCAGGATATAATCGAAGCTTTGCTTTTTTGGCCTTTATAGCCCTGCTGGGTTTTTGGCTCTACCTTCTGCGCATGCCCGAAACTTTAAAAAGTTAATCTTTAGCCGAATGGCAAATAAAACAACCACATTCATCATTGGCTACCCCAACTTTGCAGGCATTTAGATAATCCCACCGCAACATGTCGGGATAGGGGCTCCCGTGGGCTCGATGACAGGAAAGACACATCACCAAATCCGTTCCTGGAGTAACGATGCTGCTTGGGCCGTTATAACCAGTGAGATTGGGACGGGCCACCGGTGCAAGGGGATTGTATTCGGTATATGAGGCATATTCTCCGCTGTTAGGGATGACCGCATCAGAGGGATGGCGAAGCCAAGGAGACCCTCCGGTGACTTGGCCATTTTGAACATGGAACCGACCATGACACCCGGTACAAAAGGCGGTCATGGTGTTACCCAGGGCCCCAAAACCTCCGTATTCAGTATAAGAACCACTGGTTGAACCAAGATATTCGTTGTGATCACTAGGGCTCACCGTGGCCTGCCAATCTGGATCTTCAATCCCTACCACACCGTGCCCTTGACCAGACATATGCCCGGATAAAAAGCGAAACCAGCCTTCGTCAGCGGAATCAATAATGGTGTCAGAATCATCGGCATGATGTTTAGGACGTAAATGACACCCTCGACAGCCGTATCTTCCTTCCAAATCGAGATCGGGATCACTGGCCCCGCTGGCCGGTCTGCTCAAATTATTATGACACGAATCTGTACCACAACTGCTGATGTTATAACCAGGGGCCACGGTTAAATTATCATCGTCTTCGTTCAAAAAGACGTTATGACCCTTGGTATCATCTCCGCCAAGACCCTCTTTAACCCACCAAAAATTCCCTCCAGCTAAATATTGAGTAGGAGCCGAACCTCCTCTATAGAGAACCACGGGCACTACACTACTTCCTAGTTGATAAGTAGTCGAAGAATCTTCCGAAGAGTGACAACCGACACAGTCGACCTTGGTAAGGGCTGGATTAGGACCACTTCCGGTCACCACGCTACCATTTTGAAAATTGTGCATGGTGTGACAATTGGAACAGAGACCAGAGACGCGAGCCCAAACATTAGAGACAATAACTAATAAAAAGACCAAAAAACAGACCAAATCTTTTATTTTCATCGGGCTCCCCTACACGGGGAATTGTAAAAATAATTAACACAAAATTTCTTTAGCAACTAATAAAAATTTTAAAAAGATTCTTTCTAAAATTTAAGTAAAAATTGAATATTAGGTCGATTTAGATCTAAAATAACCAATAAACCTAAAATTCCCTATTCACCAAGGTCTTCGGTAGGTCTGTTTTGGAAAAAGATCTACTTCACACCGGTATAGAGGGTAACCACCTTGAGGGTCAGGGATCGAAAGGAAACCTCTTTAAAACCCACCTTGCGCATCAGGCTGGCAAATTCCTCTGGGGCAGGGAAAAGGGCTATGGAGCGAGCCAAGTATTTGTAAGCCTCTTCATCACCGGTAAGCCAGCCCCCTAGTCTGGAAAGGATGTGATTTAGATAAAACCGATAGATCGGGGCAAATACAGGGGCGGTAGGGCGTGAAAACTCAAGGATCACCGCCTTTCCCCCGGACTTTAAGACACGGTACATCTCCGCCAGCCCTTGTTCCAAGTGGGCTAGGTTACGCACCCCAAAGGCCACCGTCTCTCCCCAAAAGACCTCATCTGGAAAGGGCAATCTTTCCCCGTCGGCACATACCGGGCGAATAAAGGTCAAGGCTGGATGGGTCTCCAGGCGCTTGAGCCCGTAAGCCAACATATCCAAGCAAATATCCAAGGCCACGACCACCCGGGGGCGCTGACGGACAATCTCCTTGGCCAAAGGTAGAGTCCCGGCACAGAGATCAAGGACGGGCCCGGGGTAACGGGAAAGCTCTCTGACCGCCTCATAGCGCCACCAGTGATCGATGCCAAAACTCCCTAAGGTGTTGACCAGGTCGTATCGGCGGGTAACCCTTGAAAATTTCTCCCGCACATAGGCCTTTTTTTCACTTTGCTTGGGCAGCATAGCGGCTAAATTAGTAAAGACTCAAAATAAAGACAAGCGATGAAAGATGAGTAAGGTCTTCCAGCAAATTAAGGGTGGCCTCCTAGGAGTAGCCGTAGGAGATGCCCTGGGCTTTCCCTTTGAGGGCCTTTCACCTGAAGAAATGGCTTCAAAACCCCTTGATAATTATTCTCCCGGCTCTTATCCCCCAGGCACCTGGTCTGACGATACCTCCCTTACCTTTTGTACGGTAGAAAGCCTCCTTGAAAGAGG
This sequence comes from uncultured Thermodesulfobacteriota bacterium, assembly GCA_964601575.1. GTDB lineage: Bacteria > Desulfobacterota > Thermodesulfobacteria > Thermodesulfobacteriales > Thermodesulfatatoraceae > CAZKEG01. The sequence goes on from CAZROA010000098.1 coordinate 4,767, forward strand.
TTGCCTTGACCCGGAAGACTTGGCTCAAAGATTTGTCGCTTGGCTCAAAAAAGGGCACCTTACCCCCTTTGGCCAGGCCATTGGCTTTGGTCGAACGACCACCGAGGCCATCTGGCGTTATCTCTCCGGCGCTCAGGCCTTGCTCTGCGGGGGGAAGGATGAACGCTCAAACGGCAACGGAAGCTTGATGCGCATCCTCCCGGTGGCCATCTTTTACACCTGGCACCCTTTAGAAGCCATGCTTGAAGCTGTACACCAGGCCTCCAAGATGACCCACGCTCATCCGCGAAGTCAAATGGCTTGCGGGTTCTTTGCCCTGTTGGTCAGGGGTCTTTTAAGGCCCTCTGAAACTTTATCAAGCCCCGAGAGGAAAGAAGCCTATCAAAAGACCGTTTCCTTGTTTTTGGACTTTTATCGCTATCGAAGGGAATTTGCCCCGGAACTCATTCATTTTGACCGCCTGCTCTCCCTTGGCTTTGAAGATCTTTCTCAAGAAGAGATAAAAAGCACTGCCTATGTCATCCATACCTTAGAAGCGGCGGTCTGGTGCCTGCTAAGGGGTCAAAATTTTATGGACACCCTCTCTCAGGCCTTGAAACTCGGGGGTGATACGGATACCATCGGAGCGGTTACCGGTGGGCTGGCTGGGATCTATTGGGGTCTTGAACAAATTCCCCTTTATCTGGTTGAAGGTTTGGTCAAAAGTGGCAAACTTGTGAGCTTGAGCACAAAATTTGCCGAACGAGTCGAGGCCTTTGCCTATGCCTGTTAAGCCCTTCGTCTCCAGGAAATGGCTCTTCTTCCTGGCTGGGACCCTTTGGTTCGCCGCAGGGTTTAACCTTTGTCTGTTGGCTTATCGTTGGCTCCACGGGCCTTGGAAGTATCTCTTTTGGTTGGCCTTGGCCACTTCCTCTCTGGTCTCCTATTTTGGTCTACGAAGGATTGCCCACCGCAATGTCCGCTTTATCAAGAAACGACCAGACAAGACCTGTCTTTTTGCCTTCCAACCCTGGCGAAGCTATCTCATCATTATCCTCATGGTGGCCATGGGCCTTTCTCTTAGACACTCTTCTTTTCCTCGTCATTGGTTAGGCCTTATTTACACAGTTATGGGCGGGGCCTTGGCGGTAGCCAGCCTTTCCTATTTCCGCGAAGGGCTGGCCCATTTAAAAACCGAGGTAAACACCGAATCTAACCCGGGTTAAGACCAAAGGGCAAGGACACCAGCAAGGATAAGAAGACCGTACAAAAATCTTAGATACCACCCAAGGCTTAAACTTTGATAAACCCTGTGGCCGAGGAAGAGCCCAATCAAGACCAGGGGGAGAAATTTGAAATAAGAAAACCCCACCATGGAAGTAAGAAGCCCCCGGCTCAAATGAGAAAGGATCACCAATATACCCAGCACCAGAAAATATCCCTGCAAGGTGCTCTTTATTTCATTTTTCTCCCAGCCCTTTAAGGTCACATAGATCACCACCGGGGGCCCTGAAGTCATCAGGGCGGCCCCTAGGGCACCGGCCAAAAAGCCAAAGAGATACCCCCACCGGTCTCCAAGGCGAATCTTGGGTCTCGGATTGATAAGCCCCCAAAGTCCATAGGAGATAAGGATGACTCCTAAGAGCCCTTTAAGCCAGCTCTCCGGGGCCTTGGCCAGGAAATAAGCCCCGGCCACCACCCCTGGAAAGGCCCCAACAAGGAGGGAAAAGATACGCCGAAGTTCAAAATACCGCCAAAGAGACAAGAGGAGCAAGGCATTGATGGTAGTCCCAAAAAGGGCCATAAGGGGTACTACTAACTTTAATGAAAGTAGGAAAGAGAGGAGGGGGACAGCGAGTAGGGCAAAGGCAAAACCTACCAAGCCGTGCACAAAGGCGGCAAAAAGAAGAATCAATCCCTCAAGCATTTGAGTTTGAATCTAACACGGGAAACAGGAAAAGGCTCTCATCAAGTAAATCTTAAAGGCGGGTTTTTAAGGAAAGGGGCGGCATAAGCCGCCCCCTTTATTAGGCTATCTCTTAGAACTCAGGAGCAGGCGGGGTGTTCCCCTTTTCCTCCTTGGGTTTTTCCGCCACCATGGCCTCGGTGGTGAGCAACAGACTGGAGATCGAAGCCGCATTTTGAAGGGCCGTCCGGGAGACCTTGGTTGGGTCGATGATGCCGGCTTCCATCAGATCCACAATCTCACCGGTAATGGCGTTGAAACCCTTGGCCCCGGTCTCGGCCTTTACCTTCTCAACGATGATAGAGCCCTCGTAACCAGCATTGGCTGCGATCTGACGGAGCGGCTCCTCCAAGGCCCGACGGATGATATCCACTCCGTGTTTTTCATCACCCTCAGCCTCAACGCCGTCAAGCACATGGAGGCAACGGATGTAAGCCGTACCACCACCGGGCACGATACCCTCTTCCACCGCCGCCTTAGTCGCATTGAGGGCGTCTTCCACCCGGGCCTTCTTTTCCTTCATCTCGGTCTCAGTTGCGGCACCGACATAGATGACCGCTACACCACCGACCAACTTGGCCAAACGCTCCTGAAGTTTCTCACGATCATAATCCGAGGTGGTCTCCTCGATCTGGGCCCGGATCTGCTTGACCCTGGCCTCGATGGCCTCTTTGCTACCCGCACCATCGACGATGGTGGTATGTTCTTTGTCCACGATGATCCGACGGGCCCGACCGAGGTCTTTGAGCTGGGCGTTTTCAAGTTTGAGACCAAGCTCTTCAGAAATGACCGTACCACCGGTGAGGATGGCGATATCCTCAAGCATGGCCTTCCGGCGCTCGCCAAAACCAGGGGCCTTCACCGCACAGCACTGGAGTACACCGCGGATCTTGTTCACCACCAAGGTGGCCAAGGCCTCACCCTCTACATCTTCGGCAATGACCAAGAGCGGCTTCCCAGAACGGACTACCTGCTCAAGCACCGGGAGGAGATCCTTCATGGAGCTGATCTTCTTATCGTGGATGAGGATATAGGCGTCTTCAAGGACGCACTCCATCTTGTCCGCATCGGTGACAAAATAAGGGGAGATATAACCCCGATCAAACTGCATACCCTCAACTACTTCGAGATAGGTCTCCAGGCTCTTGGACTCTTCCACCGTGATGACGCCTTCTTTGCCCACCTTGTCCATGGCGTCGGCAATGATGTTCCCAATGGTTGGATCATTGTTGGCCGAGATGGTAGCGACCTGGGCAATCTCCTGACGGTCCTTACAGGGCTTGCTGATCTTCTCAAGCTCTTTGACTACGGCATCAACGGCCTTGTCAATCCCCCTCTTAAGGGCCATGGGGTTGATACCAGCGGTGACCAACTTGGTACCCTCACGGAAGATGCTCTGGGCCAAGATGGTCGCCGTGGTGGTCCCGTCACCAGCCACATCGCTGGTCTTGGAGGCCACCTCCTTGACCATCTGGGCACCCATGTTTTCGAACTTATCCTCAAGTTCGATCTCCTTGGCTACGGTGACACCGTCTTTGGTGATGGTCGGAGAACCAAAGGCCTTTTCCAAGATGACATTACGCCCCTTAGGGCCAAGGGTTACTTTTACGGCATCCGCGAGCTTGTTTACTCCGGAGAGCAGCGCTTCACGGGCCTTGACACTGTAAAGAATCTCCTTCGCCGCCATATTCTCAACCTCCTTTCGGGATTTTTATTTCAACGGAAATTTAGTCTTCAATGATGGCCAAAACGTCGTCTTCCCGCATGATGAGATATTCTTCGCCTTCGATCTTCACTTCTGTACCGGCGTACTTACCAAAAAGGACACGATCACCTTCTTTGACACTTAGAGGGACCTTCTGACCATTCTCAAGGATCCTTCCGTCACCAACGGCAATGACCTTTCCCATGATGGGCTTTTCTTTCGCTGTGTCAGGAATGATGATCCCACTCTTCGTACGCTCTTCTTCTTCAATGCGCTGCACAAGGATGCGATCATGAAGCGGCTTAACTTTCATCGGTACCCCCTCCTCTTCAGGATTTTTATTAGCACTCACCTAAGTCGGCTGCTAATATAATCATGGAAAATCGGTTGACAAGGGGTAAGAATCAGTTTTTTTGAGCCAAGGCCCGAAAAATAGCCACCACGAGAAAGAGAAAGGAAAACAGCAAAAAAGTGCTTGGGGAAAGGAAAAAGATCTTCTTAGTTGAGGGTGACAAAAAGCGAATCAATCTGGGAAAGACGAGAAAACCGCAAAAAAGAAAGATTTCTAAGAGTAAAAAGGTCTTGACGAACACGGCCAGTTGTTTTTTGAATCGGAGCCTGACTAGAAGTTCCTCTTTCAGTCTTTCAAGCTCCCTTTTTTTCTTCTCCAGTTTTTCAAATTTCTGGACACAGAACCTCAAATGATGAGAAGGATTGGTCTTAAGGGCCTTCTCTATCTCAGCCAAGGTTTGATAGAATTCATCGAGTAAAGCCTTGAATTCCGGGTCTTTTCCCCCTTTAGTCCGCCAAAATTTCTCGTATTCTTCATAAGCATCTCTCCATTTATTATATTTGGACCTGGCCTCGGAGATCTGTCGATAAAGCAGTCCCTGGCCTTCAAGGGAGAGAGAAAAGGCCTTTTCTTCAGCCCAAAAGAAGTCCAAATAACCGCCTTCATAGATCTTTCGTCGTATGTCTTCCAAGCTCTCCTGCAGTTCCTGGGCCTGTTTTTCCGGCATGAGTTTGATCACCGGTCGGAGGTTGTTTTCCGCCGCCGCCAGACGACTAACCGCTTGGGCCTGTCGTTCCTTAAAGGTCCTTTCTAGCTCTTCTTCGAGTTTGGGGGCGATGGGTAAAAACCTTGGTTCTAAAAAACTCAACAGAAAACCAAGGGGATGATTCAAAACCAGGGTAAGATGGGTCAAAATATCCTCCCACAGGGCGTAACGGGTCATGAAGAGCCTCAAGTGAAACTGGGCCGGGAAGCAGGTCCGGTCTTTTTTCAAGGCCTGGCGATAGGCCTCTTCGGCCTGGTGAAAATCACCTTTGTTTTCCAGCAACCAACCCTTTAAAAACAAGAGGTAACCTTGCAATAAAGGCCTTTCTATTTGTCCCAGGGCGGATTCAACGTAATAGAGGGCCTCGACCAGGTCCTCCTTGTCCAAAGAGACAAAGGCAAGCCCCAAGGCCGCCCGCCAGTCCTTCCCTTCCTCGAAGATGATCTCAAAACGCCTTTGGGCCTCGGAGAGCTGTCCGGCCTGCAAGGCCTCGAGGGCAATGAATAATTTACCCCCCGGGGCCAAGACCTCCTGAAAGATATTGAACTGTTCCCAATTTTTGGCCCGCGTGGTGAAGAGATTCCTCAAAAACCCGGGCTGAAGATAGGGAAAACGCTCGGAAAGGGCGCCCAAAACCATCTGGCTCTCTTTAGTGCGCAAATTTTCAAAGGCCTTGTTTAATTTCTCGCCGATCTTGGCCAAAGGTTGATGCAACCAATCAAGCAAGACCTTCCCCGGCCTCCTCTCCTTACGACCTGGGCAAGAGGAAGTCCGATGCCAAGGGAGACCACAATGTAGACAGGGCTTATAAGGACCGACTAACAAGAGATCCCGATACCGAAAAAGGAGCTCCGGATCGGTGGTCGCCGGAAGTTGCAGTTCATACAAATCATGCCAAGGGACAAGCTTGGCCAGAAAGGGCAGACGGGAAAGCCTCTCCTCAAAGGCCTCTTTTTCTTTAGGGTCAAGATAGACCTTTCCCGGTCGTAAAAGGGTCTTTCTAAAGCTCCCGAAAGGGGCAAGAGAGATGGGTAAAATGGGAAAACTGACCCCACCTGGGATCCGTTTAAGGGCATTGAGGGCCTCTTCCAAGGAGAGGATCTTTTCTGGCGGGATCTCTACCCCTTGTTCTTTAAAGGAAAAATGACGCCCAAAGGTCTGCCGGACCAAACGTTCTACTTCGGCCTGGTTCTGTCGCCAAAAAAGACTTATGACCAATGGGTAAAAAATTATTTCTTTTAGGTGATTCATCAGGATTCTCTATCGGTCTTCCCTTTAAATAAGGTGAACTTGCCCATCTTTATGAAACTTAATTACAAATTGGTACGATTTTTAAGTTTAAAAGAATTTCAGATCAATCTCTGATTCTGGGCTGAAAAGAAAATGCCTGTAGATCCTCACACAGACGGGGGTTTTCTGAAAGAAATGATCAGGTAGAGCAAGACGCCGATGGTGATGGCACTATCGGCCAGGTTAAAGGCCGGCCAGTGATAAGGGCCAAGATGGAGGTCGATAAAGTCCGAGACTCCTCCTCGGAAGAAGCGATCGACAAAATTACCTAGAGCCCCCCCGGCGATGAGACCATAACACACAGACTTTTCCCTAGGGGCCTTGCGCGCCAAAAAGAAGAGGAAAACAGCGGCAAAGAGATTTATGGCGCTAAAGAAGTAACGGGTCCACGTGACCTGATGGGCGAAGAGACCAAAGGCTACCCCCGTATTCTTAATGTGTACCAAGTTTAAGACCCCAGGGATGAGTTCTACCACCGCCCCTGGCCTGATCCAGTAGGCCAGAAAAAACTTGCTTGCCTGATCAAGAAAAAAGACGATCAGGGAGACTATGAAGAAGATTCCTGGAGAACGTCTTTCCATGCCGTGGTCAAGACCCGATAACACCGCTCACAGACCTGAGGAAGATCAGAATGAGTGCCTACGGATTCCTTCCATTGCCAGCAACGTTCACACTTTTGCCCTGGAGCCCGACGGACCAAGATGGAAAGCCCGGCAATTTCTTCGGAAACAAAAATGGCCTCCTCTCCTTTGGCCTCAGGCAAGTTCTCCGTATACAAAAGATCAGAGACAATGGCCAGGTATTCCAAGGTCTTTTCCTCTTTTTTGATGAAGGTAGCCAGGGCTCCTTCCTCTGCCCTGATCAAGACCTGGGCCTCCAGGGTGTTACCAATGAGCTTCTGTTCTTTCCGGGCCCGCTCCAAGGCCTTGGTGATCTCACCCCGCACCCGAAGAAGTCTCTCCCATTTTTCTAGGAAATCCGGGGCCACTTCCGTCAGGATGGGCTCAGGGAAAAGGGCCAAGTGCACACTCTCGTGTTCTTTTCTCCCCGGAATCCGAGACCAGATCTCCTCTGCGGTAAAGGATAGGATGGGCGCCATGAGGAGGGTAATGCTTTGTAAGGCATGGTAGAGCACGGTCTGGCAGGCCCGACGGGCCAGAGAATCCGGGGCCTCGCAGTAAAGGGTATCTCGGCTGACATCAATATATAAGGCCGAAAGATCACCGGCACAGAACTGATGCAAACCCTGGAAGACGAGATGGAAATTAAAGCCCTCATAAGCCTTGCGACAACGGGCAATAAGAGAAGAAAGGCGATAAAGAATAAATCTCTCAAACTCCGGGAGTTTTTCAGGGGGGACAAGGTCTTTTTCTGGATCAAAATCAAAGAGGTTTCCGATCAGGAAGCGGCAGGTATTGCGGATCTTGCGATAGGCCTCAACCATGCGGGAGAGGATCTCATCCGAAAGCCGGATATCCCCGCGATAGTCCTCAGCCGAGACCCAGAGGCGCAAGATCTCGGCCCCGTATCTCTTGATGATCTTCTCCGGAGGGATAACGTTACCCAAGGACTTAGACATCTTTCGCCCTTGGCCATCGACCACAAAACCATGGGTCAGCACACTTTCATACGGGGCCCGTCCCCTGGTACCCACGGCGCAAAGTAAGGAACTCTGGAACCAGCCCCGGTGCTGATCAGAGCCTTCGAGATAAAGTTCAGCCGGGAACTTGAGCTCCGGCCTTTGTTCCAGCACCGCGGCAAAAGACACCCCGGAATCAAACCAAACGTCTAGGATATCTTCTTCTTTGTGGAATTCCTCCCCCCCACACTTTGGGCAGACCGTCCCTTCGGGCAGGAGTTCAGAGGGGGTCTTTTCAAACCAGATATCAGCCCCATATTCTTCAAAGAGCTGGAGGGTCTTTTGGTAATATTTTTCATCGCGCAGGACCTCCCCACAGGAAGCACAAGAAAACACGGTCACCGGTACCCCCCAAGCCCGTTGACGGGAAAGACACCAATCCGGTCGATTCTCGACCATACTGCGGATGCGATTGTAACCCCAATGCGGAATCCACTTCACTCGATCGATCCATTCCAAGGCCCGTTTCCTGAGGTCTCCGGCCTCCATGGAGACAAACCACTGTTCCGTGGCCCGAAAGATGACCGGTTTCTTACAACGCCAGCAATGAGGGTAACTGTGTTCGATTTGAGAGACATAAAGAAGCATTCCCCTTTCCCGCAAGATCTCGATGATACGAGGGTTGGCCTCGTAGATATTTTGACCACCAACCAAGGGGACCTCGGGGAGGAAACGACCCTGGTCATCCACCGGAGAATAGACCTCAAGCCCGTATTTTAGGCCGCTTTCGTAGTCTTCCTCACCATGCCCCGGGGCAATGTGGACGCATCCGGTACCAGCCTCAAGGGTCACATAGTCCGCCAAAATGATCAGGGAATCACGTTCGATGAAGGGGTGCCGTACGTGCCGGCCTTCAAGTACACGGGGATCAATACGAGTTATGATCCGGGGCACCTTTTCGAGTTCGAGTTCAGCGGTGAGGGCCGAAAGTCTACCCTCAGCCAAGATAAGAATCTCGCCCTCTAGTTCTACGGCTACGTAATCCAATTCGGGATTCAGGGCCACAGCCAGGTTGGCTGGAAGGGTCCAAGGAGTCGTGGTCCAGATGACGAGAGAGACCTTTTGGCCGGCAAGCTCCGTAAGGACAGACAGGGCGTCTTCTCTTAGAGGGAATTTGACGTAAATCGAAGGAGATTTATGCGTTTCATATTCTACTTCTGCCTCGGCCAGGGCCGTCAGACAATGAATACACCAATAGACCGGTTTCTTACGCCGGTAGACATACCCTTGGGAGAGTAAACGAACAAATTCTCGGGCAATGGTGGCCTCGTAGGCATAGCTCATGGTGAGGTAAGGATTCTCCCAATCACCGATGACTCCTAGGCGACGAAATTCCTCACGCTGAATATCAATAAAGCGTTTGGCATACTCCCGACAGTGTTTGCGAATCTCAGTCTTGGGCAATTCTCCACGCCTGACCTTGAGTTCTTTCTCCACGTTAAGCTCGATGGGCAGACCATGGCAGTCCCACCCAGGGACAAAGGGACAACGAGCTCCGAGCATACGCTTAGACTTGAGGATAAAGTCTTTGAGTACCTTGTTCAGGGCCGTGCCCATATGGATATGGCCATTGGCATAAGGGGGACCGTCATGGAGGATGAAGAGCGGTCGATCCTTCCCCTTTTCTTCAAGGCGTTCGTAAAGCCTTATCTCTTCCCAGTATCTCAAAAACTCCGGCTCACGCTTGGCCAAATTGGCCTTCATTGGGAAATCAGTCTGCGGGAGATTGAGGGTCCTTTTCCAGTCCATGGCTCGCCTCTCTAAAACATGATGAGCGAAATACTAGAAAGGTTAAGCCAAAGTGGCAAGTCCTTGAAGAAAGGTCAACCCAACCAACGGGCCAACTTCTGAGCCAATTCCTTGCGGTTGATGGGTTTGGTGATAAACCCATCCATGCCGGCCTCGCGGCTCTTTTCCTCAAAATCGCTGATGGCATGAGCGGTCAGGGCTACAATGGGTTTTTTGATTCCCTTTTGGCGCAAGAGTTTGGCCACTTCAAGGCCATCGAGTTTGGGCATTTGGATATCAAGTAGGAAGAGATCGAATTCTTCCTCTAAGGCCCGTTTGTAGGCCTCCTCGCCGTCGGCCACACTTACCACTTCTAGCCCTAATTTTTCCAAGGTCTTTTCAAAGAAATGCCTGGTGACCTCGTTGTCTTCGGCAAGGAGGACACGGCCTTTAATGGAAATCGACTCCGGTCTCTTGTCTTCAGGTCTTGTCTCCAGGCGTTTTAGAGGCAAAACGACGTGAAAAACCGACCCCTTCCCCAGGCCTTCGCTCTCCGCCCAAATCTCTCCACCCATGAGCCGGGCCAATTGATTGGAGATGGCCAACCCCAAACCCGTTCCCCGATAGGGTCGGTCGAAATGTTCCTCTGCCCGCTCAAAGGGGATAAAAATCCGTTTCAAGTCTTCGGGAGCGATGCCGATACCGGTGTCTTTAACCTTGAAATGGACCCAGATCCGGTCTCTTTCTTCCTTCTCCAAGGAAACTTCTAAGCTTACCCCGCCTTTTTCTGTAAACTTGAGGGCATTGGACAGGAAATTGATCAGGATCTGCATGATCTTCGAGCGATCGGCCTCTACTTCTACCCGAAGCCTGGGATCAAAGGAGTAAGAAAATTCAAGGCCTTTTTTCTCGAATTCGTGTCTAAAAAGGGCCACACACTCTTCAACCAGTTGTAAAAGCGGGAATCTCTCTGGTTTTAACCACTCCCGACGATTCTCCAAGCGGGCAAAATCAAGGATATCGCTGATCATGGTCTGGAGGGTCTGGACCGAGCCCTTGAGATTGGTCAGATAACGCCTTTGTTCCTCAGAAAGGGGGGTGTCTTCTAAGAGTTCGGTCATGCCCAGGGTGGCCACCATGGGCGTTCGTATTTCATGGGAAATATTGGCCAAAAAGGCGGTCTTGGCCCGACTGGCGGCCTCCGCCCTTTCGGCCTCCTCTCGCCATCTCTCAAGGGCGGCCTCTAATTCCTGACGATAGCGGTTAAGCCTTTCGACCAAGTGGTTGTATGCCTTGATCAAGGTTTGGACCTCTTTTGGGGCCACCACCTCAGGAAAGGGTCTTAATTTTTCCGGGGAGACCTCCATCCGGTGGGCCAGGGCAAGGATGGGATTGGTCACCGCCCGGAAAAAGAAGGCCAGAAGAAAGATGACCAAAAGAATAATGACTACACCACCGATAAAGAAATTGGCCCACAACTTTCGCATGAATTGTCGATAATGCGAATCATCGATGATCACTTCGAGTTTGCCGATCGTTTGGCCGTTTTCGTCTGTAATAGGGACAGCCATGATCTTTCCTTTCAACTGCCCTACCTCTACGGTCAATATGTTTGGAGAATGTGGGGGCAGAGGGCCTTGGTGGGCCTGTTTTAAGAGGAGATCCATCTCGCGTATATCTTCAAAAATAGGGGACTCCACCCAGGTCACCCGTACACCTTTAATGAACTCATACTCAAGTAGCCCCCGGGCGATCCGCCTGACCTCTTTTTCGATGCGAAGTTTTAAATGAGGCACCAAGAGTCTGGAGGATTGGAGGAGCAAGAGATGAATGGTCTTCTCCCTCTCTAAGGTCATTTCCCTCTGTAGAAAATAGGTCCCCACTGAGGTGGCCAAGAGCAAAATCCCGGCAATGATCACCAAAATGAGGGCCAGAAGGATCTTTAAATCAAGCTTTGCCATGAAATGGGACCAGTTTTTCATCGACCTGAGAGAAAGACAATGCGTTTTAGAATCGGATTCGGAAGATCAAGCCCCAGACGCCGCCAGGTCTCTTTATTAGCAATGATACAGGCCCGGCGTCTTTCAAGATCTAAGGAAAGGGCTAGCCCCAGGGAAACCAGCTCGGTGAGATGGGAAACGGTAAGGACCTTTCTCTCCCTGGCCAGGACCAAGATCCTCTTTATCCTGGGTACCATCCCAGCGATGTAAAGGATATCAAACCTTTGATGTAAGAGATCTTTAATAACCAAAGGACCGGTGGCCACCACCTGGCAATCAAAGAGGGCATCCTTCTGAAATTCTTCTAACACCACTTGGTTGACCAAGTTTTGATCCTGAAAGGCCGTCCTTAACTTTGGGGCCAGGATCAAGACCCGAATGACCGGTCTTTGTCTCAGGTGTCTTTCAAGGCGCACAAACCGCTTGAGGAGTTCGATGGTCAGCCGGGCCTTTTCGGTCTCTACCGTGACCAAGGTCCCGGCCCAAAGCAATCGTCCGCAGGCCAGGAAGGCGATCATGGCCCAAAAAAACAAGAAAAAATACCGCTTTCGAGCCCGTCTCTGAAGCGTCAAAACCGAAAACGCACTCCCAGCTCGAGGTAGCGTCCCTGCTCTTGATAATCATCGGGTACCCCGCCAAAGGAAGAAGGGTACCGAATATCTGCGTCGAACAGATTGGTCACCCCAAGCCAAAGGGTGGTATTTTCGGTCAGTTCATAAAAAATTTTGAGATTTACTAGGAGATAATCGCCCAGTTTGGGACGTGTATCAGGTAAATAGCCATATCTACGGGTTAGGTTGTATCTTTCTCGCCAGCGGGGGCCGACGTAATTCCAAGAAAGACTGATCTCCCAAGGCCAACGCGGAAAAGAATAAGAAAAAATCCCTCCGGCCAAAAAATTGGCCACATAAGGACGTGGTTCATCAAACTCGTTCTCTCCCCATTGGTAACTGGTGAAGAGATAGAGGTCCCATTGTTCCCCGAGATAACGCCATGAAAATTCCCCGCCCCATACGTTCTCATCTCCACCTTGCTGATACATCCAACCACCGGCCCCACCAGGATTGCGCCTCCCCAGCACGTCTCTTAACCACATGCGGAAGAGACTCAAGCTGAAGCGATGACGGGGGTGGGGTTTAAAGATAAAAACACCCTCGATTGAATCCAGCTTTTCCGGCTTAAGATTCGGATTGCCCCTAACTATGGGGGCATGGTTATCATAAAGGGCATCAAGATCCGGCACCCGAAAACCGTGCCCGTAAATCAGCTTGGAAATAAACTTCGGAGAAAACCGGTGTATCCATACCAGACGAGGGCTTAGCTCCCCGGAAAAACCTTTGTATTTGTCAAAACGCAGACCCAAATTAAATTCGTCTTCTTCGGTAAACTCCCATTGATCCTGAAAAAAGACGGCCCAATAACGTTCGGTGGCTTGGGGCCACGGGGACCTCTGAAGGGTCATCTCCGGGAGGGGAGGCAGGCAGGTGGACATATCCGTTGGGTCCAGACAGACCAACTGACGATTGATCTTGGCCGAGGCCGAACGAATACTATTTTGGGAAAATTCAAGGCCCACCAAGAGATGATGGGTCAAGAAATCACGTGAGAGGACCAGTCCGGTGGTGTTCTCTCTTAAGCGGATCTTCTCGGCTACATAGGTCGGATATGGAGACGGGGCAATGGGATAGAGCTTCCCGTCTGGGTCAGGGTGAAAGAAATAAAACGTTCCGTAATTGACTAAGTCTTGACGCCAGTTGGTATAAATTTCTCCGGAGATACCTTGAGGCAACTCAAAGTCAAAACTTATCCTGGCCCCAAGCCAGGTCACATGATATTCAGGAGAATTGGTCTTCCCCAGGCGATCGTTTAGGCCGTAGTAATGAGAATTGGCCACGTAAAACCGAAAGAGACGGGCCTTGATCCGCCCCCAGCGAAGACGGGCTTCCTGCCAATTGGTATCATAATGGGTATCCACTGTACCGGGGTAGCCATCGGCATCGGCCTTTACGTAAATCTGATCCCCGTTGGTGGTCACCGCCCCGGCGCTCAATTGGAAGCTACTATTCTTTTTATCCACCCCTAACGAAGTAAAGAAACGAGCTGTATCAAAGACCCCATAGGCCCCGCCTATCTCACCGCCTTTTTGCCAATGTCTGGGGATGAGGTTGACTACTCCACCTACGGCATAGGACCCGTAGACCGCAGAGGCCGGACCACGGGAGATCTCTACCCTTTCCAAGATATCAACCGGCAAAAAGCCAAAGAAAGAAAGGGCCCGCCGGGTGAGGAGATAATTGATGGGCTGGCCATCCCAAAGGAGGAGGATACGCCGATCAGAGTAATTACCCCGTACAATCAGATGATAACTCCCATTGCCCTCCTTAAGGACTTCAAGCCCCGGTACAAAACGTAACAGATCGGCCACCGTGACCGCCCCGCTGCGTTCGATCATTTGGCGATCAAGCACGGTGAAGGAAGAAGGAATCTGGTCAATATTAAGCCGCGAACGGGTAGCGGCTTCGGTGGCTTCGGTAAGAAATTTTTCGAGACTCTTGGTCTCTTTTGTCTCTTTGAGCGCTAAGGCCTGAAAGGGAAAGACAACCCAAAGGGCCCAAAACAAAATCCCCAGGCGGATCAAAAACATCTATGGCTCCAAGGTTAAATAGCGGCCTTGTAGCCGCTTTCACTCAAGTTTCTGAAGGGCCTCCTTGATCCGATTTATCCCTTTGAGGATCTCTTCGTCGGCATTGGCAAAGGAGATCCTCAAGAACCGATCTTCCCCAAAGGCAACCCCTGGTACCGTGGCCACCCTGGCTTCTTCAAGTAAATAATCGCCCATCTCAAGGGAACCCTTGATCACCTGCCCCTGGGGAGTCTTCCGGCCAAAATAGGCCGAAAAATCAACAAAGGCATAAAAGGTCCCCTGGGGCTTGGGCAAATCAAGACCAGGAATCTTCTTTAACTCCTCGTAAAGAAGGGTGGCCCGTTTCTTAAAGCTCTCCCTCATCTCGGCCACACACTCTTGCGGACCGGTCAGGGCCTCAAGGGCCGCCTTCTGGGCTATCGAAGTGGCATTAGACGTACTCTGCCCCTGAATCCTGGCCATGGCGGCGATGATCTCCTTTGGCCCTACGGCCCAACCAATACGCCAACCAGTCATGGCATAGGTCTTAGAGACGCCGTTAACCATAACCGTCTGGTCTCTGAGATCCGGGGCCACGGTAAGTATATTTTCCGGGTCCTTACCATCAAAGCGGAGACGATCATAGATATCGTCGGTGACGATGATGAGATCCCTCTTTCGGGCCAAGGCCGCTACACCCTCAAGGAATTCCGTGGAATAAACCAATCCCGTTGGATTGGAAGGACTATTCAAAAAGATCCCCTGGGTGCGTGGAGAAAGGGCCTCTTCCAAGGCCGATAATTCCGGTTCAAAATTATTCTCTTTGGAAGAGGGAACAATCACCGGTTTGGCCCCGGCCAGCTCAACGATCGGTGGGTAAGAGACCCAATAAGGTGCAAGGATGATGACCTCGTCTCCGGGTTCAAACAAGGCCTGGGCCAGATTAAACAAGGCCTGCTTGGCCCCGCAAGTAACCACTACCTCTTCTGGACAATAGTCAAGGTGATAGTCTTCCTTGATTCGGGCACAAATGGCCTCCCGTAGCTCAGGTATGCCGGGCACAGGGGTATATCGGGTAAATCCTTCTTCCAGGGCCTTGATCGCCGCGGCCTTAATATGGGCCGGGGTGTCAAAATCCGGCTCTCCGGCGGAGAGATTGACGATGTCTATCCCTTTGGCCCGTAAGGCCTTGGCCTTGGCGTTAATAGCCAAGGTCGCTGAAGGTTTAAGTTCCCGCACCCGACTGGCCAGCCTTTTGGTCATGGGTATGCCTCCTTTCGTAGACTACCTCTTTTAAGAATAGCCCTTGAGGCGGAGCTGGAGGCGGAGCCAAAGAGCGATCTTTAGCCTCCATTATCTGCTCTAATTCCTTCGGGGTTAAGCGATGAAGCCCCACCTCCACTAAGGCCCCAACAATATTTCTTACCATATAGCGCAAAAAACCCCGGGCTGAAATTTCAAAACGTAACATATGGGCGATGCCCACCGCACGCTTGAGGCTGACACTATAAACCGTGCGCACCGTAGTCCTGATATCGCTTCCGGTCTTACGAAAACTGGCAAAATCCTTTTGCCCCAGAAAAAGGGGCAGACAGGCCTTCATCACCTCAAGATCGAGCTTTTGCGGCACCCACCAGGAATAGAGCCGCCAAAGGGGATGACGAATAGGGTGGTTGTAAATCTGGTAAAAATAGGTCTTGTATTTGGCATCATACTGGGCGTTAAACTTGATCGGGACCTCTTCCACCTTAACGATGGCTATGTCCTTCGGAAGAAGGGCGTTTAGGGCCCGATGGATGTCTTTGAGGGGCATCTTGTTGGTGGTCAAGAAATTGGCCACCTGCCCCAGGGCATGGACCCCGGCATCGGTGCGCCCGGCAGCCCGTAATTTAATTCGATGCCCAAGGAGGCGGGCTAGGGTCTCTTCTAATACCCCTTGGATGGTCGGTCCACTCTTCTGACGTTGCCACCCAAGGTAATTGGTACCGTCATAGGCAATGGTCAATTTGATATTGCGCATGGATTATGGAAAAAGCGGCGGTATTCGGAGCCCCAGATCTTCGGGCAGCCCCAACATCAAGTTCATGTTTTGAATGGCCTGCCCACTGGCTCCTTTTACCAGATTGTCTATGGCGGAGACAAGGATTAATCGTCCGGTGCGTTGGTCAAGGACAAGGCCGAGGTCACAACGGTTGGTCCCTTTGACGTGGGCGGTGTTGGGGAAGGTCTCTTCCGGTAGGAGACGAACAAAAGGACTATGGGCGTAAAAAGAATTTAATTCTTCCCGAATTTGGGCCTCAGAAACACCTTCTTTGGGCTCGGCATAGATGGTGGTCAAAATACCCCGATTCATGGGGACCAAATGGGTGGTGAAATTCACCCTCAGGTCCTCTCCGGCGGCCTTGGATAATTCCTGTTCAATCTCCGGGGTATGGCGGTGTCTAGCCACGTTATAGGCTCGGAAGCCCTCGTTGACCTCACAATAAATCAAGGGGAGCTTGGCCCCTCGCCCTGCCCCTGAGACCCCGCTCTTGGCGTCGATGACGATGCCGTGAGGTTTGATAAGCTTGGCCCGGAGTAAAGGGATCAAGGGCAAGAGACTGGCCGTCGGATAACAACCGGGATTAGCGATCAACCTGGCCCGGGTGATCTCTTCGGCATAGACCTCAGGGAGGCCATAAACCGCTTCGAACAAGAGCTCAGGGGCCTGATGGGGACCATACCAGCTCTCGTAGACTCCCTGATCATGGAGCCGGAAGTCAGCCGAGAGATCGATTACCTTAAGGCCAGCCATCAAAAACTCTTTGGCCATCTGGGCGGCTGCCCCGTGAGGAACACACAAAAAGGCAAGATCTGCTTCGGCGGCGATGGCTTTTGGCTCCGGGACGATCAGCTCCAAATGGGCGTATCTTTCAAGAAAGGGGAAGATATGGCCTATTTTTTGGCCGGCTTCTTTACGTGAGGTGACAACCGAGACCTGGACCTTAGGGTGGCCAGCAAGGAGCCGCAGGAGTTCCAAACCGGTATACCCTGTGGCCCCTATGATGGCCACCTTGATCATCCAAACCTCCAGAAACTAACGCTTAGAATATTGCTGACCGCGACGCGCCCCGCGAAGACCGTACTTCTTCCTCTCTTTGACCCTGGCGTCTCTGGTGAGAAATCCGGCCTTCTTGAGCGAGGGACGAAGCTCTTCGTTATATTCTACCAAGGCCTTGGCAATGCCGTGCCGAATAGCCTCGGCCTGGGAGGATTTACCCCCGCCCTCCACCGTACAGATAACATCAAACTTACCCAAGGTGCCGGTGAGGTTAAAGGGCTGTTCGACGATATGTCGGGCGACGATATTGTCCGAAAAATATTGGTCAAAGGGCTTCTTATTGACCACAAATTGACCACTACCCGGCATAATCCAGACCCGAGCAATGGCGGTCTTCCTCTTGCCTGTAGCATAAAATCTCGGCTTTGCTTCGGCCATAGTCCTTACCCTCTCTTAGATTTCTAAAGGTTTGGGGTTCTGAGCCTGATGCGGATGATGAGGCCCTCGATATATCTTGAGTTTTTTGAGCATCTTACGCCCAAGACGGTTCTTGGGCAGCATCCTCTTTACCGCCAGTCTCAAGACCTCTTCTGGCTTTTTCTCCAGCATCTTCTTGGCCGGGGTAAGCTTGATTCCACCCATGTAACCGGAATGCCGCCAATAGATCTTCTGATCGAGTTTTTTCCCGGTGAGTACGATCTGCTCGGCATTGATGACCACGATAAAGTCCCCGGCATCGACATGGGGGGTGAAATCAGGGCGATGTTTGCCCCGCAAACGCTGGGCAATCAAACTGGCCAAACGCCCCAAGACTTTACCCTTGGCGTCGATTATATACCACTGACGTTTGACCTCTCCTTTTTTCAACATTGGGGTCTGTGAGGTGAAAATAGCCATCCTCCCACTCCTTTTTCCACTAAATGGCCCTGTCTCTTTAAAAGATGGTCTGGAAGTTGTCAAGGAGTTACTCCATTTTAAACCCTTCTCCACTTTTTGCACTTCTGACTT
>CAZROA010000099.1:0-8861 GCA_964601575.1 uncultured Thermodesulfobacteriota bacterium
GGGGAGATGAGAGCCAGAAAGAAAAACAAATTTATTGTTTTAGGATATTTACTCATAGTCTTTTTGTGGATGAACCCCGGTGCCTGGGCAAGGGTACACGGGGTCTGTTCTAATTGTCACACTATGCATAATTCGCAAAACGGGGAGGCCCTTAAAGCAAGTGGACCTAATAAGTATCTCTTAGATCCTGTATCGAGTTTCAGTGATCCCTGTGTGGCCTGTCATTCAAATTCTGGTCCAGAGACCATCGTTGACGGAATCCCTATTGTCCTGAATCTTCAAGAACCTACCTATCCTACCGATGGAAGCTCTACTGGAACGTTGGCTGGTGGTAATTTCTATTGGCTACTCACAAAGGGTGATGCCTACGGACACAATGTCTTGGCCATAGATGGGGTCAGTCAAGATGCCAATTTGAGTGAGGCCCCGGGCATGCCCCTGGCGGCAAGCGGTGACAATTGTGCTGATTGTCATAAACGGGTAGCTAAGTGTGAAAGTTGTCATAAACCCGCTCACCATGCCTCTGATACCGGACCAGTGGTCGGGAAAGAAGGCGGTTGGTATCGGTTCCTCAATTCCAGCTATCATCCAAGTGACAGTACTGGTGTGATCGGGATCGAAGATTCGGATTGGGAACAAACGGTAAGCGCCACCGATCATAATGAATATATGGGTTGCGATAATATGTATGGCAACGACGATAACTCCATGAGTAACTATTGTGCCGGATGTCACCAAAGGTTCCACGGCATACTTTATGTAGATACAAACGGGCAGGTTGTAGCGGATAATCATTCGCCCTGGTTCCTACATCCGGCCCATGTTCCCTTACCCGATGACCCAAACAAGGAATATTATTATTACAATAACCCCGGTGGTTCTGGGCCGGGGAATTATAATCCCCTCGCTCCGGTGGCCAGAGATCCGAACGTTCTGACCAGCATGACTGCCCCGAGCAGTATCGTTACCCCTGGCAGTGATCAGGTAATGTGTCTGTCTTGCCATAGACCTCATGGCAGCCCTTATCCTGATATGTTAAGGTGGGATTATCTTAACAACTGCGTAGCTAGTCAGGGCGATAAGAGTAAATGCGGGTGTTTCGTCTGCCACACAACCAAGGGAGGGGATTAAAGTTAACATGAACCAAAAATGGCCCAGGATGGTCTTTCTTTTCGCCATCCTGGGTCTTTTTTTGTTCAAAAACAATATTTTATGGGCCCAAAAACAACACACCTCTTCCACGCGAGGGCCATTATTAGAAAGCGAAGTCGTTGCTCCTATTGCCGAGGTAAAAGTTATCGCCATCCTTGAGAAAGACGACCTTGGAAAAAACCTCTCTTTTCCCACTGCTCTCGGTTATGATCCAGTACGTGATGAATTATACGTCATAGATGCTGCCCGCTCTCGCATTATCATCTATACCCCGGATTTATTTCCTGTCTTTTCTCTTGGCAAAGGAAGAGGAGTGTTAGCCCCGGCTGGACTTACTATTGATCAGGAAGGAAATATTTATCTCTGCCAAGGGACAAGCGCTAAAGATCCGAGGCCACATATCTCGGTCTTTAACGCCGCGGCTGTTAAAATAAAAGATATCTATTTTCAAGGCTTTGAAGGAGCAGAAAATTTTTCTCCCAAATCTATTGCCCTTGGGATACATGGCCATATTTACGTGACCGGACTTGATTTTGAAGGGGTAGTGGTCCTTAATCAAAAAGGTCATTTCATAAAGATTATCGCCCCGAAAGACTCCATCATTCCTAATACACCACCTAAAAGGGCCCTCATTAGTGATGTTTATGTCGATAGTAAGGGCCGACTTTATCTCTTGAGTGAAGAGATGGGGCGTGTTTATGTCTACGATGATCGAGAACACTACTTATTCAAGGCCGGGCGAAAAGGAGGCAGCTCCGGTAAGCTGAGTCGACCGCGGGGAGTATGTGCCGATCCTAAACGTGGGCTTATCTATGTTATTGATTATATGCGTCATACAGGTTTGGCTTTCGATTATAAAACCGGCAAATTACGGTTCGAATTCGGGGGACGTGGTTGGAGCCCTGGGTGGTTCAATTATCCAACGGATATCATTGTTGATAAGTTTGGCCGGGTCTATATCGCCGATCTATTTAACCACCGAGTTCAGGTAGTAGAACTAGTCGAAAAAGGAATGCCTTCTGTACCAATCACTACTACTCCTTCTTTCATCACCCCTCTAAAGTAACCAATGATTACCGCTATCCTTCCTGCTGGAGGATTGGGTAAACGTCTAGGGGCCGATATCCCTAAGCAATTTTTACCTTTAGCCGGAAAACCCCTCATCCTTTATTCCTTAGAGGCTTTCGTCCAACACCCACAAATAAAGAATATCATTATTCCGGTTGTAGCTAATTGGCGTCAAAATTTAGAGGATCTTTTGGCCGATCTTCTTCTTCAAAAGGAGATCATCCTGGTACCGGGGGGTAGGACCAGACAAGATTCGGTCTACCATGGTCTTAAGGCCCTGCCTCAAGGCAGTTCTATAGTCCTGGTTCACGATGTAGCTCGACCTTTGGTAACTCCACAAATCATCGAAAGAGTGATCCAGGCCGTAGAAAAATACGGGGCAGCCATCGCCGCTACCCCGGTACGCGATACGGTAAAAATGGTCGAAGGAGAAATTATCAAAGAGACCATTCCTCGAGAAAAACTATTTCTTGCCCAAACCCCACAAGGAGCAAGGGTTGAATTAATGCTCCGTGCCTTTGAGGCTGCTTATCGAGACGACTTTATAGGCACAGACGAAGCCAGCCTCTTAGAAAGGATCGGCATTCCGGTACATATAGTGCCTGCACCAATGACTAACTTTAAGATTACCACCCCTGAAGATCTAAGACTGGCTGAGGCCTTGTTAAGGCTAGAACACTATTAATCAGCCTTCCAAAGCCCATGTAAATTACAATAGGCCCTGGCTACTATCTTCTCTCCCTTGACCTCGAAAATAGCCGAAGATTCTTCTCCGGGGCTCAAAAATCGTAAACAAGGCTGGTCGTCTACTTGTAATTCGATCCATTCAATGTAGTGCTTATCGGTCATTGGGTGGGAGACACTCCCCACTTTTACCTGATAACCGGAATCTGTCTTTTCGATTACTGGGATATGCTTCTCTCGGGCAGCGTCTGCTGTATTTTCCTTCAGAAGCTCCATCGGTTGTTTACAACAAACAAGCTCACCCTTACCTCCATGAAGGACCATCACTATATTACCACAGACATTACATCTATATATTTCCAGTCTTTTGGTCATTTGAAGCCCCCTACCAATTTTCGCCGTAAAGTTCAAAATAGGCTTGTGGGTGATTACAGGCTGGACAGGTCTCTGGAGCCTCTTCCCCCTCGTGGACGTAACCGCAATTGCGACAACGCCAACGCACCTTGGTCTCTCGTTTAAACACACGCCCAGCTTCTATGTTAGCGGCCAGGTCCTTAAAACGCTTTTCGTGATATCTTTCCGCCACCGCAATGGCCTCAAAGACATCAGCAATCTCCGGAAAACCCTCCTCTCTGGCTATCTTGGCAAACTCCGGATACATCCGGGAATGTTCATAATTTTCACCAGAAGCCGCTGCTTTGAGATTTTCCAACGTGTTCCCGATGACGCCCGCTGGAAAAGAGGCCGTAATTTCTACCTCTCCCCCTTGGAGAAACTTAAAAAGCCTCTTGGCATGCTCTTTCTCCTGATTGGCCGTTTCTTCAAAAATGGCGGCAATCTGAACATAACCTTCTTTTTTGGCCTGAGAGGCAAAGTAGGTATAACGATTCCTCGCCTGAGACTCGCCAGCAAAGGCCGTGAGTAAATTCCTTTCCGTTCTGGTACCCCGTAAATCTTTCATCTCTCCTCCTGTTGACTTTTTTAAATTTTATAAGTTTTCTTAAATTATAAGTCAAGATTAATAATAAAATTTTTAATATGCTTTAGAATCCGAAACAACTGCCTCGGCATCAATCTTGAAGCTGAATATCTTGTAGACCCAGGCCTGATAAAGAATAACTAGGGGGACAAAAATAAAGGCCACCACCGCCATGATCTTGAGAGTGAGAGGACTTGAAGAAGCATTGTAAATGGTGAGAGTGGCTGCTGGATCTAACTTTGAGGGCAAAAGTCTAGGAAAAAGCCCGATTATGCCGAAGGCCGTAGCCGAAAGAATGACCAAACAGGAAGAAAACCAAGCCTTCCACCAAGCGCTTTTGGCTATAAAGCCTATGGTTAAAAATAGGCCTAGGAGAGTCAGGAGAGGGATGATCAAAAGAACGGGAAATTTTAGATAATTAAGCCAAAGGTCGGTAAAAAAGCCGGAAGCTACGAGAAATAACAAGGCCAAGAGGGTCTCGGCTACCCAAAATTTGTCTACATATTTAGAAACACGCCTTTGGAGCTCGCCGGAGGTCTTGGCCGCCAACCATAAGGCCCCGTGGACCAAAAACATGGAGACAAAAAAGGCCCCGCCCAACAATCCATAGGGATTAATGAGGCTCAAGAGCCCACCGTGGTAAATACCCTCCTGATCAATGGGAAGACCTCGGAAGATATTGGCAAAGGCCACCCCGAAGAGAAAGGCCGGGAGCAGGCTTCCCCAAAACAGACAAGCATCCCAGGTCTTTCGCCATAAGGGGTCTTTTTCTTTGCTATGAAACTCAAAGGCTACTCCCCGCACGATGAGGGCAAAGAGAATGAGTAGGAGGGCGGCGTAAAGTCCACTAAACATGACGGCGTAGGCCTTAGGAAAGGCGGCAAAGGTCGCCCCACCGGCGGTGATTAACCAGACCTCATTGCCGTCCCAGAAGGGGCCTACGGCGTTATACATGAGGCGCTTTTCGGCCTCATTTTTGCCCAAAAAAGGCAACAAAATACCTACTCCCAAATCAAAACCGTCAAGCATGAAATAAACGGCCCATAATACCCCCCAAAGGATGAACCATATTATTTGATAGATATTGGCGTCCATACTCCAACCTCCTTGGGTTTGCTGGTAGTAGATTGGGATTGCTTGGTTGTCGTAGAAATTTCAACCACTTGGGGCTTAGTAGATGGTTCAGGGCCCTTTTTAGCAAATTTGGCCAAGAGATAGATATCAACCGCCCCTAACAGGGTATAGAGCACAATAAACGCTGGGAGCGAAATACCAACCTGTGCGGCAGAAATAGGAGAAACGGCTTCTGAGGTCTTCATCAGGCCGTATACAATCCATGGTTGACGCCCTACCTCTGCCACCAGCCAACCGAATTGGTGAGCAAGGTAGGGAAGAGGGATGCTCCACATGAGCAGGCCCAACAGCCAGGATTTGGTTTCCGGACAAGATCGCCACCAAAAGGCAAGGAGACTCAGAAAGATAAACAACGTCCCCAGGCCCACCATGATCCTAAATGACCAGAAAGTAATGGCCACCGGAGGGCGCTGTTCCTTGGGCCATTCTTTGAGGCCTTTGACCTCAGCGTTGAATGAATCAAAAGCCAAAAAGCTTAAGAGCCCCGGAATCTTGATCAATTCTGTAGAATTTCTTTCATGGACCTCATCCGGGACGAGAAACACAAAAAACGGGGCTGGTTTCTGGGTCTCCCACAGGGCCTCCATGGCCGCCAATTTAACGGGTTGGGTCTTGGCCACTTCGGAACCATGAAAATGGCCTTCGATGGCCACGAAGAGGGAAAAAATCAAACTAAATACAGCGGCAATACGAAAAGATTTCTTAAAGAATGTTACTTCGTTTCCGCGTCGAAGGTGATAGGCACAGATACCCATGACAAAGAAACCGGCTACGATATAGGCCCCGGGGACCACGTGTAAAAACTCAAGCCAACCAAATTTATTGGTGACTACCTGGGTAAAACTAGCCAGTTCCGCTCGGCCATTCTTCAGGACATAGCCCACCGGATGCTGCATCCAGCCGTTGGCCAAGAGAATCCAAAGGGCGGAGACTGTAGAGGCCAAGGCCACCAACCAAATAGATAAGGCATGTAATTTAGGCGAAAGTTTCTTCCAACCAAAGGCCCAAACAGCGATAAAAGTGGATTCCAAAAAGAAGGCCAAGGTGGCTTCGATGGCCAAGAGCGGCCCAAAGACGTCGCCAACATATTCGGAATAGCGAGACCAGTTAGTTCCAAACTGAAACTCCAAGGTGATGCCGGTAACGACTCCTAGGGCAAAATTGATGAGGAAGAGTTTCCCCCAAAACTTGGCCGCCCGTTTGTAATCTTCGTCTCCGGTCTTGACATAAAGGGTTTCATAGATGGCTGTAAGCACAGAAAGCCCCAAAGTAAGGGGAACAAATATAAAATGAAACATAGTGGCCACGGCAAATTGTAAACGCGAGGCAAAGACAACATCCATTTCTTCCCTCCTTGATTGGGATTCGCCCCTCCGACCAATAAAATACGTTTTTCTTCTATTACTTCGGCAATATGGTTATATTTTTAAACCTCTGACTTGATTATCTTTTTAGGTTTGCTAGTAAGCATTAAGACTACCTTGAAGAGGATGTAAAAATGCCGGCAAGGGAACATTGGGCCTCAAGAATCGGGTTGATCTTGGCCATGGCTGGAAACGCGGTGGGTCTAGGTAACTTTCTCCGTTTCCCCACCCAGGCGGCTCAAAATGGTGGTGGGGTCTTTATGATCCCCTATATGATCTCCCTGGTCCTCATCGCCATCCCTCTTATGTGGGTAGAATGGGCCATCGGTCGTTACGGAGGAATCCGGGGACACGGCACTACACCGGCTATTTTTAAACTCCTTTGGAACAATAGATTGGCCAAGTATATCGGCGTCCTGGGGCTATTTGTCCCCTTTGTCGTCTCCTGTTACTACGTCTACATCGAAAGCTGGACCTTAGGGTATGCGGTCATGTCTCTCTTTGGCATGCTCCCCAAAGTGGCGGCCACCGGAGGGTCCCATGAGGCCTACCTTGCCCCTTACCGTGAATTTCTGGCCCATTATACCGGGATGAATAGCGGAGATATCTTCCACCCTTCACCCACCGCCTATTTCTTCTTTATTTCCACCATGGCCTTAAATGTTTACGTCCTGCTTAAAGGAATCTCTGGTGGAATAGAAAAATTGGCCAAAATAGCCATGCCCCTTCTCTTTTTCCTGGCCGTGGTCCTGATGATCCGGGTCATTACCCTGGAAACCCCTTATGGTAACGCCGTCCAAGGCTTAAATTTCCTCTGGCAGCCGAAATGGAGCGAGGTCACCAACCCGCAGGTCTGGCTGGCTGCCGCTGGTCAGGTCTTTTTCACTTTGAGTCTTGGTTTTGGGGCCATTATCACCTATGCCTCCTATCTCAAGCGTAATGATGATATTACCCTTTCAGCCCTGACCGCCTCGTCTCTCAACGAACTGGCGGAAGTCATCCTTGGAGGATCGATTGCTATCCCTGCGGCAGCGGCCTTTTTTGGTGTGGCTGCGGCTCAAGCCATTGCCGCCAGCGGGGCCTTTAACCTGGCCTTTGTCAGCCTGCCGGCCATCTTTGCCAATCTCCCCATGGGCCAGCTCTTCGGCTTCGTTTGGTTCATCCTTCTCTTCTTCGCCGGTCTTACCTCTTCGGTAGCCATTACCCAACCAGTGGTGGCCTTCCTTCAGGATGAATTCCATCTCTCTCGCAAAATATCTGTGCTTTCCACCATGTTTGTCCTCTTCGGCATCGCCCATGTCCCAATCTTCTTGGCCGGGGCCTTAGATGAGATGGACTTTTGGGCCGGGACCTTCTTCGTCGTGGTCTTTGCCCTGTGTGAGGTGCTGATCTTTTTCTGGGCCTTTAAGCCTTCAGCGGCCTGGGCAGAGATAAACCGAGGCGGGTTCATTAAGCTCCCGCGGATCTTCTTCTTTATCATGCGTTACATAACACCGGCCTTTCTGGGAGTAATCACCGCCTGGTGGCTCTTTAAGGTGCTACCGGATTATCTCGCCGAGACCCGGTGGACGGCTTGGGTCACCCGGGAGCTTCTTCTCGGTATCATGATTGTCTTTTGCTTTTTGGTCTATCTTCAAGAAAAAAGGAGGCGTAAATGAAGGGCTCGGCTCTGCTCTTTATGCTCTTTTCCTGGACTTTGGTGACCAGTCTCTGTACCTTTTGTTTTACGAGACTCTTTATGGCCCCAACTACCAAAAAGAAACACAAGGAGAAAAGTGCCTAAAGGGCTTTTTGAACCAAAAGCACCCTTGGCCGAACGACTAAGGCCACAAACCTTAGACCAATTTGTAGGCCAAACCCATCTCCTTGGACCGGAAAAAATCCTTTCACGCCTCCTGGCCTCCCGAAAACTTCCTTCTCTCATTTTATGGGGCCCGCCTGGTTGCGGAAAAACAACCCTAGCCAAGATCTTGGCCCAAACGGTAAAGGCCCATCTGGTCACCCTTTCGGCGGTGGATTCTGGCATAAAAGAGATGCGCAAAGTAATAGAAGAGGCCCAAAAACGGTCCCGTTTGGGAGGGCAAACCATCCTCTTCATCGATGAGATTCATCGCTTTAACAAGGCCCAACAAGACTTTCTCCTCCCTTATGTAGAAAGCGGCGTAATTACCCTCATCGGGGCCACCACAGAAAATCCGTCCTTCAAGGTCATTTCCCCTTTACTCTCTCGCTGTAAGGTCCTGGTCTTAAAACCCCTTTCTCCAGAAGAGATAAAGACCATCCTCAAACGCGCGGTGGAAGAGGAAAAGAGGCGTCTGGGACGAATCTCTCTTGAAGTCGAAGACAAAGTCTTAGACCTCTTGGCTGAAGCCGCCGAAGGTGATGCCCGAGTGGCCCTCAATTTCTTCGAGGCCTTGGTAGATATTGCCCCGGAACAAGACCAGGTGAAAAAGATCACCGTTGGTCTCCTAAAAGAGGCT
>CAZROA010000100.1:0-29327 GCA_964601575.1 uncultured Thermodesulfobacteriota bacterium
CCTTCCGAATGCTCTACTACGGAATCGGCTATGGAGAGCTCACTCCTTTCTGCCTCGATACCAGTGACATTTCCCATAAGCCTTACCCCAGAGAGTTGAAGGATGGCGTTTCTAGCCACCAAGGCGTGTTCGGCCCCTGAAATTTCACAATGATTCAGGATTACCCGGTAAGGAGTTTGAATGAATATTCCTTTCCACCTCTTGGAGCCATAGGCCAAGAAACGCACCGGAGCCTTGGGGCGGCCTTCTACCAAGAACTTGCCTCTTACCACCAATCCCAACCCTTGGACCCAAATGGTAGTCCCAGCAGGGACCGTGAGCCCCCCTTGGGGCATGACCACCGAGATGCCCTGGATAATATAAGGGCTTTTCTCAGGAGAAAGCCGAACAGGTCCGGTAATCTTTTCTGGAATCAAGGTCGGCTTACCCAGAGAGACCGGGCCAAGGACGTCATACCAGAGGCTTTCTCCTCCTTCTTTTGAACGCAGATGGGCCACTAATTTCCCGTAGGAGACCCTCAAACCAGGAGGCACCGTATAGGCTCCTACGTAAATCCCAGGACGTTTTTCCTCCAGGGGAAGCCCCTTTACCGCTGAAAGGATGTCCCAAGACCCGGTATTCCCTGGGGCCCCTACCAAGACCACCTTGAGGGTGTCACCGGGTTGCAAGAGTTTCCAAGCCCCGTTGTGCACGAAGACTTTGATCTCTGGGCCGGGGGGAACAATGCGTTTTGGTTTGGGAATGGTGTTCACCATCTTAAGACACAAATCCGCGGAGACACGCATCTTGGAAATATCCCGCAGATTTACCAAGGCTCGCACCGCATTGGCCGCAATCCCCAGGGGATTCAAACCTATTCCCCCTTTACGCAAGTGTGAGGTCTCCTGATCCTCCCATATGACCCGACCCTTTCGGTCCACCATGCGGGCTTTGAGCCCTGCTCGTACCTCAGAATAGATCAGTAAATAAAACTTACCAAAGGTAGTTACCTCTCCAAAAATCACCGCATCTACCCCTAGCAAAGAGCAAAGGCGGGAGGCGTCTGTAATCTTTCCAGAGGCCACGTCTTCATAAAGGCCATGACGACTCAAGATCTCATCCACCCGAAAGGGTTCCATGTCTTGATAAGGGAGGGAACTGAAAAAGTTGTAAAACATCTTACGGAGGATATCGGCAGCCTTAGGCTTGGAAGAATGGTTGACAAATGGGAGGATGGCCACCCTCCGAGGAAGTTCCTGCGGAGGGGGTTTGACTGCCCAAACTAGCTCTATCAACCCCAGAAAGATAACCAAACTTAACCTTAACTTGCCTTTCATTTTTTCTGGGAATCCTCGAAGAGATATTGCATAATCCAGGTGGAGGAAGCCCCCGCTTCTTTAAGCAGACGTTGCACCCTTTCCTTTTGGACCTCATTTTCCTCTGTCTGCCCTAAATGCTTTCGACAGAGTTGGATGCGTTCTTTGACTTTTTTGCTTGAGGGATCAATAAAATGATATCGTTCAAAATAGGTGAGTGCCTCTTCATATTTTCCTGCTCGGAAATATTTTTCTCCACGAGAGAAATAGAAGTCCTTTATTTGTTTGATCCTCTGACGAGCAAGCTTATTGTGGGGATCTATGGCCAACACGGCTTGATAGGCGGCAAAGGCGTTTTGATTGACTGGGGTAAGATAATGCCCGGCCTGGAAATGTCTTTCAGCCTCGGCCAAGAGCTGCTTGACCGTCATTTTTTTGAGGGCTCTTTGTTGATAAGCCAACCAGACATGTCCTGCTCTCTGCCGTGCCTGATCAAAATAGGGACTTTCTTCGGAAACTAGGAAATATTCCTTTAGGGCTTGCAAATAATGGCCTTCTTTTTCAAGGGCCACTCCGTAGCGGAAATGGTAAAAATCGAGTTTTTCCCAGACTGGAAGAGCCTCTTTCCCAGACCCATAAAGCCTGAGGAAACCGGTAAGAATCTTCTGGGCCCCAGGGAGGTCTCCCTCTTCAGCCCGGGCTTCGGCCTGGGCAAGCGTAATCTTGGTAAGGAGCTTTACCGCTTCGCGGCGTTGAGTAAGTGGTAAATCTTCCTTGAGAAGATCGGTCAAGAGCTTTTGGGCCTTCTCGTACTCTCCTTTGGCCACTTCTTGAGCTACCAGATTAATTTTCTTCTCGATCTGATGAGGGACCAAAATTTTGGTGTAAAAGAGGTAAGCGGTAAGCAATAAGACGAGGAGTAGCCCTGCTGCTAGAACTGCCCAGGGGACTTTCTGTCTTTCTACCACTTTCGTCTCTACCGGACGCTGATCCTCCGGGCGTGGGGAAAGAAAGGAAACCGTAAAAGGCCCTACTTTGAATTGATCTCCGTGAAAGAGCCTCTCCCCATGCTCCCCTGGTACTTTATCATTGAGAATCACCGGGTTGGTCTTACTAAGATTGTATAGAAAGAAACCTCTTTCTTTGCGTCGCAAGAGAGCATGTCGCCGGGAGACTGCCGGATGGTCCAGGTGTATATCAGCCTCTGCACTCCTGCCGATAAGGATTTCTTCCTTGGTGAGGGGATAGCTGCGGCTATCCTTACCCAGGCCACTCACTACCAGATGAGGCCCGGTTGAACTTACCGGTGTTTTCAGGAGTACGGTTTGCTCTTCAAACTCCGGAGGCGCTGGGGTTACTCCGGTTTCCATTTCAAAGACCAACTCGGTCTGTCCTAAGGTTATAACCTCGCCTGGTGCCAAGCGGTGAATACTAACGGGTTTACCGTTGACCATCACCGGATTGCGCCCGATGTTTTCTAGGAAAAAGCTACCCTCGCGAAAGATGATGCGGGCCTGATGACGCGAAACATAAGGATCAGGAATCACCAGGTCGCAATCAGGGCTGCGGCCAAGGAGGACCATCTTCTCTCCAAGGTCAAAGAACTTCCCGGGCTCCTTTTTAAAGACCAATCTGGCTCCAGCCACGGATTCAACCTCCTATCAAGACTTTAGTCTGACTGGGAGCCACATGGTTCCCTACCGGCACGTTAGCGTTATTACCGTTGTGTGCGGTCTGACAGGTGAGATAGACAATGGGATGTCCCTCCACTTTGACCTTGTTACTCCCTCGGCGGAACTTGACCGGCCCTTTGAACTGGTTGGAAATCACTCCACCCAGATTTCCGGCCTCATCTCCAGAGCTCATGGGAATGATGGATTTGGTAGTGAGAACCTTCTTCTTGCAGATCTTAACCTTTTTAGATACCGTATCTGCTCGAGCCTGATTGGGCTGGGCAAAATTGGGGTAGGGCGTGGGAACCGGGCCCCCGGGTGAAGGTGTCTTACAAGTGTCTGGCATGGCGTAACACAGACCGCCCTGCTTGGTGGTGGCCGGAAACATCATAAACCTCCTTTAGCCGAGATTTATCTTCTTCCCGTCGATGGTTACTTTTTCCTTGGCCCGGAGGGTGGAACGGCGGGCACGAAGAAAGAGACTTTCCTTTACCAGATATCGTAGACGACCGATTTTTCTTTGCTCCAGGCCCTCTACCCAAGCATAGCAATCCTTTAATCTCTGCACAAACTTGCGGGCAAAGGTGTTAAAGACCTCGGTCACGAGATCAAACCTCTGAATTCGTGAAAGGAGCCTGTGAGCGGAAAAAAAGGCCTTTTTCAGGAAGAATCTGCCCTCAAGGGCCATGGTCTCCAGGGCGGCGGTCTCAAGGCGCGTCCTTCGAGAGATCAGAAGCTCAAGATCCGCGGCCTCAATGGTGAGTCCCTCCTCCCGCCCCGAAAACCGAACTCCCCCCAGTTGCATACGACCGGTGGTTGGGTTCCTCTTCGCGAGAACCGCAAGGATGTAGCTCTCCTCCGGGGAGTGGGTCAAGAGGACGCGATCTCCGGACTCGGGCTGAAGCAGACACCCCGCCGCCAGGCGGGTTTTGAGGATTCCTGCCGGGGTCTCTACCATGTAGTCCTCCCCGCTCCAGGCCCTCACCGTTCCGTAAAGGAATTCGACACCACGGTAGGTTTCAAGGGCTATTTTCTTCATTTCTCCCTCCTAGAAAGGCGGTTGCCAATCCTCTGCCTCGGCCAGATCCGGATCAGTCCCCCGGGCGGTTTTTAGATCCGCTCCGGTAAAGACCGTCCTTTGAGTCTTCACCCGGTGGAGCTTGGCCCAGGAGAGGCAAGCATAGGAAAAATCAGCGCCTTGGAGATCAGCTTTTGAAAAATCGGCATAGAGGAGATGTGTCTTCAGGAATCTGGCCCCTTGACAAACGGCTTGGGTGAAGAGGGCGGCCTCAAGCTCGCAAAGCGATAGATTGGCCCCGGTGAGATCAGCTTCGATGAAAGAGGCCTCCTTGAGATACGAACCCTTAAGGACGACCCGGGGCATTCGGGTCTTAAAAAAATCTGCGGAAGGGGCCTGAACCCTCTCAAGCACTGCCCCGGTGAGATCGGCCTCGGTGAAATCCACTTGTGAGAGGTCACAGAAGGAAAGATAGGCCCCGGTGAGGTTGGCCCCGGTGAAATCCGCGTCGGCAAAGTGGTTTCCCGAAAGATCAAGTTCTGAGAGATCGGCCCCGGAAAAATCTGCCTTCTCTGCCCTGACCTCTTTCAAAATCGCTCCCTTGAAATTGCTCCCGGTAAAATCTGCCCCCGAGAGATCAGCTCCTGTGAGATCAGCTCCGGAAAGATCTGCCTCCCAGAAGGTAGTCTCGAAAAGGCAGCTTCCCCTGAGCACCGCTCCCACCAAAAGCGTCCCACTAAAATCCCCCTCAGAGAGATCGGCTTCGGTGAGGTCAGCCCCGGTGAGGTCGCTTCCCGAAAAATCTGCCTCCCGAAGCACAGCCCCGAAGAACTTAGCCTTTTTTAGATTTAGCCCAGCCATAACCGCGGAAGTTAGAACCGCCTGGGAGAGATCAGCCCCCGAGAGATCCACCTCCGTGAAATGAGCCTCCTCAAGCTTTGTTCCCGAGAGATTGGCTCCCTGAAGATTTACGGCCTCGAAAACAGCTCCGGTGAGATCGAGTCCCGAAAGATCGAGTCCTGAGAGATCGACCCCTTCCACGGGCTCATGGTTACGCACCCTAGCCAAGATTTTCTCTCTCGTCATGTCCGGATCTTCCCAAAGAGTTTGGTCATTTTGAGATTAGCCTTCTCCCAGAGAGTGCCTTCTATGCGGGCCTTCCAGAACTCGACTTCATATAGATTGGCCCCTCTGAGATCGGTCTCGATGAGGCTTACTTCTTCGAAGCCAGCCCGGAAGAAATTGGCCGCCAAAAGTCGGGCCTGATCAAGAACAGCCTTAGTTAAGGTGGTTTCTCTGGCCGAGGCATGATAAAGGTTGGCCTTGGTAAGATCGGCCTTCGAGAAATTGGCCCCGTCGAGAATCGCACCCTCAAAGTTAGCCCCTTTGAGATCCGCTCCCTCCCAGCAGGCTCCGGTAAGGTTGGCTTTCTGGAAGTCTGTACCCGGGAGTGAGGTCTCCTCATCAGCTCGGCTCTGGGTAAGATCGGCTCCGATGAAGATCAGATTTTCACCTTTGGCGCCCTCAAAAGAGACGTTAGGGGCCTTGATATAAGAGAAATTTACCTCTTTTAACCGGGCCTCGGTAAAATCGGCGTAACTGAGAGAGGCTCCCTCAAAGTTAACGTTTGTAAATTGAGCCCCCGTAAAATCGGCTTCATCTGCTAAAGTCTCTTTTAAAGAGCATTCTTTCCAGATACTATCTGAAAAATCAGTTTCTTTAAGACTGGTACCTTCAAGGACTGCACCCAAAAATTGGGCTTTATTGAAGACCCCTCCGGAAAGATCTGTTCCCGAAAGATTAGCTTTTAGGAATTGCGCTTCCGATGCCTCACAATCTATAAGTTGAGCTCGGGAGAGATCTGTTTCGGAAAAGACTGCCTTTTCTAGGAGGGCTCCCGAAAGATCAGCTCCCTGAAGATCACTTTGAGAAAAGTTGGTCCCCTCCAGAAGGGCTTCTCTTAGATCAATATTTCTTAGATCAAGACCCGAAAGGTCAAGCCCTGAGAGATCGGCTCCTTTGAAACTTTGCCCTTCTTGGTAGGCAGCCACGAATTTTTCCCTTGTCCAAGGGACGGATTCCTCTTTCTCGACCTCCTTAAATTCTTTACTTGCGGACTCTTCTTCTCTTTCAATTTGTTCCGTTTTACTTAAAAGTTCTTCCAGCTCCTTTTGTGCCTTTTGAGTTTCTTTTTCCATCTCCAGGATTTCTTTTTCTAGTTGAGGATCGTGAACGCCTGCTTTTCTTAAAGATTCGATCATTTCTTTGACTGAAATTTCTTTTTCCTTGGTCTCTTTCAAAGATGGATGGAAAAATTCCTCTGGATCAATACCCAGCTTCTGGAGCTCCTTTTTCAGAGCCCCTTCGGCTTCTTTAGTTTCTTTTTCAAGCTTTTCGATGAGTTTTTCCGGTGGTAGATCTTCTTTTGAAGTTGAAGGTGGTGCTGGTTTCAAAAATTCGTCAGGATCAAGGCCAAGTTTTTTTAATTTCTCCCGTAGTTCTTTCTCAGCTTCTTTGGCTTCTATTTCCAACCGAGCGATGAGTTTCTGTGTTTCCTCAGGAATTTCTGGCTCTTCGGCCTCCGATTTTTTTAACTCTATTTCTCCAGGCTCTTCCATAGATTCTTCCATAACTTCTTCCTCGGCCTCTTCCATTTCCTCCAATTCTTCCTCTTCTAGCTTGGTTAAAAGAAGCTGATAATAATGTTCAAGGGATTTGGGATCTTCATCGAGTTTTTCGGAGACCACAAGCACGTGCTCGATATCCTCGGCCTCTTCACCAGCCACCGGTACGGCCCCGTGCCAAATAAGAATTCCTATCTCCTCATGAGGGATAAGCCACACAGTATCAAGGTAGAGTTGGACCTCTTTGAATGCCAGTTCTCTGTTTACCCTCTGATTTACGAAACAACGGGTCCTTATCCCTGGAAGTCTGGTCTGTATCACTGACTTTTCTGGATGCATATTTTCGATTACGATCTCCTCATCGCCCCGGAAATAGCCCTCTATCTGCTGATCCGGCGGAGTGGTGTTAAAGAAGGCTGGATCAAAGTCCTCCGGGAACCAGGGCCAACGCTCACGAAGCCACTTCTCGTCGTAGGTTCCAAGGTGTTTGGCCCGCCGAGGCCAGGTGGGTTCATAGGGAAGAAAACCCGCCGGCTCAGGTCGATCTTTAGGAGAAACAATCAATTGATCAGGATATTCAATGTTTGGAAGAGGCCAGATCTCTTCCCCGGTCTCGGTCCTTATGGGCGCAAATCCCTTACCCAGAGGATTCTTTTCATATTCCGGCCCTCCAAAGGCATTCTCCCAAGTAATTTCCATTTCGGTGAAGGGTTCAGGCTCGGTCTTGGTCCAGACTCCAAATTTCTTGACCCAGTAGCGGTTACCGAAGACCAGAAGTTCTTTTTGGATGGTACCTAATTTTATTCTTACCGGGACAACTCTTTTCCCGGCTCCCTTACAAAAACCCAAAACTAGAACTTCCCCCTTCTTTTTGGGAGCTAGGGGATCAAATTCCGTCCCGGAAGGAAAGGAGCTCAGAAACTCAGCAACTCTTTCGTCAAAGTAAACTTTCTTTTCAGAGAAGCTTACTACACCAGGAATGGAAATAAACAAAATATATCTTTTATCAAAAGACCAAGTTTTTCTAAAAATAAAAAATTCGTTAATTATTTTCATTTCAATTTAAGTGTATGGTACCTTTAACAATATATCTTTTGGTCTTTTGTTGTACTTTATTACCCTTAACTGTCATATTAGCATTTATCGTAACCTGTGACCCCTTATGAAGAACTTCTTTACCATTGATTTTTATACTTTTTTCATCCATCTCTAAAGTACTATTACCGTGTTTTAAAGTAATCTTATTATCGATCTTTATTTCTTCATTTTTTCTTTTAGAAATTAAAACTTGTTTTTTGGCTTGAATTTTTATATTTCCATCTTTATTTATTAGAATTTTATTGCCTCCTACCTCAATAATAGCTCCTTTTTCGGCTTCTACTTTTATATTATTTTGAGCCTCCTTCTGAAGGATAATTTTATTATTCGATCCAGAATATATTTTAATGGAATTATCTCCACTTATATCAATATCCCCGTTCTTTTTCATTTCTATTTTAGCTTTGGTAGCAATACCTGGTACACCAAAAAGAATTTTCTTGTTCGATTTTATTGTTAGTTCTTTTTCACTAGTAAAATTTCCTTGTTTTTTACCATGTAACCATAAATCGTTTCCCCCAATAAAACAACTTTTATCAGCTATAATAGCTATTTCCCCTTTTCCTATATTTCTCATCATCTTTAAAGAAGCATTTCCTCCTTTAGAGCTCAATAATACTGAAGGGAAAGAACTGATATCTGGCTTTCCCCCCAATACTTTTATTTCTGAAATATATGTTGTTGTAGTAATCATCCGAACGAAACTGTCTAAAATATTCGTAAATGATTGAATAATTTGTTTATAAAATTTATCTTCTACGCCTTTAACACCCGCATTAATTGTATTTTTTACTATACTTCTTATTAAACTAATGATGCTAAAACCTACGCTTAAAGATACACTTTCTTGATTCATTAAATAAGTTAGTGCACCTTCCAAACTTCCTATTCCTCCTGTTTCACCAGCAATCGTCCAATCAAATCCGCTCCCAGAGCCTAAACGAAAAACTCCTTTTCCATCTCCGCTTCCCATAACTATTCGTTGATGTCCTTCACTATCTTCCATCATAAAAATATTTCCCCCTCCGGTAACAAACCCCGCCTTGGTGGCATTCTCACTTGTCACCGGGCTCATGGTTTCGGGGTTGGGGACGGCAGCCGCGATGATGGGACGGTCTGGATCACCATCGACAAAAGACAGAAGGACTTCGGTTCCTTTATGCAGCGGAAAATGCATTCCAAAGCCTGCGCCGGCGTAAGGTTGGGCCATACGGATCCAGCGGCTGGCCTTGCCTCCGCCCTTGTTCTTCATATCGAAGGGCAGGATCACCTTATAGCGGCCCCACTCGTCTATCTCGGCATACTTGCCCTCGCCCGAAGCATCTATCTTGGCGTTCATGGTCCCGTAGAAACGAGGCTTTGGGGTCTTGCGTTCTGGACGGAACTGTACATCTGCCGGAATGGCCACGAAACGGTTGTGATAGATCAGGTCCTGTTCCTCCTCAGTGAGTTCTTCACTCAGCCCAGCAAGCAAAAGTCCCGCCTGGCTGCCCTCGTGCTCGATCTCCACCACCAGGTATTTTTGGTTGAAACTGTCACGATAGTGGTCCTCAAGCTGGAAGTAGTAGCCAGGCCGGAGATGGGGAGCAGTGCTCTCCCCGTAGAAGACCTTTTCCCGACAAAGCATCTCCTCGGCCCGGATCTTGGCCAAATGATTTCCCTCCTCCGGGGTCTTAAAGTGTTCCCCATAGAGATAGACCTCACCCTTGCCTTCGGGGTCCACCGTGGCCTCACCCTTAATTTCGAGAGATGGCTTCCGATAGTTATAGTCCTTCAAGATAACCTTCTTTGGAAGTCGTCTCTGACGACAGACAAAGGCCTTGATCACTTCCTCCTCCGTGGGTACCAGGGCCGAGGGCGGTGAATAATAGATGGTGGGGTCATCCGGTAGATCCTTGTGGGCGAAAGAGGTGTCGGTGATGATAAGTTTTTCGCCCTCGTCTGTCTGGTCGAAGAAGAAATAGATGCCCTCCCGTTCCATCCAGCGACAGATAAAGTTGTAGTCTGTCTCCCGGTACTGACAGATGTATTCCCACTTGGGATAGTTTCCAGTAAGTTTAAATTCGTAGTCTCGAGAAGTAAGGCCAGCCTGCTTTAGAATCTCTTCGATGATCTCCGGTACGCTCTGATCCAGAAAGAGTTCGTTTTCGTGATGGATGGTCGAAACCCAGAGCCGGGGAACCAAGAGGGTCCGGTAAAACACATACTCATCTACCTCGTGAAGTTGGTCGAAATAGGCTAGAATGCCGTTGAAGACCACCTCCTTGTCATCCCGAGCGATGGTAAACCTGGCTGGATTGTTGAGGACCTTCTTGATATCTATGTCTGGATCCTCGGCCACAAGCAAAATCTCAAACTCATAGAGCTTAGAGATCCCTTCGGTGCCCTTGAACCTCACCACGGCAAAGGTGTCCTCGGGATAGGCCTGCGAGACAAAGAAAAATTTTCTTTCCTCTAGGAAGGCCATCTCTTAACCTCCGAAACTAATTTGAAAGCCTCCGTCTTCAGTCAATCCCAGATGGACCTCTGAAGGTAGCTCTCCCTCGCTCATACGGGCTAGAATCTCCCGGGACATCTGAGGAAGGATGGTGCCTTGCATGATATGGTCAATATTGCGAGCCCCGGTCTCCACCTCTGTGCACCTAGCGGCAATTTGTTCCACCACTTTGTCGTCATAGGTAAACCTAATCTTGTGACTTTCGTAGAGCCGGCGACCGAGCTTCTCTAGCTTAAGCACCACAATGTCTTTCAGGATTTCTATCGGTAGGGTGTAGTAAGGCACGATGGTCATGCGGGCCAGAAGGGCGGGTTTGAAATGATGGCTCAAGATGGGCCGAATGGCCTCGAGCACCGTCTCATAAGGTGGACGCGTTTCTCGGCACAGTTCGGTGATCACGTCCGAGGCCAGGTTACTGGTGAGGAAGATCACGGTGTTGCTGAAGTTGATCACCCGTCCTTCGCCATCCGAAAGCATCCCCTTGTCAAAAACTTGGTAGAAGAGATTCATGACCTCCAGATGGGCCTTTTCCACCTCGTCGAGCAACACCACCGAATACGGCCTTTGACGCACGGCTTCTGTAAGCACGCCCCCCTCGCCGTAACCTACGTAACCAGGAGGAGAACCGATGAGACGACTCACGGTGTGCCGTTCTTGAAATTCGCTCATATTGATGGTCACCATGAATCGTTCCCCACCGAAAAGAAGATCCGCCACGGCCAGAGCAGTCTCGGTCTTTCCTACCCCAGAGGGACCCACGAGCAGGAAGACCCCGAGAGGCTGGCGGGGGTCCGTGAGCCCGGCCTTAGCCGCTTTGATGGTCTCGCTTATGATCCGCAGGGCGTCGTCCTGACCCTTGATCCGTTCCCGGAGGTTTTCCTCAAGCCGGATGACCGTTTGCGCTTCGTCCTTCAAGACCTTACCCAGGGGGATACCGGTCCAGTCGGAGACCACCTTGGCCACCAGATCCGGATCCACCTCCACCCGCACCAGAGGATCTTCTCCCTGAACTTCCTCAAGCTCTCGCGAGACCTGCTCCAGCTCCTCCTTAAGGGCTTGAGCATCTCCCTCTTGGATCTCTTGACAGCGGGCAAGCTCCTTGCGCAGCTCAAGCACCCGCTGCCCGAGTTCGCGCTCTTTAAGCCAGCGGTCTTTGAGACCGACTAGTTCCTCTTTGAGCCGCCGGACTTCCTCCTTCAGAGAAGAAAGGTGTTCCCGATCTACAGCGAGTCCGTGGAGTTCGTCCCTCTCAAGCCCCCGGATCTCCCGCTCTAGGGCCTGGATGCGACGCTCTATATCTTCGATTACATCCGGCTTAGAGGAAAGATTGACCTTAATCCGAGCACAGGCCGTATCCAGCAGATCTACCGCCTTGTCCGGAAGGTACCGCCCGCTGATGTAACGGTTGGAGAGCTCTGCCGCGGCCACTAGGGCGTCGTCCCGTACCACCACTCCGTGGGCCTCTTCGTACTTGGGCTTGAGACCTCGCAGGATCAAGATGGTGGAATCTACCGAAGGCTCATCGAGCTTGATGGGCTGGAAACGCCGAGCTAAAGCTGCGTCCTTTTCAAAATACTTTTTGTATTCCGACCAGGTAGTGGCGGCAATGGTCCGGAGTTCCCCACGGGCCAGAGCCGGTTTTAAAAGATTGGCTGCATCCCCTCCGCCTGTCGGGCCCCCCGCGCCGATCAAGGTGTGGGCTTCGTCAATGAAAAGGATGATGGGCTTGGGCGAGGCCTTGATCTCGTTGATCACGGCCTTAAGCCGATTTTCAAATTCTCCTTTGACCCCAGCGCCGGCCTGAAGCAATCCCATGTCAAGGGCCAGAATGGAAACGTCCCTCAAAACCTCCGGCACGTCCCCTTCCACGATCCTCAGGGCCAGGCCCTCTACCACCGCGGTCTTACCCACCCCAGGTTCACCCACCACTATGGGATTGTTCTTGCGGCGACGGGCCAGGATGTCTACCATCTGCCGGATCTCCCGGTCCCGACCGAAGACCGGGTCTATTTCCCCGGCCTGAGCCTTCTCCGTAAGGTCGATACAGAAACGAGCTAGGGCCGTTTGGTCTGCTGGAACAGTCTCCTCTGGTCTTTCCGCCGGAGCTTCCCCCTCGGCGGAGGCTCCGACCACGCTCCAGAACTCTTCCCGCAACCGCTCCGCCCCTATACCACTTAGGAGATCGGCGTAAGAATCGGAAACAAAACGTCTGGGATTCTTGAGGAGGGCAAGCAGCAGGGCCCCGGAACGAATGCGGTTTTCCCCCAAGTCTATGGAAGAAACCAGCCAGCCCTCTTGAAACCACTCTAGCAGCAAGGGCGAGAAGACCGGTTTCCCAGCGTTTCCCGTCCGGAATTCCTCGAGTACCCGATCTACTGCAGCCTTAAGTCTAGCGGGGTCTAAGTCGTGATGTCGGAGAATGACCTCCCAGTCGGTTTGGGGCTCCTCAAGGAGTTTGGAAAGAAAATGCTCTATGCTTACCTCATAATGGGTCCGGGAAACACAAAGGCCGGCCCCGTTCTCCAGAGCCCTCAAACAAACCGGATTGAGACGGTTTAAAAGAGATTTGATGTCAACAGTGATCATGGGTTCACTCCCTTTCCAGAGAATTTGACCTTCAACGGCCCTTCAGAGACAGAAGAGACCAACCAAGTGTTGATTCCCAACATCTGCCAACCCTCTCCCCCTAAAGAAGCCGGCTTAACTTGGCCACTTTTGAGCTCCACCTCTATCTCGTATTCCAAGGGAACGGAGAGGTAGAAATCCACCAGCCAAGTAAGCCTTCGAAAAAGGGAACCACCGGGGCTGACCTTTTCGAAGTCCTCATGGTCAAGAGGACCGATATGGATGAGGAATTTGCCTTGACGATCAATAACCTCTGTCCCCAAATAAAGATTCTGCCCCAAAGTGATATTTCTTAAGCCCAACAGGGCACGCTGGTCCTCTGGAATGCCCACTCTTCTGAGAACGCAGGGTTCTATCCGGAGGGGCAAATCTCCCAAAAGATCCCTCAATAAGATCTCTAGCCCCGCCTGGGAACGGGGGTATTGGGTCAGGAGGCCAAGATAGCGGCAGAGGAACTGTACCTCAGGAAGCTCGTTTCGATATAGAGGTTCCCCGAGTCCTAAAAGGCAAAAAAGTATTTGTAGATGTTCCTCACTTTCCTCTTCCACCACCTGAAAGAAGAGTCGGTAGCGGCTGATGACCTTCAGAAAGAGATCATAGATTCTTTGATTTAAAAGATTTAAAAATTCTCTTTGGGTACTCTCTTCCTGACGCTCCTCTTCAAATAGTTCTTCGGTGTAGAAATTGGGCAGAGGAGAGCTAGTCCCATATAGTCCCAGAAAGGTAGTGGTCACCTGGAAGCGTCCTTCCTCGTCTTCCCGCACGGCCACCACGTCCGTAGGTGGGAAGGAAAAAGACAAATCGGGTGAGATCTGGATCTTCGGGCCTTCTCCTCTGTCTCGGGCAAGAAGTTTCAATAAACGGATAATCTGGAAAAAGGAAAACTTAGAGGCCTCTGCGAGAAGCCTTTCCTTCAAATCAGAGGACGATCCCCCACTCTTGGTGGCCAAGTGAATACCTCCCCGGATAGACTTTCTTCGATTTCAAGGCGCGTAAAGGTATTGAGAGCCCCGTAGACTCCGAAAAAGTGATCCAATACCCGTCCGAAAAGGTAGAGATCTCCCAATGAGGCAAAATGGTCCTGGCGTAAGGCAAGGCCTATCTTCTGGCCCCTCATTACCACCCCGGAGACCAATCGATCTTCCAGCCGATAGGAGACCTTTTCAATACCATCTACCCGCTTTTGGTTGGCCAAAACGCGTTTTTTATCCCGGGTATCGGTAAAGATATAGAGTTTTAGAAGGGTTTTAAGGTGTTCTGGACCGGAAAGAGAGACGTAATTCAAGTTGAGATGCGCAATCAGACGCCAGAGTAATCCCTTACCCAGCGGGGGCAAGATGTAGGGTGTAGGGAGCGTGATGTTGCGGAAGGTTACCATCTCCGGAGTAGAACTGGTGGGCTGCGAAATGTCTCCGAGTTGAAGCCTTTCTGCCAAGGCCCCGTTGGTGCATACAAGTTCTAGAGACAATACCTCCTGGACGCCGATCTCCACCCCTGGAGGATAGGCTACGGCCAGATAAAGATCAAATCCCGGACCGGTGACCGAAGGCTCACGAAATACCTGGAAGACTGGTTTCTTCTCTTCACGGAAGAGCTCAAAGGGAACGTACTCCCTCTCTTGAACTGTACCCTGGATAAGACCGGTAACTTTCTTGATACTATATACCTCATAGCCTGAACCTCCCGAGGCCCTCACCAAATACTTCGCCCGTTGGTGATCCAGCCGGATAGGTTCTCCGGGATGGGGAAAGAGATT
The DNA here is from genome assembly GCA_964601575.1 of uncultured Thermodesulfobacteriota bacterium. Lineage (GTDB taxonomy): Bacteria > Desulfobacterota > Thermodesulfobacteria > Thermodesulfobacteriales > Thermodesulfatatoraceae > CAZKEG01. Next base: position 14,587 of record CAZROA010000100.1, read on the forward strand.
AATCACCGGTGTAGCAAAGAGTATAAAGTTCTCCTCAGAGACCGGAAGGCCCCGGCTCTCCCTAAGCCGAAAACGAATCAAAAATTCCTCTCTTTCTCCCCGATCTCGCCATTCATCAAGACCAGTAAGGGCCACGAAAAGAAACTTCTGAGGCAACAGGAAGTATTCCTGGAGGATACGATAACCCGGGAAGGACTGCCCTGGATAAGGCAAGAGGGCTTCCTCGCGACCAAAACCCAAGGGGACCAGTTTCTCAGGAGACATGTGGAAAACCCGATCCCCGGAGACAAGTTCTATCTCTTCTAGTTTCTCCAAGAGGAGACGATAGAGATCCGCAGCCGAAGCAAAATCTCCTCCTAAAAAAAAGACCAGTCTTTTGGTCTCCCAAGTATCTATTTTGGAACCGTGCAATCGAAATCGAAGGGAAATTTCTTCTCCCTTTCCGGGTAACTCGCGCTGTAAGACCTCCTCCAAGGTTAGCGGCTCTACTTCGACCTGGTAACAAGTACTGAAAAGACAATTTGTGCCCTCCACCGGGACAGAGCCCACCAGAGTGCCGCGGGGTACGTTTATCCGGTCTTTCAGGGCCTCTTTGGGATGAAAGGCTACCACCGAGGCCGAGGGCAGTGGCCGGAGATAGTGAGGCCAAATGAGTTCTACCAGCTCGTAAAGGATTTCCGGAAATTCGCTATCAAGTTTTTGACGCAAAAGGGCGGTTAAAAAGGCCAGCCCTTCCAGCAATCTCTCCACGTCTGGGTCTGCAGAAGGCCCGGAAAGGAAGGGAGCCAGCGCGGGATAGGCCTCAGAAAACTCCCGCGCCAACTCCCGAAGATAGTTAAGCTCTTCTTGGAAGTAACGGTTAAACATCTATTATTTGACTAACTTTATTTTGCCATCCGGTCCCATCACGGATTCAAAGTAAACGGGCGAGGAGTCTCCATCACTAGCTAGGCGGGCGACGATCTCAAAGCGCAAGGTGAGCGGGTCCTCTTCCTGGGGAACGAAACGCACCCTTACGGAACGAAGACGGGGCTCATATTTTCGAATGGCCTGTCTCAAGGCCCTCTCCATATCCCGAATGGATTCGGGATAGGTATGAAGGAGTTCCGTAAAATCCGGTACCCCGTAATCTTCCGCAATGAGTACGTTACCCTGCCTGGTATTGAGTAACTTCTCTAGATGGCGCAAGATAGACCCCTTCACCCGGTTTTCGTCCCAAGAAAACCTCTTTTCTGGATCCTCTTTGAAGATTTTTAGTCTTTCTAGAAACCGCTCCTTAAGCATTCACTTAGCTCTTCGGAGCAGCCCAAGAATCTTCGGCTTCGATGCCATCGGGTTCCCAGGTCCAGATGATCTTCTTATAGCTGAAAGAAACATCTTCCATGTGTTTGTAAGGCTCGTACTTGGCCTCAAGGGCCGTGGGCATCCAGGCTTTGATCTTCACGATGATGGCATCTTGAAGCTTGATGGTGAAGTAGTGTTCCTCAACACCGGTGGGATCTATGCGATACCATTTGATGATTACTTCGTTGAACTGCTCTCCGGTACACAGAGCCTGATAAAGCTTGGGAGAGCTCTTGTCGAACTCCTTGGTGATGGTAAGTTCTCCGTGGACCCTTTTACCAGTAGGGAGCCCGGACTGGGGATGCCGCGGGATATGAATGTCGTGGTTAAAGGCCCACACGATAATAGTACCCTCGCGGCCCTCCATGTCGCAGGAACCTTCAATCTTACCCTGATTCTTTCCTGTAAGTTCCAAATGGGCTGGCATTGGCATAGGCGTAACCTCCTTACCTTATTTGTTGCGGTATTCGCTCCTCTTACTCTTTGTCCAGTTTGCCAACTAAGGAGAGGGTGAAAAAGGCCCCCATGTATTTGAAGTGGGGCCGGACCTTGAGGGTGACCTTATACCACCCGGGTTCACCTTCCACGTCCTCCACGATGACCTGGGCCTGACGCAATGGCCGTCGAGAACGCACCCCCGGTGAGGGATTGTCCATGTCCGCTACGTACTGCCTAATCCAGGTATTAAGCTCGCGTTCAAGGTCTACCCTTTCCTTCCAGCTCCCAATGTGTTCCCGCTGAATGACTTTGATGTAATGGGCCAGACGGCTGATGATGAAGATGTAAGGTAACTGTGTACCCAGCTTGTAATTCAGCTCTGCCTCTTTGGCCTCCTTGCTTATGCCAAAATATTTGGGCTTCTGAACCGAATTGGCCGAGAAGAAACAAGCGTTGTCACTGCCCTTGCGCATGGTAAGGGCAATAAATCCCTCTTCCGCCAGTTCGAACTCCCGCCTTTCGGAAATAAGGACCTCAGTGGGAATCTTGGTCTGGATCTCGCCCATAGCCTCATACTGATGGAGTGGAAGATCCTCCACCGCTCCGCCTCCCCGCGGGCCAATGATGTTGGCGCACCAGCGGTACTTGGCGAAACTGTCCGTAAGCCTGGTGGCGAAAGCAAAAGCCGTATTACCCCAGAGGTAATCTTCGTGTCTTTCCACTGATTCCTGATAGTTGAAGGTTTTGGTGGGCTGAGTGTCTGGCCCATAAGGCAATCGCAGGAGGAACCTCGGCAGAGTCAACCCCACGTAACGGGCATCTTCGGATTCTCGGAAGGACTGCCACTTGATGTACTGTGGTCCCTCGAAAATAGACTTGAGATCCTTGAGCTTGGGTAGCTCGGTAAAACTCTCGATCCCGAAGAAACTAGGACTAGCCGAAGCAATGAAGGGTGCATGTGCCATCGCCGCCACACTGGCTACGTACTGGAGGAGTTTGAGATCCTGGGGTCCAGGGCCAAATTCGTAATTGGCAATCATGGCTGCGTAAGGCTGACCACCGAACTGGCCGTACTCACGAGTATAGACGATCTTATAGAGACCAGATTTCGGAACCTCTGGAGAATCCTCGAAATCGTCGAGAAGCTCCTCCTTCGTTACGTTGAGGATCTCGATCTTGATATTTTCCCGAAAATCCGTCCTATCTACCAGGAACTTGAGGGCCCGCCAGGCAGACTCTAGTTTTTGAAAATCTGGATGGTGGAGGATTTCGTCCATCTGGGCGCTGAGCTTGCGGTCTATCTCCGCGATCATTTCGTCTACCACTGCCTGGGAAACCTTAGCTACCTCTCGCCCTGGTTCGAGGAGTTGCGATATCAGGGCCTCCACACCTTTCTTTGTAATCTCATAGGCCTCATCCGTAGGCTTTATCCTGGTAGCTTGAACAATCTCGTCCAAAAGAGACAGTTCTTCCCGAGTCGCCTCTTGGGGCGCCTCGGCTGCCTTGGCCTGTTGTTCCGTCATCTCCAAATCCCCCTATAGGTTTATTTTTCGAGTAAGTCTATTTTTCCAAACCCAATTCCTTTAAGATCTTTTCCCTTGCTGCTTCATCCTTGACGAGTTCCTGAATCTTTTTGCGAAACTCCGGGATATTGCTGAGGGGCCCTTTGAGGGAGGTCAGGGCCTCTCGAAGCTCAAGTAGTTTTTTGAGCTCTGGGACCTGTTGCGCAATAGCGTCCGGGCTGAAGTCCTTCATGGATTCAAACTTGAGAGTAACCGACATCTCCCGGTCTTCTTCTCCAGAAATTTTATCTGCTACCCGGAGGTTGAGTTGGATGTTCTGCGCTCGTAGGACTTCGTTAAAGTTGTCCTTGTCGATGTTTATCGGAGTCCTTTCATCAAGGGGTGTATCATCCTCTCGAAGGGTAAAGTCTCCCATCACCAAGAGCTTGAGGGGTAATTCCACCTCTTCCTGAGCATCCCCTGTGGCCGGTCTGTAAACAATGTTCACTCTTTCCTTGGGAGCTACCGAAGCTTCCCTTGCCATCGTTTACCTCCTAACAATTATTTTTTATTTAAAGATAAAATAACAAAATAACGAACCAATAATAGCAAAAATCTTTTCGAGATTTAAACCTTTTCTTCTAACAGACCGAGAATGGCCGTTGCATCTAACTGGGCAATCTTGGCCAGGATTTCGTGTACCTTTCGCTTATGTTCCCGATCTGGAGAAAGGCGAAAGCCATGCCAAACGGTCCTCAAAGCCCGCAAAGCCAAAGGTGGGTCCCAAATTTCGAGTTGGAATCTTTCCAGGTCATTGAGTATCTCCTCAAGGAGTAGCAGAGCCAGGGGTAACTTCTTGGCCTCGATAAAGAGTTCCGCAAGCCCCAATCGGCCCAGGAATCGAGCCCGTTCCCCGTTTCCGCTCTGCGACCTTTCCTGAAGGAGGGCTACCGCCTGGCCTAACCCTTCCTTGCGAGCCACGATCTTAAGACGGGAAAGAAAGGCTTCTAGTTCTTCTCCTTCCCGCTCTTTGGAGGCTTCCTCTTTACTCTTCGGTTTTTCCTCAGGGGGCTTTTCAGCCAACCACTTCTTGGTCTCCTCTCCCGCAAAGGGCGTACCATCCGAAAAGGATAACCCCAGTAGACCAGGATAGCGTTTCACCAGGGCTCGCGTCTCCTGAGCCACCGCCTCTGCCGCCTCGTTTCGACCGAGCCCTACCAGAGCTGCGTAGCTCAGACGGTTGAGATCGAGCCAAAGGGGAAACTGCCCTAATCGTCCTTCACTCATAGCCAGCAACTGCTCCCAATTACCCGCCTGTTCTAAGTTGACCAAGGAGGTTCTCAATTGAGCCGGAGGTGGGGGAATCTTAGTGGTACCGTCGCTTCCCGCCACCGGCTCCCTAAGGTTGAGCCAGACCGCCGTTCTCAACAAACGATATCCCAGGGGATCTTCCGGAGTATTTTCCCGGAAAAATTGGGAGACCTTGCGCAATCCCTGGGTCAAGCGATTGAGTTCCCGCCGGGCCTCTTCGGGACTCGAAATTTCCTCCGGAGGCGCTGGGGCTTCTCTTACCACTCGAGTGGTTGGGGCCGGTTCTTCTGCAGAAGCCACCTTCTCCTCGGGCTTGGCTTCGGGTTCGATCTCCGCTGTCTCTTCCAGGAAACGAATTAAACTGAAGATAGAAGGATGTTCTGGAAGTTTTTCTTCTAGAAACCGATCCCATTCGTCAAGTATTTCCTTTAGTTCCCGAAAAACACCCTCTTTGAAGCGAAATGGCTTATATTTTTCGAGCGCTGCAAGGGTCTTTTCCTGCCACCATTCAATGATCCTTATTCGACCCTTTTTCCTCTTTATCGGTGGGAACATTCCATCCCAGAAGTTCTGGGTAAGATCCGCAAGGACACGAACTCCCGCTACTAATCCCTCTTCCTTCTTGGTATGGATCAAAGCCACTGCAAGATAACTTGCCGCTAGCAGATCCTTGGACTTCTCTTCCAAAATTTGAGCCGCAAGACGGACAATCTTGTCCCAATCTACCTGACCAGCCTGGGAAGGTATGGAAAGCCGGTCTATCTCCGCCTGGAGCTCTTCAAACTCCGGGGTGTATCTGGCATCCTCGCCTGCGGGCTGGGCCTCAGAAATGGGTTTTCGTCCCAGTTCCGTAAAATTCATGCCGGCTCTCCTTTTGCCATAGAAATGAAAAGTCTTCCCGTCGTAAGGGGCTGGTAAAGACCACTATTTGAGCAGTAGCTCCTATAGCTCCCCCCATGAAAAGGGCCAGAGGAGGGGCCTGAAACTGTCTTTTTAGGCGCAAAATCAAGGCGGTAGATGAAACTTCCTCTCCCAAGGGAGACCAAAAACAGCCGTTACGGACCCTGAAGAAGGGGGCCGTTTTCCCCTCTGTTTGCCCGTTTTCCAAGATCGTCCTTGGTTCTGGTAACCGATCTAAACCGGTTTCAAACTCAAACGGTGAAGCCCAGGGGCGAGCCGCAAGGCGCTCCAGTTCTCGCCAAGTCTCCTCTAGCACCGAGACCAACTTCTCCCAAGACTTTTCCCACCCGGTAAGTTTCCAGGAAAGGATCAAAAGGAGTGGGAAAGAGCGCCCCAAGGCATCGGCACTGTCCTTAAGGAGCCCGCAAAGTAGCAAGTCTTTCCCCCCTCGGCACCAGAAACGCCAGGAGACAGAAGCGCCCTTCAGATCTTTTCGGGACAGATGGCGATATCCTCCTTCTACCCACCGGGCTAGGCCCGTGGTTAGAGGTGTCTCCTGGCCGAGACGCAAAAAATCTTTAAAAGATGGATGTTTCCCGAAAATAAAACCAGACCAGCCTTTGTTTCTTTTTAATCCCAACACCGAACGATCTTTTGTGGAATTTCTGCAGGGCTTTCCTGCAAGAGTCTGATGACGGGTTTTTGACCACTAAAGGCATACTTGACCCGAATAAACTTGATGTTCAGTCTCTTAAGATCCGCAGCGGCCTCGGGGAAATCCTTTGGATAAAAGGTGTGCTGCCCTCCTTTGAAATCTGCGAGAAATTTAGGAAAACCCTGCGAGCCGCTATAGATCTTAGTAAGGGACATATTGGCTACTTCTATCTTGAAGATTACGTCCCCACAGTTATCAGGCTCCCATTTGAAGACCTTCTGAATGGGGTAATGCCGGTTGACCAAGGTCTGCGGACCGGAAGCACATTGGAGCTCGAGCACGGTAGCGTGAGGCTTGACCTTGGCGTCGGCATTACTGTCTGTGGGAAGCCCCCGAATCTTTACCTGATAGGAAGCCTTACGGGCTTGTCTGGCAAGATTTCCTTTATTCAAAAAGGTGAAAAATTTCGGCTCGAAGGGCAGTTGAAGCCCCTCAGCCTGGCAAGCATAATATCCTTTGCCCGGTCGCCAGCACACAAAAGGCTCTGCTGGTCCCTTTACGAATTGCCAGACTTTGCCCTGGGAGCCCAGCAGAAGTTCTCGGAGACTCTCCCAATCTCCTGTCCCTTGAACCTCTGCCAGCACGTCGCGATCCCAGCGATCTTGTAGGTAGCAGGCCGCACGATAGGAAAGGTATTTCCAAAAGAATCGCACTGGCCCTCCCAAGATACGCCAGACCACCTCTTCTTCTCTCGACCTCACCCCTAAGAGAGACTTCATTTTGAGTAGCTCGTTTTGGGCCTTAAGTAACGGTGACTTCTCCTGCGAAAGCTCACCCTTGAAAAGCAGACTCAAGGTCTGATAGGCCAGGTTGGGCACCGAGAAATATTGTTCGAGCTGCGCCAAGTCACGGGTGTATTCTAGGTAGACTGCTGAGGCCCAAAACTCCCGAGCCAGCTTGCTCCCGGTGGCTCCGCCGAGTTTCTTAAACAGTTTTTGTCCCTTTTGGGCCGTTTTCCCTAGGACACCTTTGGTCTTAAGGAGATTTTCGTGTGCGGCCTCTTGCTGGATCTTTTTGATTTGCAGGACTAGCGTAATCCAACCAGGCCGTTTGCCGGTCTCTTTGGAAAAGTTTTCTGCAACGTCTGCAAGGAAGGTGAAATAGGGATTGTTCTTTTGGGTCATCTTCATGGCTGCCTGCTGCCATTCTTCCTCGCCCTCAAGACGCAAAGGGCCCCGGTGAAAGGCCCGAGCAAAGTTAAACCAGACCTTTTCCCGACGCCGGACGTACCACCGCTCAAAATCCTCCTTGAGAGGAGCAAGAAGAAGGGCATCCGGCAGGGCCTTCTCCATCCGCCCGATGAAATCCTGGATCATTTCTTGCCCTTGGCGGGTATAAGCTGGCGAGATAGAAGGTTCATCAGTAAGATCGCGACCCCCTTCCCAATAAGTAGCCAAAGTAATAGGTGTGGCCTCTGGCGAACGTTCTACCCACTTCACCAGCCACCGGAGATTAGCCCCTCTTCGGGCCAGGAGGTGTTTGAGCCAACCTTGAAGAGTGACTTTCTCCTTGGCCAGGGCCTGAGTATCCATGTTCCAGATCAGATAGTAGAGATAGAGTTGATTGAACTTCTTCTCTAGTTCCTGGCTCTCCGTCTCTCCTAGGAACCAGGACACGTAATCCCGCCTTTCCTGGCCGACCTCCTCAAGATCCTTTCCTTGCAGCCTCAGATCAAGCAGATTGATCCGGTTAACCAGATGGGGGACCGCGATAAGAAGGACCTCTTCTGAAGCATTTTTACTTATCAAGCTGGCCAATTTTCGATCCGTGGGTTCGAGGAAATACTTCTTGAACCACTGGCAATACCTGACCTTAAGTTTGGTCTCCACTTGCTCGCTCTGGTGGAGACCAAACCGCGGCACCCACCAATGCCGGTTCTCTTCTTCCACCCTCTTGAGGGCCTGGAAAAATTGGTCCATAGTAGCGAGGTCCGCCACGAATTCCCCGCTCATCACCGGAGGCTGAGAAAAAGTCCGGGAGATATTTCGGAGGGAGACTAGGTTCTTATAGAAGGAAAAACCCAACAATCCACAGATAGCAAGCCCCAAAGCCACCCAGGCCATGAGACCAATGTTTTGAGTGAGACTCTGGAAGGCTTGCGCCTTTTGGGTGGGGACCAAAAGCCAGCGATCTCTCGGAAGGATACGGGCGAAGAAATCGTGTAAGAAAAGTCCTCGGCTTGTCCCGGGAAGGACCTGTCTTTCCTCAAGAAGCCCCATGGCCTTGAGGAAATGGGAATAGGGCGTACCCTCTTGCCGGCCACTACTGAAATAGATCCCTCGAAGATAAGGGGTTTCTTGATAAGGATTTTCTTCGAAAAGAACGCGGGCAAAGGTCACCAATCCCTCTTCCAAACAACGGAACTCCTGTGGAAAGAGAAGGAACCCTGGCTTTACTTCCCGGGCCTTTTGAAGGATAAGGAGCTGAAGGTCTCGGAGACGTTCGCCGACCACCGCCATGGTACGTCGCACAAAGGCCTCCACGTTGGTGGTGCCCTCCTCGTTAAGCATTCCCATGGCTTGTTTAAGGAGATCCTCTGGAAGTTCATCGCAGAACTCTGTCATCCCCTGGATGAGATCGCACTTGGTGACCAGGAGGTAGGTGGGCACCTTGACCCCCAGAGCCCGCATAAGCTCCTCTATACGGCGTCGTAATTCTTGGGCCTCTTCCTCCAAGGCCTCTCTCTTGCCCTCGAGCAACTTGTCCGCTGAAATGGTCACGATAAGCCCGTTGAGGGGCTCTTTCTTGCGGTATTTGGCAAGCAGGCTCAAAAATTTCTGCCATTCCTCCTTGTCTCGACCCTCGTCCACTGGAATGGCGTAACGACCAGCGGTATCCAAAATGATGGCCTGCTCGAAAAACCACCACTCAAAGTTGCGTGTGCCGGAAATACCAGAAACCGTACGGGTATCTGCCAGAGGGGAAGAAAGGTTGGCGCTCTTGATGGCCGTGGTCTTCCCTGAGCCAGATTCACCTATAATTAGATACCAAGGGAGTACGTAGAGGGGATGACCGTACTTCCGGAGCTTAGATTTCTTGAGGGTATTGACTGCCTCTTTCCAGCGAGCCTGCAATTCCTTGAGCCGGTCCTTTTCTGGCCCTTCTGCTCGGCGCAAAAAGGCTTCATCTTGAGCGATTATCTCCTGCACGAAGCGCTGTTCCCTACGGCGGAGAAGCAAACGACGTACAAAGATCACCCCAAGACCAAGCCCACCTAGACCCAACAGGAGACACAACCCTACCCACCAGGGCCAGTCCATCCAGAGGACGAATCCAAAGACCAGGAGGCCTAAGAGTCCCAAGAGGGCAAGAAAGACTATACCCTTTAAAATTTTGCCCAGCATCTCTTTCATGGCAAAAGCCCCAGCACGTTTTCGCTAACTCCTCCGAGGACAAAGGAAAAAACCAGATAGAGGACCACAAAAAGGACCACCGGAGTGGCTAAGAGCCCCAGTGTAAGAGGAGAAACCCCACTTTTTCGTGGCGCTTCGGTGGGAACGTCCTTTCGTTGATAGGCCTCAGGAAAGAGCACCGTGGCCGAGAGTTTAGGTAACCCCACCGAAGAGCCCAGAAGGAGCTTGAGATGGGAAGTCTTGAGCTGTTCGAGGAGGTAGGCATCTTCTGGACGACAATACCGGCCCTTGAAACCCAGGGCCAGACATAAATAGAAGATTTCCCGTACTTCCTGTTGATGAGGCCCTAAAGAATTGAGTTTTTCAAAGAATTCTTCACCGGCCTTGGTGGTCTGATAGAACTTCCGTTGCAAGAGCTCCTTTTGCCACTCTGTGCGATGGGCCCAGTCAGAATTGAGGATAAGTTCGTCCAGCCAGGCACAAATGGCAAAGCGGGCGAGACCATAATCACCTTTTGGTAGGTCAGCCTCTTCCGCACACCGAGCACTAGCTTCCATCAGCCCCAAAATCTCCTGCCGGACCTGTTCCAAGGAGGGATTTTCCCGACGGACCTTTTGCGGAAAGTAGAGACCGTAAATGATCAGTTCCCAGAAACAATCACTCAGTCTCTCCACGCTGTCACCACCATTAATTGGATTTCTACGTCCCGGGGAGCACTATCCCAATAGATGGCGATGTTCTGCCCCTTCTGAATGGCTCCCCAATGGTCTCCCAGGGTGTCGAGCCGCCAGTAGATACATCCTGACCTCCTGGGAAGCTGAGGAGGGGGAGAGCTCAGATGCTCTACCCGGAGCCCTGGTAGGGCACGGGCGATGAGAAGGGGCAAATACTCCCGGGAACTTATCTTGGCTGAGGTCAAGAAGTCTTTGACCACGGTTTCTTCATCTTCTGCGGTCTGTACCGCCAGATAGTAGGTGTAACCAGCAGAGAAGACGGAGGCAGCAAGCTCCGCGGAAAAATAAGTACCATCGTAAGGGAGGGCAATGACGTATTCTGGACCAGCGGTGATCTCGTCTATGAGCTCACTCAATACGTTCCGAATCTCTTGAAATCCAGGATAGGCATCCCAATGGTCGTAAGGCGGGAGGCCTTTCTCTTCTCCTTTAAAGGCTCCAAAAAGATCGTAGGTTTCGGAAAAAGTAGAAAGTTCTCCAACGAGTTGGCGAAGGGCTCCGTAAACCTCCCAAGGATGGACGTTTCCCGTTTCTGTAAAATGCATGAGGAGAGGGGCATAACGGCTGAAACACCTCAAGGCCAAAAGATATAACAAGTCCCGAGAACCGAAGTCAGCGGAATGGATACTCCGCTGGACCTTAAATTCCTCTAACTGACGGGCCTTGGCCACGATGAGGTCCCGAATTTCGCGCATCAGTTTGAGAAGTACCTCTGAAGCCGTAAGGGAGAGAGCCGGTGGGATGAATCGTTCGGAAAGAACGATTTCGTCTCCTTGACGTTCGACCCGGGCCAGAGGAAAGTAAACGTAGTCTCCCAGATTTTCCCGCTCCGTCTCCCAAAAGAGCCTGAGCACGTACCGCAATTGCCGCACTTGCCCCTGGGGGCCATCACCGTAAAAATCCACCACCTCTTCTGGGGCCTCGGTGGTCACGAAGCGTGTGGTAACCTCCGAGATCTCGCCCAGGTCCCGCAGGACGGTTACGTTGGAGCGGGTGGCATCAAATTTTCGAAGACCCAGGTAGATCAAAAATCCCTTTTCGTTTTCAAGCCAGCCCTTCTCGAAGGAACGGGCCGCGAGCACCGCGTTCTCCGGAAAGGAGACATAACTCCCGTCTGGGAAGAGAAATTCGCCCTTGAGAAGGGAAAAGACCTGGTTATTCAAGGCTCCCCGGTCCACCTCCATGGAGTAGACGCCCCAAAAGTAGGGTAGTCTCTCACGAAGGGCGTTGAGACGGGAAGCGTGACTCTCCTCTAAGAGCTGAAAGTGCTGAGGTTGAAGGAAAAGACCATGATGCCAGTAAATAGGCCTTTTCACGTTCATTTTTTCGCCTCTTCTTTTTCCACCTTCTTTATGCCGTACGGACCCAAGAGGAGTTCTACCTTGAGGGTACCAGGCTTGGTGAGAATCTTCTTCTTAATGAACCCCTTCTTTTCGATGACCACCGGGATTTCAAAAAGCTTAGCCACCTTCCCCGGGGTCAATTGATAATAACCAGCCACCACCGCCACATATTTGGCTCCCTCAGCCCGGTCGAGCAGCAGGGTCTTTTTCTCTCCAGGCTGCAGAATCACGCTCTGAAAACTAGCCACTGTAGAGTCCAGCCTCTGGCAGGAGAGAAGTTTGGTGAGCCCAGCCTCATCCTGACTCAGGAGCTTGTAGGTGTTGGGGTTTGATAGTTGATAGACACACAGATAAAGGGTATGGGCTGTGTCTTCGTAAAGGTTGAGTTCCGGCAAGGCCTTGAGATTGAGCGTGATGGCTCCTTCTTCATACTTCCAAGCCGCCGGTGGGGGTTCGGAAGGAATGTTCTTACCCCCACCACAAGCTACAAGAAGACAGAGTCCGCAAAGCACCAACCCTAGTTTCAAGACTATGTCTCTCATCTACCCTCCCTCTGATATTTTTTCTGGCATAAACCTTCGAATTCCCTCCGAAGATCTTCCAGATAACGGCCTGAATCCACCCATTCCTTAAGTTGCTCAAACTTCTTGCAAAATGCTTCATAGAGCTCGGCCTTACGCAGGGGGCCGAACTTAAGCCCACCACCCTCACTGGTTTCGAGTTTTTGAGGATCGAGTTCCTCTACCACCAGTTTCATCTTGTTTAAGGCTGCTTCTTGAAAGGCTTGATGAGCGATGAGGAAGGATTTTTTAATTCGATCGAGATAGGCCTTTAGAGGCTGTTCTTCCTCTTGAACCACACTCTCTCCAATGAGCGCCCGGATGGTCATGAATTCTTTGCCACCTCCCAAAAGGGCCTCTTCTATGGTGGCCACCAGTTCGTTCAACTGATCGAAGAGTATATTCAGACTCTGGGCCAGGGCCTCGAAGATCTTTTCTGGAGAACCAGAAGGGGCCTTGCGACCAAGGAGTCGCTGATAAATCCGAGCCAAGAATTCGGTTTCTTCTTTCTTTAACGTCTCCGTTTCTGACTCGCCCTCAAGTTCCTGGATGGCCGAACGCAAGAGCTCAAGTTTTTCCTCTGGGGCTAAATCTTTGAGCCGTTCCCGGAGATAAAATTCTATAAGCTGGGGGGCCTGGGCAGGGTTGGTACGATAGAGGGTTCGAATCTCCGTAAGGAGAGAGGTTAAAAGTCCATTATTTTTTCTTGTCATCCGAAGGGGCCCCCTTTAGGATCACCGTCTCTTCGAGAAAGACCTCCTCTTCAAGGCCTTTTTCTACTTTTTTCTCCGCTGTAAGAGAACGATCCGAAAATACCTTGGGACCTTCACCGGGTTTTAAGATCACCGTCTCGGGGATAACCTCTTCCCCTAGACCCTCCCTCTGGGTTCCAAAAGGCAGGGTTTCTTCTTCACTAAAACTTTCTTCCGTAAGGGTGCTTTTCACTTCCACCCTTTCTGCTACCGGCTGGATGGAACCCACTTCCTTTTCCAGACGTTCTTTGATCTCTCGCAAAATTTTGGCCAGGGCCTGATCTTCCTCTGAAATTTCCTTTCTTTTCACCGATGAGGGTTTGGAAACGTCCCAAATCTCCTTCTGGAGTCTTGCTAGGAGAGCTTTGAGGGGTTCTAGTACCTCTTCTACTTTATGGGCCTCTCCCGATTGGTAAGAGGCCAAAAGGATTTGCCACCCTAGATAAAGGGCTTCACAGCGATATTTCACCAAAGCATCGGAGGAGGAAAACTCCGGGAGATGCGAACTCAAGAGCATTCGGAACTGCTCTGGATCAACGATCTCACGGGCCAAAAGGTCTGGCAGAATTTTCGCCATAAGTGGTCTCTCCATTCCGGAAAGGGTTTCGAACCAAATAAGGGCCAAAGTGAACCAAGCTAGATTTTGGGGACGGGGTAAAGGATAGTCTTCAGGTTCCCGTATCAGTCCTACTCGGGTGAGATCAAAGGCCCAGGCGGAAGGGAAAAAAAGATGTTCGTAAACGCCTGGCTTCACCCTGATATCTTCGAGCTTTAAAGGTGACCCAGGAGAAGCTAGATAACGCTCAACAATGGTCCCCAGAAAAGAGAGCTTTAGATAGAGGTTCTCGAACCCGCGACGCGGATCTTCCGGTCCGAAAAAGAAGGCTCTTTTCTCTCCCCTTTCTTCTGGAGAGTCTAAAAAGCGCAAAAATTCTTGGGCTTTCATAGGGTAAGCTTCAAAGATGAGGAGGTGAAAGGGATAGAAACTTAAGGGCACCAGACGATCTGTTGCCAGCCCCCTCACCTGAAAACAGAGTTTTTGTTCTGCACATTCCACACAAGGAAATTCCGGGGCCAAATGGCGCCGTTCAAGGAGAGCGGACCAGGCTGAAACCAGCTCCGCGAAATCCTTCACCGCCCCGTTTTTTCTCTCTTCTGGCCCCTTGACCCGCACGTAGAAGACTTCTTCTCCCTCGCAGCGAGGGCAGTAGAGATAACGCCTATGTGAACGGAGAAAGGAGGGGAGACCCTTGGAGAGGAGCTTCTCTTCATGGGTACAGAGCTCAAGGGGCTGTCCACAGCCCGGGCAGAGAGGAGAAAAGTATCGCCGTTCCTTCTTACAAAAAACAAGAGGCGCACAAAGGACCACGTTGCCCGCCTCGTCTGCAAGCCCCAGTACCTCGGAACGGTCCTTGACTCCCCGCCAGGTCTCCTGCCAGAGGAGTTCTATCTCTGGGTTGGTCAGAGCACAGTTCGCAGGTCTTTCGTCCTGGTCCAAAACCAAGAGGATCTGCCGCCAGGCCCTGTTTCCGATTACGAAATGGCCCCGTAATACTCGATAGAGCGGTGCTGATTCCTCGGAGACGAAAGGATCAGGAAGACGCTCTAAAACAGAATAATCCGTAGAAACCAGATCTATAGTGATCCCTACGGGATTTTCTGGAGAATACAAACAGGATTTTAAAGAGAAATATATTTCAGCCCTTCTTTGATTCAAGCCTACCCCTTAAAGGAAAAATCCAAGTTAAAAAAAATTTAACCAAAGATTGATAATCATATACCATTTTTA
>CAZROA010000101.1:0-42325 GCA_964601575.1 uncultured Thermodesulfobacteriota bacterium
GGTCATCGTCGAGATTTTTCTCAAGACCTTTACCGAAACAGAACAAAAAGACCTTTGGCGTCAAGCCGCAGAAGGGATCCTTTCCCTTTTAGAAAAGGCAGCAGAAAAACTATATCAAGAACAACTATTGTCCTTCTGGCCGGTCTTTGAGGAAATCTTTGAAAGATTGACCAAACTCCCCGACGAGGTCTTGCTTACTTTTTTCCTGAGCTATCATTCGTTTAAACGCTTGGCCAAGGTCTTGGCCGCCAAGCTTCCGGAGGAGGCCTCTTTAGAAAAGCTGATTGATCTCATTTACCGCTCCCTGAGACTCACTTACGAATATTGGCTCTCCCAGCCGGATCCTTCTTCTTGGGTAGAAGAAGAATACACCCCTCAGTTCAAAAAAGGGGGAGACTATTTCCATCTGATAGAGCCTGTCTCACACAAGACCCTGCGGGCCTATCTTGACCAATTGGAAGAGATCTTTTCTCGACCAAAAGATAAAAAAAGTCTAGAAAGGCTCCTAGATTTTCCAGACTACTTAGACCTGGTCCGCTTTTATAAAGAACTCCCGGAAAAAATCGCCTCTTTGGCCAAAGGCACCTCGCCTGAAGACCCATTTCATAACATCAAGATCATCTTTCTCTTCCGCATTGTAGAAACACCAGGGTTGGCCCCAATCCATGAAGAGGCCCTGCGGGAGATAAACCGAGAATTGATAACCATGATCCGCAGGGAGCCCGCCGAGACCCTGGATGAATTCATCATGCGCACCTTTGTCCTCCTGCGCCAGAATATCCGACGCTATCCCTGGACTGCCCTGCAATGCATCAAGAACATGGGTTTTGAGATCCTTGATCGGGGAGATCCACGCCTGGCCGAGCTCTTTTTAGAGGAAGTAGTTCGTTTCGGGTTCCAACCCCCGGAGATCAAAGGGGTCGATCGGGAATGGCATCTTATTTACAATCCTGTTCACTTACTCAATATCCGGACCTGGCTGGAGATCATCGTCCATCACCCCAAATGGTGTACTACCCTCCTTTCGGCCTTGATCATCAATCTCAAACTGGCTGGCACCTGCATTCGGGATACAGACCTCTTTCAGAAGGATGTCTCCCGTCTCCTAAACAGCGAAATCGAGCCGGTATACAACCTGGTCAAGCAGTTTTGCCGCTTGTTACCGGTCTATTACAACGAGATCGGGGCCGAGGGGCTTTTGCGGGATGTCTCCACTGAACTTGATGAAATACACGCCCGCAAAGACGAACTCATCCATTTTCTCCGTAAACAAAGCCATGTGGAGAGCTCAAACCTCATCATTAACTTCATCGAGGCCATCTTCCAGTTCTGGCTGACCAAGGATAAAAAACCATTGAAGTCCTTTATCCCGGAAGAGCTCTTTGCCCGTTTATCAGAAAGTGGCCCCTTTGTTGATCCGGTACACGAAATCCTAAAGAGCTTCTTTAAAAAGGCAGGGCTCCAGAAGATAAAAGACCTCCTTAAACTTTCGGAAAAAGAAGTCCAAGATATCCTTTCCGAGGTCCCGGGGCCTGAGCAAGAGAAGCGGCGGGTAGCCCTCCTCATTCGGATGTATCAACTTGAGGTCCAAAAATACACCTTCGGTGTCCAAGAATTGCGCTCTCTCCTGGAACAGGCAAAGGCCTGGGGCTTTGAAGGGATCGACCGACTCCTTGAGGTCATGGAAAATGGGAGCCAGGAAGAACAGCTCGAGGTCATCCTGGATTATCTTGAGTATCTCAAAGAGATCATCCTAAGCCCGGAGCAATTCACCCCGAGGGAAGACATCTATTTCAAGCGCCATATCGCCGCCGATATCCCCTCGATGTACGGGCGGTATCATGAAAAGAAATTCGACGCCCTGGGGCTTACCTTCCGCCTTGAGGCCCTGGCCAACGCCTTCTTTGAAAACTTGGTCTCCTCAGTAGAGCTTCCCTTCATCACGCGCACGACCTTTTTTAAAATCATAAAGATATTGCGCTACTTCCGGCGGGCCTTACACCTTGAGGGGATAAGCTCCAAAAAATTCAATACCTACTTGAGCCTGCTTGAGGCCTCTCTTGGCATCAGGCGCTTTACTTACACCCAATATCTAGACATCTTCCGTGGGTTGCTTGAAGGAGTAAAGGACATCATCAAGGTCTATTACGTAAGCCCTCATCGGGAAAACTTGGCCATCATTCTCCGTCAACTAGGGCGCAAAAACCTCCTGCCCAAATATGTAGCCGGACACGAAGAACTCTCCGACGAAGAACTCTATCACCAGGTCTCTGAACGTTTTTTGCGCGACCTCATCGCCTGTGCCTTTGCCCTGCAGGCCTTGGACAATTTCGTGACCAAGCTTTACCAGACCTTGGTTGACCAACGGAGTCGTCTTTCCCAGGAAGACCTTGATCTCTTGATGACCTATGATCCGGCACGAACCATCTGTCTCCTCCATGAACCTAACAATCTAACCAGCGACCTCATCCATTTGGGCAACAAGGGGTTTAACCTCTATCTCCTGACCCAACTCAATCTCCCGGTACCACCAGGGTTTATCATCACCACCGAGGTCTTTCGTTGCTGGCGAGTAATCAAAAAATACCAGCGCACCTATGAGGACTTTTTACGCCAGGTCAAGGAGTCGCTGGCGGCCATAGAGAGGCAGACTGGGAAAAAATTCGGTTCCAAAGAGAATCCGCTCCTTTTCTCCGTGCGAAGCGGGGCAGCCATCTCCATGCCTGGAATGATGGCCACCATCTTAAACGTGGGGAGTAACCCGGAAATTATCGAGGGCCTGGCGCGGAGGACCGGGAAGGTCTGGTTCGCCTGGGACACCTATCGCCGCTTTGTCCAGAGCTGGGGGATGGCCCACGGCCTTGAACGAGACATCTTCAATCGTCTCATGCGCGAGCACAAGTCTTATTACGGAGTGAAGAAGAAACGCCAATTTACCGGTGAACAGATGAAAGAGCTTGCCCTCAAGTACCGAAAACGGGTCCTTGAGGCCGGGATCCATATCGCCGATGACCCGTGGGAGCAGTTACTCATCTCGATTGAGCTGGTGATCTCTTCTTGGAATGCGGAAAAGGCCAGGGCCTATCGAGAGATTATGGGCATCTCAGACTATTGGGGCACGGCGGTCTGCGTCCAGGCCATGAGTTTCGGTAATCTCTCCCTTGAGTCTGGTACTGGCGTCCTCTTTACCGCTCCGCCTTACGGTAAGCTTTCTCGGGTGGCCCTTTGGGGTGACTATACCCCGGGTAACCAAGGGGAAGACATCGTCTCTGGTCTGGTGATGACCTATCCCATCTCCATCGAGCAGAAAAAACGCGAAGGGCGAGAGGAAGAACCCTCTCTTGAGGAAAAATTTCCTGAGATCTATCAGGCCCTCTTTGAGATCGCCCAATATCTTGTCTACGAGAAGAAATGGTCCCACCAGGAGATCGAGTTTACCTTTGAAGGCCCCACTCGGGACAAACTCTTTATTCTTCAGAGCCGAGACATGGTCACCAAGGAGGAACGCCCGACCATCAAGCTCTTTGTCCCCACGCCGGAGTTAGAAAGATCCTTCATCGGTCGAGGGATCGGGGTCTCCGGTGGGGCCCTTTCCGGGCGGGTGGTCTTTACCTTGGAAGACATAGAAGAATTTCGGCGGGAGGATCCGAATACCCCGCTCATCCTGGTCCGCTTTGACACCGTGCCGGATGACATCAAGGAGATCAGTGTGGCCGATGGTCTGCTCACCGCCCGCGGAGGCCAGACCTCGCACGCTGCTATTGTGGCCTCAAGGCTCGGCAAGACCTGTGTGGTCGGTTGCGAACAACTGGTAGTATACGAAGATCAAGGTTTTGCCCGCCTGAACACACACATCCTCCGTAAGGGAGATTGGATCAGTATCGATGGAGTCAATGGTCGTATCTATCTCGGGCGTCATCCCGTCCGAAAGGTCACTGGATTGCCTAGTGTAAATGTCTTTTAACAAGGAGGGGGGAAGATGATCCAGATTTCCGAACCTTTACCCATAAAGTTGGGTATAAACGGACTCGGTCGGATAGGCAAACTTACCCTGTGGCATCACATTGCCCGCAAGTCCTTTCAAGAGATTGTGGTCAACCTAGGACGAGAGGCCGGGACCTCACTTCAGGACATTGCCAATTATATCGAAAAAGACAGCACCTATGGTTGGCTCCCGGTCTATCTTTATGGCCATCGGGGCACGCGGGTCATCGAAGATCTGAACGAGGCCGAAGGGACCATGAGGATAGATGGGGTGCCAGTCCGTATTCTGCGCCAACATCGGAATCCGGCGGAGATCGGCTGGAAGGACTACGGCGTAAGACTGGTCATTGATGCCACCGGGCGCTTTCGCGATCCGACGGTGGAGGCCGATGCCCCAGGAGGGGCCCTTAGGGGGCACTTGGCCTCAGGGGCGGAAAAGGTCTTGCTCTCTGCCCCTTTTAAGATCAAGGACAAGGGCAAAGGTTTCCCTGAGGATACCATCACCGTGGTCTATGGCATCAATGAAGACGATTATATCCCGGAGAGACATAAGGTCATCTCCGCGGCCTCCTGTACCACCACTTGCCTGGCCTATATGATACGCCCCTTGCTCGATCACTTTGGGGCCCATCGTATCCTTTCGGCCTCCATGGTCACTGTTCACGCGGCCACGGCCTCTCAATCGGTGCTTGATCGGGTGCCCAAGGCCGGGGCCACGGACCTCCGTAAGGTACGGAGCATCTTTAACAATATCATCCTGACCACTACCGGGGCGGCTAAGGCCTTATCGTTGGTTATTCCGGAGATGAAACAGATCGGCTTTATCGCAGAGAGTGTGCGTATCCCCACTTCGACTGGGAGTTTGATTGTCCTGGTGGTCAATATTCAGGATGAGAGCCTTGAAAACCGTATTACGCGCCAAACAATTAATGAAATCTACAGAAAGGCCGCAGAAGGTCCCTACAAAGACTATCTGATCTATACCGAGGAACAAAACGTCTCAAGCGACATTATCGGTTATCCCAAGGCCGCGGCCATCATCGAGGCCTCGGAGACCCATACCCGGACGGCGGTCATCCGGGTGGATCTGACCAAGGCCTGCGGGCCAGGGGCCGAACAATTAAAAGGCCTTACCTGTGCCGAGGTAGAGGTCCCGGTGACCCAGGCCGTTATCTATGGCTGGTATGACAACGAATTTGGTTCTTATACCAATATGCTCGGCGAGCTTACGCTCCATATCGCCCAAAAAATGATCTAACCCCTCGCCGATCCTTAGGCGAGAAAGGACCAAGGGGGTGGGAGGGTGAAGATTGTTGATCAACTCGATCTTTCAGGAAAACGGGTTTTGATCCGGGTGGACTTTAACGTCCCCCTTAAAGAAGGCCAGGTAGCCGATGACACCAGGCTTAGGGCCAGTCTCCCCACGATCAAATATGCCCAAGGGGCTCAAGCCAGGGTCATCTTGTGCTCACACCTCGGACGGCCCAAGGGGGAAAGAAGACCCGAATTTTCTTTGGCCCCGGTGGCCAAGCGGCTCTCAGAACTCCTAGGCCAAGAAGTAAAATTCGCTCCGGATTGTATCGGCCCGGAAGTAGAAGAGATGGTCAGGGAACTTAAGGAAGGTGAGGTCCTGCTCCTTGAAAATCTCCGTTTCCATAAAGGAGAAACCAAAAACGACCCGGAGTTTGCCAAGGCCCTGGCCAAGCTCGCTGAGGTATACGTAAACGACGCCTTTGCCGTTTCGCATCGGGCCCATGCCTCGGTGGTAGGGGTGACGGAATATATCACCGAATGCGCGGCCGGGTTTTGTCTGGCCAGGGAGATCAAATATCTCTCCCAACTCCTTACCTCCCCGGTCAAACCAGTGGCGGCGGTCATCGGCGGGGCCAAGGTCTCGACCAAGATCGGCCTGCTTACCAACCTCCTTCCCAAGATTGATAAACTCTTTATCGGGGGGGCGATGGCCAACACCTTTCTTAAGGCCCTGGGGCTTGAGGTTGGGCGTTCCTTTTGTGAAGAAGAATATCTGGAAGAGGCGCGCCGGGTGCTTACCGAGGCCGAAGGAGCCGGGGTCAAGGTCTATCTCCCGGTGGATGTAATAATAGCCGAAAGCCAGGAATCTACTGCCGGAGAAGCGGTCTCCATCAAACAGATCCCTCCGGACAAAGCTGCTTATGATCTGGGCCCGGAGACGGTGAGCTATTTTGCCGAGGCCCTCTCCCAGATGGGCACCATCGTCTTAAACGGCCCGATGGGGCTTTTCGAAAACCCGGCCTTTGCCAAGGCCACCGTTGCCCTGGCCCGCCGTATAGCGGCCTCAAATGCGGTCACCATTGCCGGTGGGGGAGATACCCTTCGAGCCTTGAAAGAGGCCGGAGTAGCCACGGCCTTTTCCTATCTTTCCACCGGAGGCGGAGCCTTCTTGGAGTTTTTAGAGGGCAAAACGCTTCCCGGAGTGGCTGCCCTTGAAAAAAGAAGCTAGCAGGAGGTGGGTAATGAAAAGGAGGCCTTTGATCGCCGGTAACTGGAAGATGTACAAAACCGTAAACGAAGCCCTGGCCTATGTAGAGGCCTTTAAACCCTTGGTGGCCGAAGAGACCGAACGAGAGATCATGATCGCCCCGCCCTTTACCGCCTTAGATGCCGTGTCCAAGGCCCTTCAGGGGAGCAATATCGTCTTAGGGGCCCAGAATTGTCATTGGGAAGAGGAAGGGGCCTTTACCGGCGAGGTCTCCCCGAAGATGCTGGCGGAAATCGGGGTCACCTATGTCATCCTAGGACATTCGGAACGAAGGCACATCTTTGGGGAGACAGACGAGATGATCAGGCGCAAAATCGAGGCCGTTCTTCGGCATGAAATGACCCCGATACTCTGCATTGGTGAAAAGCTAGAAGAACGTGAGGCCGGCCAGACCTTGGCAATTTTGGAACGGCAGCTCAAAGAAGGACTCAAAGGCTTTAGGGCTAAGGACCTCAAAGGTCTGGTACTGGCCTATGAACCGGTTTGGGCCATTGGCACCGGCAAGACGGCCACCCCGGAACAGGCCCAAGAGGCCCATGAGTTTTGTCGACAGATCTTGGCGGATATGTTTGGAAAAGACTTTGCCGAGGCCACCAGAATTCTTTATGGGGGTAGCGTAAAGCCAGAAAATGTTGTAGGACTTATGGCCCGACCGGACATCGACGGGGCCTTGGTCGGTGGGGCCTCGTTGTCGCCGGAGGTCTTTGCCAGAATCGTCCGTTTTGGGAGGATGGAATAGATGTTTACGGTCTTGGTCATTATTCACGTCATTGCCTGTATCTTTTTGATCGGGGTGGTCTTGGTCAACGTCAGTAAAGGCTCGGAGATCGGGGCGGTCTTTACCGGCAGCCAGGCCATCTTCGGTGGGGCCGGCCCGGGAACCTTTTTAAACAAAGTAACCACTGCCTTGGCCATCGTCTTTTTCGTCACCTCTTTGGCCCTGACCTATCTCTCTACCAAGAAATCGACCAGTTCCTTAATGGAAAAGGCCCCGGCAGTGGAAGAGACCATCCCTACGCCTACGGCACCACCTACCCCACAAGAAGGACCAATGCCTGAAAAACCCACCCCGGAAAAGGCCACGGCCCCAAAGACGACCGAAAATATCCCTACTCCACCAAGTACCACTTCGTCGACGACAACTACTGAGCAAAATACGACCACGAATCAAAAATAGATCTCCCGGAGGACCTGTTCGGAAGGTGTTCTGAACAGGTCCTGTCTTTTTTATTCGGTTCCTCCCAAGATGGTAAGAATGGTCTTCATTAGGGCCGGGAGATCAGCGGGCTCCCTTGAGGTAATAAGATTCCCATCGATGACGACCTCGGTGTCCAGATAATTTACCCCGTTGGCTTGTAACTCTCTAGCGATCTTGTGATAGCAGGTGGCCCGACGGCCTTTCAAGATCCCGGCAGAAAGGAGTACCTGAGGGCCATGACAGATGGCGGCAATGGGTTTTGCCTGCTGGTGAAAGGCACGCACCAGATCTAACACCTCTGGGATGAGCCTCAGATCTGAAGGGGCCTTGCCCCCGGGGATAAAGAGCAGTTTGTAAGGATCAGGCGAGACCTCGCTCACCGCCAGATTGGCATGGACTTTATATCCGTGTTTCCCAGTGATCTCACCCCATTCCGGGGCGGCAATGTCAACCTGATACCCGGCCTCTCTTAGGCGATAGTAAGGACACAAAAGTTCTGTATCTTCAAAGCCATCTGTGGTAAGAAATAAAACTTGCATACACACTCCTCTTTTTGGAATCACCTTTTGCCTCTAAAGATAATCATTCTTTAAGGAGGTAGGCGATGCCCAAGGTAGCCATCTTGTTAGCCCCGGGTTATGAGGAACTAGAAGCGGTCACGGTCATCGATGTCCTCAGACGGGCAGGGGTTGAGGTCCTCATCGCCGGGCTGCAAAAAGAACCGGTCCCCAGCGCCCGGGAGGTCAAAATCGTCCTGGATGTGACCATCGATGAATTAGATCCAGAAGAACTGGATCTGGTCATCTTACCAGGTGGGCTTCCGGGGGTGGCCAATCTCAAGAAAGACCCGCGGGTGAAAGAGCTCATCAATAAGATGCAGGAAAAAGGCAAGATGTGTGCGGCCATCTGTGCCGCACCAGGGGCCTTGGCCGCCTTCGGGGTGCTTAAGGGTAAAAGGGCTACCATCTACCCCAGCCTTAAAGAAGAACTGGCCGGGGCCGAATTGGCCGACGAGCCGGTGGTTGTCGATGGAAATATAGTCACCAGTCAAGGCCCCGGGACGGCTCTGCCCTTTGCCTTCAAGTTGGTCGAGCTCTTGGTAGGGTCTGAAAAGGCCCGGGAAGTGGCCCAGGCCATGCTCCTTAAGTGGCCTAACTAGGGAGATATTCTTTGAGGATAGGAAAAAGGGCCTTGGTAAATTCCTGAAGACGCCTTTCGTTCTCCGGGGTATAGGGGACAATGAGCCTTACCAAGGCCCCGTCTGTACGCCTCCGAATGAGACGATCCCACAAGAGATAGAGTCGATCATGCAATTCGTCGGCCACCACCCGGCCCCGGCCCTCATACCAATAATAGACCAGGATCTTGTCTTCGTCTTTTTGGAGTAAATAACGGTTGATTCGGTAGGTACCTTCTTTGGTCTTGATGGTGATGATCTTTGAAGAGATCGGGGCCCAACCTCCGCCAGGCATACAATGTTTGGGGGAATGGATCATCGCCCCCTTTTCTTGTTGGGTAAAGTAACCTATGTAAAGGTCGATACAAAAGCCATTCCGGCAGTAAGTCCACATCAGATAATCATCAACCCCGAGGACTTTTATGACCCTTTTGTCCATCTCTTCGCGATCTGCCACGCGATAGCCATCGATCACCGAAGGGAATTCAGCCAGGCTCTTCTTTAAAGGCATCGGGTGTTGGGTGCTCACCGCCCTTAGGACAAAGGAAAACAAGACCAAGATTATCGTTAAGAAAAGCGCCCTTTTGATCATCGATTCCTAACCCAGTAGTGAATGATGCCAATAAGAACAATGGAGATCATGAAGACCAAAAGGCCGGAGAAGGTATGAAAAAAACCTTCCGCCGCCTCTTTACCGAACTTATAGGAAAGAATACCGGTGACAAAAACGCGTAGGACATTTACACCGATGGCGATGGGGACCGAGAGGAGGATCAGAAGAATACGATATACCCACCGACGCACGAAGTAGGCCAAAATGACACAAACGGCCAGGAGAGAAATGAGGGAGCGGATACCGCTACAGGCATCGATCACCTCAAGGACCATGTTAGGTAGGACAATGATATTTCCGTCCCGGTAGACCGAAAGGCCGACTAATTGGAGGAGATTGGTGGCCATCTTGGAGGCGAAGAGCTTTAAGGGAAAGGTCAAGGCATTATAGATCACATAAGGGATAGGGATAGCAAGGACTAGGATCCCCAAAGGGAAGGCCAGTTTTTTCACCCAAGACCGGCCTAGAAGAAAGAGCAACCCCCCGAAAAGGACGACCAAAAAAGAAAGGCGTTGCGTAAAATATTCACCAGCGATCCAACCTAGGAGTAAAAGACCTAGGCCAACCAAGAGGACCAATAAGCCGCTCAGGGAAGGCCTGATGGGGGTCTTAGCCAGTTCCTCCCGATTAAGCCAGATAAAATAGGCGGAAAAAAGGGGCAACAAGAGCCCGTGAGAATAGTTGGGATCATGAATCCAATCCTGGACTAACTCATAGAGGATGGAATGGTACAGAAAAAAAAGCCCACCTAAAAAGAGAAAGAGGGAAAGGAACAATTCCTGGTTTAATGGACCCTTTAATGAAGCCTGCTTTTCCATCGGCGGACTTCTTTTAGGTATTTAATGAGCTCTTTGTAACTAAGGGTATTCAGGATATCCTCTTTTTCGCACCACCCACGGCGGGCAACAGCCACCCCCAAAGGTAGATAATTCATCTGATCTAAGATATGGGCATCACTTCCAATCATGAGCTTCACCCCGGCCTCTTTAGCGGCCCGGGCGTGGATGTCGTTTAAGTCCAGTCGTTTGAAATAGGCATTTATCTCAAGGGCGGTCTTGGTCTCCTTGGCGGTCTTGATAATCTCTTCCATATCCACGGCATAGGGCTCTCGCTCTCCTAAAAGGCGCCCGGTCGGATGGGCGATGACGTGAACATAAGGGTTTTTCATGGCGGAGATGATGCGCTTGGTAAGAGAGGCTTCGTCTTGCTTAAAACCCGTATGGATAGCGGCAATGACCAAATCAAACTCCTTCAAGACTTCGTCTGGATAATCAAGGCTCCCGTCGGCTAAAATATCTACTTCTGTACCGCAGAGTAGTTTGACCTCTTTTGAGCGCCGGTTAAAGGCAGCAATAGCCTCCTTTTTTTCTGCTATCTTTTCGATCGGCAGACCACCGGCCACCTTTAAACCCTGTGAATGATCACAGATACCTACCCATTTGAGTCCCAAACTCTTGGCATAGGCCGCAATTTCTTCAATAGAAGCGGTCCCATCGCTAAACTTGGAATGGACATGGGAATCGCCCAAAATTTCATTATAATTGACCAATATCGGGAGCTTACCGGCTTGAGCAGCCTCGATTTCCCCTCGATCTTCTCGCAGTTCAGGTGGAATCCAAGGAAGATCCACCGCAGCAAAGACCTCTTCTTCCTCCCGCCCGCCTATCCTTTTCTGACCTCGAAAGATGCCGTATTCGTTTATCTTCAATCCTCGCTGCACCCCAAGCTCGCGAATGCGGATATTATGGGCCTTAGATCCGGTAAAATAGGCCAGCGCTGCCCCGTAGCATTCTGGGTCCACCACCCGAAGATCGACATTGATCCCTTGTTTCAGGCGTACGCTGGTCTTGGTCTCTCCCCTGACCACTACTTCGTCCACCATAGGCAGGCTGACAAAGACATCCATGACCTGGTGTGGCCTCTTAGAGGTGATCAAAATATCGATGTCTTTTACTGTTTCCCGACGCCGACGAATACTTCCGGCAATGTCGATGCGTTCCACCGGGCTCTTGGCCTTGAGGAGGGCAACGATCTCTTCGGCCCAGGGGAGGACCAGACCGATGGGTAAACGCCCTACCTTTTGTTTGAGGAGTTTGAGGCCTTTGAGGATATTTTGTTCGGTCTTAGGCCCGAATCCAGGCAGAGAAGAAAGACGATGTTCGAGGCAGGCCCTTTCTAGTTCTTCTAAAGTCTTGATTCCCAATTTTTCGTAGACGATTTTGGCCTTCTTCGGTCCCATTCCTGGAATTTCAAGAAATTTTAGAAGTTCCGGGGGAATTTCTCGTTTTAATTCCTCATATTTAGAAAGGGTCCCGGTCTGAAGGATCTCTTTTATCTTTTGGGCGAGATCCTTACCGATGCCAGGGATGCGCTCAAGCTTTCCTTTGGCGGCAAGCTCTTCAACTTCTACGGTTAGGGCCTCGATATTTTGGGCCGCACGCTGGTAAGCCCTTATTCGATAGGGGTTATCACCTTTTATCTCCAAAAGGGCAGCCACTTTTCGGAAAATTTCCGCCACTTCCTGATTTTTCATAAGGCCCCCTTGGAACTCCGCGTATATTTTGGGTATAGCTTAAACTATTAAAAGAAAGAAGACCATAAAAAGAACGTTTGGGATCAGAATGAGAGGAGGTAATATCATTAAAAAACAAAGGAGGTGAAAAGATGGAACTATATTTAATGCAACATGGAAAGGCCCTTTCTGAGGCGGAAGATCCGGCCCGTTCCCTTTCTCCCGAAGGACGTCAGGAAATAGAAGCCAGTGCACAGGCGATCAAAAAGATGGGGCTTTCTTTTGATTTGATCCTTTCCAGTAACAAAACTCGAGCCAAACAAACCGCCGAAATAGTGGCCCAAATTACTGGTTATCCGGTGGAAAACATCAAAGAACATCCAGAATTTAAACCTCTTGCTCCTCCAGAGGAAGCTGTAAAGATTCTTAGTCAATATCAATCATATAATCGTATCTTTATTGCCGGACATTTACCTTCATTGGCTGAAATAAGTTCTTATCTTTTAGGCGGCGAAAAGAAGGTCAAAATACACTTTGAGAACGGCCATCTTTGTCGAATTGACACTAATTTAAATCCGGGAGAAGGCGAATTGGTCTATCTAATCTTGCCTTGGCAATTGCAACTCATTTGCGAAGATTAAGAAATAAAACGGGCCTTTAAAGGCCCGTTTCCCTCAAACTATCTCCCTACCAAAGGTTCCTCCTTCACGATTTTTTTACGAAAGTTTCCCATCAGAGTGACGATAACGATTAAAAGAAAAAATAAAGGAGCACAGAATGAAAAAGTGGGCCTTTTTGACTTCGGTCATTATATTTCTGTTTTGGAACAATATTTTATTTGCTAATCAAATAAATATACCCAAACATAATAAAAAGAAACCATTAATAATTATATTAGAAGAATTTACAAAGAAAGGGTTTAAAATAATAGGTCCGGTCAAAGTAAGTAAAATTTCGAAAGGAGAAATAATTTTATATAGACATGGTAAATTCCCAAGAAGAAAAGTAAAAATTATCAACCAATATCGAATGAAAGAAAGTTTAAAATGTGGAGACAAAGTATACATATTAAAGAAAAATAACAAAATTATTTTAATAAAATTGCCTAGAGAGGTATCAAATAATGTTTAGAAAAATTTTTATATGCATAATTATTCTCTTATGGTCTAATCTCCAAGTTTGGGCTGATAAATGTGTAGATGTTTCCAATTGTAAAGATCCTCCATTTACCATTGTAAATGTCAAGCCTAATGTATTATTAGTTATGGATTTTTCAGGAAGTATGCAATTTCCAGCCTATTATATGTGTGAATTTGATGGTTATTACAGTTCTAAAGTAGCTGACTGTGGAGATCCAGGAGAAGTATATGAATCATACGATAGTACAAAAACTTATTATGGATATTTTAATTCAGACAAATACTATAAATACAATGATACTGATGGATATTGGGAGATAAATGAATCTTGTACAAATACAGATAAAATTGGAAGTGGAGATTGTATTTCAGGGAATTTACTTAATTGGCTATTAATGAGCCGTATAGACTCTGCCCTAAAAGCCTTAATAGGTGGTAAGGCAAATTGTAATTCAGAATCTTGTATTTTAAGACCACAAGGTTCCAAGAGATATATAACAGATCAAAACTTACATTGTATATTTTTTGTCCGGCCAGAGTCTTATTATACAGGAGATTATCAAAATAAAGACATTCTAGTTGATGTCTATAATGAACCAGGACATTTTTGTCAAATAGGCACATTTACTAATAGATATGCCAAAGTAAAAATTGATAAAGATCAAAGAACAGGAATTATTCAAAAAAATTTCAATGCTGTAAGATTTGGTTTAATGGTCTATGCTAGTAATGGACGATATGGCGAAATAAGATATGGTTTTCATGAAAATAATATAAACAGCCTGATAAATAAATTAGAACATGAAATTCCATATTATGGTACCCCAACAGGGGAAGCTTTAGACGAAGCTATTGATTATTTCATACAAAAAAATATGCACTCTTATGAAAATAATCACCAATATATGAATCATGGAAGCGAGGTAGATCCTTATTGCAAACGAATGCAACATTGTAATTGTATTCGAAATGTTTGGTGTAGAAAAAATTATTTAATTTTAATTTCTGATGGAGAATGGAATGGAAAGATTGATCCAGTTATACCGGCCCATTATATGCATACCCATGATTTACGCGACGATCTTGAAAACAAGCAGATAGTCCAAGTTTATGCCCTTTACGCTTTTTCAGATTCAGAAGAAGGAATACGTTCTATGGAAAATGTAGCTCTCTATGGTGGCTTTACCGATTTAGATAATAATGATTGGCCTTTCAATGTTACAGATTATCCCAATCCAGATAGTTTATCTGTTGATATACCAAATATATGTAGCGCATCTGACCGTCCAGATGGTTGCCAAGAATGGGACACAGATCCTGTAGATGGTTTACCAGATCATTTTTATCAAGTAAGCGGAGGTGAAGAGTTAGAGCTAGCTTTGACTAAAATATTAGAAAGCATAACCCAAATGGGAGTTGCTTCTGTTGTAGCAAGTGGGTCAGAAGAAACAATAGGTAATGATATAATCATAAGACCAGCTTTTTCTCATAACGGTGGCACTGTTATTTGGCGAGGACATCTACAATTTTTTAAACCTGACTCAGAGGGTAATTATGATTTTGATAATCCAAATTATGATGCAAATACTAAAAAAGTCGATGATTTAGTAACTAAAAATGGCCTTAGTATTTCTTGTGATGATCTAGATTTAAATGGAGATTCATATTTTTCTAGTTCTGACTGTAATGATTTAATACAGTGGGTAAAAGGAGAATCTTGGTCTAAAGCTAGAGATCGAAAAGGATATGTATTAGGAGATATTATTTATTCTTCACCAGTTGTCAAAAAATCAGGAAACAATTTCTATGTCTTTGTTGGAGCTAACGATGGAATGTTACACATGTTTAGATGGAATGGAACAAGTGTTGATTATCATTGGGGTTATGTACCAAGTAATTTGCTTTCTGAATTAAAATATTTAGCCTATCCTGATTATGGTAAAGAAACCTCATGTTCTCATCTATTTATGGTTGATCTATCTCCTGAAATCTGGAACGTCAATGGTAAAAGTATTCTAATAGGTGGAGAAAAAGAAGGGGGAGATGTATATTTTGCTATAGATGTTACTGATCCTGATTCTCCTCAGCCCTTATGGGAATTTTCCATAGTAAAAAATGGTTATGAAATAACTACAAATTATGATAATCTTAAAAATATGCCATTTACTCATTCTCAACCTTACGTATCTAGAATATCTGACAATTTATGGGTTGCTTTTACCGGTGGAAATATTATTACTTATGAGAAAAATTCTCTTGATAATAGGTTCTTTTCGGCAAGTTTATTTGGAATAAATGTAGATGATGGAAGCCGCTGGATATATAAAGATCTAGGTGAAACTTGTTCCATAAATGAAAATGTACCATGTGCGGTAGCTAGTCCTATAGGCGTTAATATAGATAAAGATCCTTATGATGAATTGTTATTTTTTGGTGATTTATGTGGTAATTTCTACACCTGCAGGATAACATCTACCGATATTGAATGCCCAAACATTAAAAAAACAAAAAATATAAACACCTCTAATCCTAATCGTTGTGACAGACAACCTATTACTATTCAACCTACCCTAGCCTGGGGAAGTGATGGAAAATTACATATTTATTTTGGTACAGGAAAATTTGATACTACAGAAGATAAAACAGACGATGCTATTATGTCTGTTTATTCTTTTACTTTAGATCCGGCACAATCTCTTACTAACGAAACTTGTTCTTCCTCTGACTCTAATCTGCATTATTGGATTAAATCTGACGGAACTCCAGATGGAAATGAATGCTTCACCTGTATATATGATCTATCGCCAGGAGAAAGGGTTCTAGATAGAGTAAGAGTTATTGGTGGTTATTTATTATTTACCACATTTATACCATCAGATGATCCTTGCGAAGCTGGCGGTGAATCATATTTATATGTTTTAGATTATATGTGTAGACCTTTAACTTATAATCCATTAGAAACCGAAAATCCTAATGATATACAGGAAATAAAAAACGGTAACGTTGTAATTGGATATAAAATAAAATTAGGATCTGGATTACCAAGTCGGCCAGAAATAACCACTGATCGAGATAAAATAATTATTCAAGAAAAAGATAGAGTAAGAACAATCAGTTTAAGATTAAGAAATAAAGTATATTTCCGTGGAATGTTAGAAAAGAAATGAAAAACAAAGGAATTACATTATTTGAACTTATAGTAGTATTAGCTATTATAGCTATAATGGCTATATTTTCAATTCCTAAATTTAAAAATATTAGAGAAACAATACGTTTAAAAGCTGCAGCTAGACAATTTTATCAAGATTTTTATTGGGCAAAACTCAGGGCCATGGAAAAAGGTATATGTCATACAATTATATTAGATTGTAATTCTTATGATTATTGCATAATTGAAGATCCAAATTGCAATGGAACAGGAAATACATACCTTACAAAGGTAAGATTTTCGGAAAAATTTAAAGGAGTCAATAAAATAGCAGGGACAGGCAATATAATCTTTAAAAGAACAGGATTTTTACAAGGATTGTCAAATAAAACAATTACTTTACAAAATTTAACAGGACAAAAATTAGATATAGTTATTAGTCGTTTGGGTCGAATTCGTATAGGAGACATATATTAAATATGAAAAAACATAAAAATGGTTTTACAATAATTGAAATGCTAGTCGCTATTCTAATTTTTATAATTGGTATTTTAGGACTAGTAAGTCTTCAAATTTCTTTAAGCCATATTGATAGTATTTCGGATAAATTAGCTTCAGCCGTTGAATTAGCTCAATCTAAAATAGAAGAATTCCAAGCCAATGACGATCCATCTAGTTTTGGAAATGGTAGTGACTTTATTAATGGATTTATAAGGACTTGGAACATATCAACTGGTTCAACTAATGATTCATTTTCTATTACTGTTAAAATTGGATGGGGAGGAGCAAATTGTAAAAATAATATTTCAAACTGCATTCACACTATATCCTTACAAAGTGAAGCAATTAAAATAAATTAATCATGGCTATTAAAACAAAAATTAAAATTTATGGTCTAACCTTAATTGAACTGTTAATTGTTATTTTTATTATGTCTTTAGTAACAGGAGCAATTTACACCGTATTTAAAAAACAATATTGGTCATCCACAAGAGAAAGTAATATTATTATAGCTCAAGAAAACGCCCAAACAATTTTAGAAATTATTAGACAAGATCTCATGATGGCTGGTTGGGGATTACAAAATATAGATTGTTCTCTATACATTGAAGATGGAGGTAATGGAAATCCAGATAAATTATATATAAATTATTGGAACCTATTAGACGAAAACGATGCTTGGAATGGATATTTTTCTGATATAACTTTTTTAGGCAGTGGATCTTCGAGTATTACATTAAGTACTTTTGATTTAGACAATGATGGAACAATAGATTTTACAACAAATATGTATATTATTACAAACGCGAACTCTAATAAAGTTGCCAAAATATCTAGTTTAGATTCAAGTAATCATACTCTTAATTTATCAACTAATGTTGATGGAAGCTATCTAACACCAGCTATTTATTATTGCCTCAATTGTGGAGGAGCAGGAAACGATTATATCCTTCGAAGGAGTGATCGAAACAGCGGTGGTCTTCAACCTCTTGCTGAGAACATAGTCGATTTCCAAATTGCCTATAGTGATAGGAACGGAACCTGGTATTGTGATGGAAGTGCTAATTGCCCTATGAGCCCTTTTGAAACAAAAAATATCTCCCTAGTTCGAGTCACCGTGATTGCGAGGACCAAAGCCTTGGGCGCAATGAGAGGCTCTTCGCGAATAGTTCAGGCAGAAAATGGTAATACCTGGGGGACAACTAATGATGGCTTTGTCTATAGAGCTTATTCAATTACAATAGCTCCTAAACATCTAAAACTTTTTAGACTAAATCCTTAAAATGATTAAACATTTTCAAAATCAAAAAGGAATGATTTTAGTATTTGCTCTAGTCTCACTGCTAATTTTACTTAGTTTAAGTGTATGGTTAGCTCAAGAAAGTACAATAGGTGTTAAAATTGCAGGAACTATTAAAAGAACAGAACAAATGCGTAGTCTTGCAGAAGGAGCTGTTCAAGTAGCTATAAAGAAATTAGAAACTACTGTTCCAACTAGCACAGAAACTTGGACACTATCCAATCAAGTAACAGCAAAACTAGTTAAAAAAAATATTACTAATCCTGAACAATTACAAAGACTAAAAGATACATTTTACCGCTTAGGAGGAGAAGAAATACACGGATTAAGTGAAAGTTCTTCCATAGATTTTCTATTTTATACGGCTTATGGAATAGCTAAATCTGGACCAACAGAAAAAGAAATTATAGCTATTATTGCCAGACCCACAAATTAAACTTGGACTAAATCTTCTCTTATCTCCTCTATTTTACGTAATATTGTTTGACGACTTTTAGGAGTCATACCAGCTAAGATGACTTTTGCACTATTTTTTTCAGGTATGACAGCTACCCAATAGCGTTGATGCGTAAAGAAAAAGGCAGCAAAAACACCCAAAATTAAAAATATAAAACCTATCCATACTAACCATACCCCAGGATCTTTCTTTACTTGAAGACCGGTAGCATAAACAGGTTTGACATCCTCCAAAATAACCACTAAAGGCCCTTTTTTGGTCATAATACGTCTAGGATGTTGGGCTAATATCCAGAAAGCTTGAGGAGCTTCATCATCAACCATCAACCAAATCTTTGCCGCAGGTAAACCATGAGCTCGAGCAAAATCCATCATCCCCACACGAATACCTGCTTCTTGCCATGATATTTGACCATAGGGTTTTAAACTAAATTCCTTCTCTTTTGAATTAAAAAATAACTTCAATTCTACTTCAGCCATAGACTGATAATTAGCCTGATAAAATGTGATCCCCTTATAAGTCAACGGTTTATTAACTTTTATACTTTTTTCGAGAACTTTTTTACCATTTTCTAAAATCGTTACATCGGAACGATACTCTTTAGGCATACCATTAGGATAAAAATCGATATAAAATTTATTACATTTTATTTCAAAATCTAAAGGAATAAACTTACGATGTTTGCTCTCTATTACTATTTTATTCGTAGATTCACCTTCAAGTAACATGATACTACCTCTAAAACCCCAGATAGAACCAATTATTCCACCAATTAAAATGATGAGGATAGACAAATGAACAATATAAACAGAAAAATAACTCCAACGAGCCTTATCTTTTAAAAAAAGGAAACCTTTATCAAAAGAAATTTTTTTAACTTGACCTAATCTCTTATTTACTATCTCTTCAACTCGCTTAAGAGCTGTTTCAAAAGATTGTTTTAAATGAATTTCTTCTGATACTGGCATTCGTTTAAGTTTTTCTAAATCTATAGCTAAAGGATCACGACGATAAAGTTCAAGAGAAAAAGGAAACCTCTTCCAAGAACAAAGAATAAGATTGATACTAAAAAGAGCTAAAAGAGTGGTATACCACCAGGAATGATAAGTATCGTAAAGATGAAGCCATTTTATTATTTTACCTAACGTAGGACCATAACGATGAAAGTAAAAGGCTATAGGCTGACCCTGGGGGAGAAGGGTACCTAGAATCGAAGAGGCTGCTAAGGTGAGCAACAAAAAAATAGCCAATTTAAGAGAACTGAAAAATCTAAATATCGGGTTCTTAGACATCTATTTTTCAACCTCCTTCGACTCTTCTTCGCCCTCTTTGATCGCTTTTTTAAAATTTTTTATTCCTTTTCCCAAACCTTCACCAATCTGAGGGAGTTTGCTCGCTCCAAAGACGATGATCACAATCAACAAAATGAGCAAAAGTTCCGGCAAACCCAAACCAAACATAATTTTTCTCCTTTTGAATTCGTTTGAAACTAAACCCAACCCCTGATCTTGGCAAGGGAAATTTTGGCAAAGATCAAGGTTGAGGGCAGCCTAAAAACTTGCCAAAAATTTGAAGTAAGCGAGGACGAAGATTTTTCATTCCTTGAGAAGAAATTCTCTCCTGACAGGGATAAATTCGGTCTGAAATCCCAACCAAGGCGAGAATTTTTATCCCTCGAAAACTAGCCACAGCATATAAGGCCGAAACCTCCATGTCCACCAACATGACTTTAGGGCTATAGATCTGGCAGAACTCCGTGGTTTCTCGATATAAGGCATCAACAGAGACCACCGAGGCTCGACCGAAATCCTGAATGATCTTTTCGAAAACAGGGGAAAGAACAGGCCTATAGAGTCCCTCCGGCCCATAAAATTTTGAGGTCCCCTCCAGACTTAGAGCGGTTTCTATCCAAAAAAGTTGACCTAGAGGGACTTCTTCTCTTATAGCCCCAGCCCAACCATAGACTAAACATTCTTTCACTCCAGCGGCGATTAGGTTTTCAAGGAGGATGACCGCTTGAGGGGCCCCCAAAGCCGGACCAGCCAAGGCCCCGGTCTCTCCATAACAGATGTGGCTCAAAAAAAGAGATCGGTGATAAGGAAAGGAAAGTTCTTTTTTAAAGAAAAAAAAGTCTGGTTTGGTGAGGATCAAAAGGCCCCGGGGACCACACTTAAACCCGGGTTTAGGACGAACTATCTCGCTCATAAAGAAGACACATCTCTTCTTTAAAGGCCTCTATTTGGTCTTCATATTCTTGGGCTGGCCGTTCCATACCGCAGGCGAGGCACCTCACCCGAGCCTTGGCTCACCGCCCAACGATGATCGCTGGCCCACCACAAAAGCGGCAGATAAGCTCGGCCTCTTGTTGGTCTTCAGGAACCGAAATCTTATTCTTCTTCCCAGGGTTCTTCATGATCACACCTAATACAGGCCAAGAAATTTCCTTGTCGACGCCTCTTTTTAATCATAAAAGGGGCCCCACAAGAAGGGCATTTCTTTTTGATAGGTTCTTGCCACAAAATGAACTTACATTCCGGTGCTTTACTGCATCGATAATATATTTTACCCGTTCTTGCCCGTCTCTTGACTAGGTAGCCCTGACATCCCTCCTCAGGGCAGGGAATACCAGTGCTGATCGGTCTTGTATTTTTACATTCAGGGTATCCAGAACAGGCCAAAAACTCCCCAAAACGGCTACGTTTAATCACCATCGGACGACCACACTTTTCACATATTTCATCTGTGGTCTTTTGCTTCTCAACGACCTTAAGCTCTCCTTTTTCATCGCGGATGTAATCTCTGGTTTCGCGACAATCAGGGTAACGACTACAGGCTAAAAAGGCCCCCGCTCGACCAATACGAATGATCATCTCCGCTCCGCAGGCCGGGCACTTTATCCCCGAAGGGATACCGACCTTGAGAGAGGCCATCTCTTCCTTGGCCTTGGCCAAGATCTTTTCAAAGGTCTGATAAAAATTTCGTAAAAGTTCAACGCGATCCTTTTTCCCTTCTTCGATCTGATCGAGTTCTTCTTCCAAACGCGCCGTAAAACCTGTCTCTAAAATATCGGGAAAATGAGCGATTAAGAGATCGTTTACCAAAAGCCCCAGCTCAGTGGGTTTAAGATGTCCTTTTTCGGTCTCTACATACCCACGTTCTTTGATGGTCGAGACAATCTGTGCGTAGGTAGAAGGGCGACCTATACCTTTCTCCTCCAGGGTCCGGATCAGACTGGCTTCGGTGTAGCGGGGTGGAGGCTGGGTAAAGTGTTGTTTGGGATCTATTTTCTCCAGGCGCAAGGTAATACCTGACTCCACCGGCGGAAGGGTCTTCTCTTCTTCCTCTTCTTCTGGCCGATAGAGAACCAAGAAACCTGGATGCAAGAGGACTATACCGCTGCTTATCAAACCGTAATCACCGGCAACGATCTTGATCTCTGTGCGTTCAAACAGGGCCTCTTTCATTTGAGAGGCGATAAATCGTCGAAAGATAAGGTCATAAAGGGCCAGTTCGTCTTTACTCAGATAAGCTTTGACTTGTTCTGGTGTACGTCTAAGAGAGGTAGGCCTGATGGCCTCATGGGCTTCCTGGGCTGTCTTGCGACTCTTATAGAGTGGCGGTTTATCTGGCAGATAATCTTTTCCATATCTTTGGACAATAAATTGCCGGGCCTCGTTTTGGGCTTCTGGGGCCACCCGAACCGAATCCGTGCGCATATAGGTAATAAGACCTACGGCCCCTTCTTCCCCGAGTTCCACCCCTTCATAGAGGCGCTGGGCTAAAAGCATGGTCTTTTTGGCCGAGAATCTGAATCGACGCCAGGCCTCCTGCTGGAGGGTACTGGTAATAAAAGGCGGGGCCGGGCGACGGCGAACGGTCTTCTTCTCGACCTTCTCAACAAGAAAAGTAGCCTTGGCTAAGGCCTCGACGATGGCCTTGGCTTCTTCTTCGTTCTTAGGACTGATCTTTTGGCCTTGGTAAGTCTTAAGCTTGGCCGGGATCAGGCCTTGCTCAGCGGCCAACAAGACTTCAATGGTCCAGTATTCTTCCGGCTCAAAGGCCTCACGCTCCCTTTCCCTCTCGCAAATAAGACGCAAGGCCACGGATTGGACCCGTCCGGCGGAAAGCCCCCTCTTCACCTTTTCCCAGAGCAGGGGAGAAAGATTATAACCTACCAAACGATCAAGGATACGCCGGGCCTTTTGTGATTCGAATTTTCTCTCGTCCAAATCCACCGGATGGGCCAAGGCTTCTCTGATCCCGCGTTCGGTAAGTTCATACAAGAGCAAACGTTTTATAGGCTTGCCCAAATTTCTCAGTTCTTCGGCGATATGCCAGGCGATGGCCTCTCCCTCTCGATCTGGATCAGGACCGAGATAGATCTCTTGAGCCTTTTTAGCCGCTTGTTTAAGCCTTTTGATTACTTCCCTTTTGCCACGAATAGTCACGTATTCTGGCTCAAAACCGTTGTCGATCTTGACCCCTAAACGACTCTTCGGAAGATCTTTGATGTGCCCTACCGAGGCCTCCACCACAAAATCGCGCCCGACTACCTTTTTGATAGTCCTGACCTTGGTTGGTGACTCAACGATGATCAATCCTTTTTTCATCATTCGATGACCTTCTGATAGAAGTTACCCGGTATACTCTGAACCATTCCCTTTAACTCAAGAGCCAAAAGGATACCCGAAACCTGAGAAACTTCCACTCCTGCTCGATGAGCGATCTCGTCCAGGTGAAGAGGATACACCTCCATAACTTGCCAAACTTTGGCCTCTTCTGGGGCAAGTGTCAATCTCTCTTTGGCCTTAGAATCACCTGGTCCAGACCCAAAAGATAGATCGGACAGGCCCAGGACTTCTAAAATCTGCTCAGGGCGATCGACCAACAGGGCACCTTCCCTTATGAGACGATGACACCCATGGCTGCGGTAAGAATATACCGCCCCAGGAATAGCCATCACCTCTCGTCCTTGTTCGGCGGCCAAACGAGCGGTAATAAGAGAGCCACTCCGCGGACTAGCCTCTACCACCAAAACCGCTTGCGATAGCCCGCTAATAATTCGGTTGCGCACCGGAAAATTCTGTGGCCTAGGCCTTGTCCCCAGGGGAAATTCGGTAAGGAGGACCCCTTTTTGGGCAATTCGTTGGGCTAGATAGCGATTCCCAGGTGGGTAATCTTGGTCAAGGCCGCAGCCCAAGACGGCTATAGTCCGTCCTCCACCCTCAAGGGCGGCTTCATGGGCCGTGGTATCGATTCCCCGGGCCAAACCACTAACAATGGTCACTTCGGCACGGACTATTTCTTTCACCCATTCTCTGGTTATTCGTCTGCCATAAGAAGTAGCAGCCCGAGACCCTACCACCGCCAAAAGATAGTCGCCCCATTTCAAAGAGCCTTTATAGAAAAGCACCGGAGGCGGATCGAAGATATGTCTCAAAAGCGGGGGATACTCTGGATCTTCTAAGGTCAAAAAATCTGCTCCCAAACGGCACAAGTCTTCATACTCTTTTTTAGCTCTGGCCAGGGCTTCATGCGGATCAAGTAGTTTGGCCAAAGAGGCCGGAAGACCTATGGCCTTCAATTCTTTCTCTGAGGCATAAAAAGCCCTTTCCGGGGAACCGAGTCTTTCACAAACCAATCTAAATCGAAGGGGGCCCATGCCAGGGATCAAAGCTAGGGCCAAATACCAAAGGCGCTCAGGGTTCACTTCTTTTGAAATTCCAAGGTGATAGTCTGTGGCTTAAGCGTAACTCCACCGTAAGGAGAAAGTAGTTCAGAGGCTATTTCAAAAAACGGATTATCAAGAGAAAGTTCGACACCGGTCATAGAAATAGTGGCCTTCGGGCCCTGGGGCTGTTTTTCGGTGGTTACCCGGAGACTACCCCGATTTTCGGAAAGGGCTGGAACAAATCCCCAAAAAAGGGCGCAGAGGCCTTGGTTTATCGCTGCCGGAGAGGCATAAAAGAGAAGGGGCTCGGGGCTTAGGTCAAGCTCTTTAGAGACCTCGTGCTTAAAGACCAGGTCACCTTCCCAGAAGACTAACTCCTTTTGAAGGACCTCATTAAGGTCTAAGGTGGTAGGGAGTTCTTCGGTCACTTCGCTTATTGAGGCCAAAAGGGCCCGTAGTCTTTCTACCTGACCGGCAATCTGGTCTAGTTTTTTTTGTTGGTCCTGGATAAAGGCCACCGTCCTGGCAGGATCAGCCTCGGGTATCCGTTCAAAAAGGGTCTTCATTAATTCTACTTGCATAGACAAGATTTGAAGAGGACCACTCATATTATGGACATGACCTTGCACCAAAAAACCACAAGCCGCCTTACGCAATAGATCCCGACACAGATCTTCCATGATCTAACTCCCTTACAGGGATTTCTTTGGCCCAAAGATCCAAAAAGGCCTGAGCGACATAAGGATCAAATTGTTTACCGGCATTTTCTCTTATCTCTTTAAGGGCCTCTTCATGAGAAAGCGGCGGGCGATAAGGCCGCCTAGAAGTCATGGCGTCATATGTGTCTGCCACCGCCAATATCCTGGCCAAAAAGGGGATCTCTTCCCCGGCCAAACCATCAGGATAGCCCTTCCCGTCCCAACGTTCATGATGATGTTTTATAATCAAAACCTCGTCCTTTAAAAGACCAATGTGCCCCACGATCTCCGCCCCGATGATAGGGTGCTTTTTAATAATTTCGTATTCTTCCGGAGTTAGTTTAGCCGGTTTTAACAAGATCTTGTCTTGGATGCCCACTTTGCCGATGTCGTGTAAGTGCCCAGCGAATCGAAGGCTCTCAATCTCTCCCTCGGAAAGCCCCATGGCCTCAGCCAAACGAATGGCCAAATTGGTTACCCTCTCAGAGTGTTCTTTGGTGTAAGGGTCTTTGGCTTCCAGGGTCTTTACCAAGGCTCGTAAGGCATCATGGAGATTCAAAAAGATACTTTCGTAAAGGATAAAATTCTCCGCCAGAGGGGCAGCCCTTTCCAAGATTAAATTGGTCACAAAGAGATCTTCCTGGTGATAAGGCGTCTTTCTGAAGAGGACCAAACCACCAAAGGTCTCCCCCTTGATCTGAAAGGGGACCGCCAGACTGGATTTATGACCATTTTGAGCCGGAAGGATATACGGAAGATTATCTTTACAGGCCTTGATTACTGGATGATCTTCTTTAAGAAGACTCAAAATCGGCGGGGTCCCTGAATAACCTTCCCAAACCGCCGGGAGTAAACAGGCCTTTTTCCAATCGAGTAGGTAAAAAATGGCCTCTTCCGAAGAGGTAAATTCTCGGCTGAGAGAAACAATTTCTTTATAAAGCTGAGTAACATTTCCACTGGAGGTTAGACGATCGCTGACGGTAAACAGGATGGTTTGTTCGCGAATCTTTTGTTTTAAAAGACGTACTAAAGAGGCATAACTCTCATCCAGCGGAAGACTTTGTTTGTCTTTTACCTTTTGAAGGACATTTTTTAATTGTTGAAAGGTAAATGGTTTGATTAGAAAATCGGTAGCTCCGTTGCGTAAGGCCTCTACAGAGAGCTCGATAGAAGGATAACCAGTCATCAAAATAACAGAAAGATTCTTATATCCAGCCTGCCTGATCATTTTAAGGACTTCAAGCCCGCTTAATCCGGGCATGTTTACATCTAATAATATGGCATCAATAGGGTATTTATAGAGGATCTCAAGGGCCCGATAACCATCGGAGGCCTCGTAAGCATAAAAACCATCTATGCTGGTAATAACCAGCTTTAGATTCTCTCTGAGGACGTCGTCGTCATCAACAATTAAGACGTTAAATTTTTCTTCCAACATGTCAATCAATCCGTTCGATCAAGATGCGTTTGAGGGTTTCGTATTCTTCTTCCCTTAAGAACCCCTCTTTGCGCAAACGTGCCAGTCTCTCTAACTCGGATAAGAAATCCCGCGGAGAAGAGGCACTGATTTCTGTCTTCTCCAGTTCTTTCAATTGTCGATAGGCCTTTTTTAAATCTTCCAAAAGACGCTGGTTTTCCCTCTCTAAAAGGACGCGTATACAAGCATTTTCTACGCTTACTTTGAGTTCTTCGAGGTTAAAGGGCTTTCGTATGTAATCATAGGCCCCTTCTTTTAAGGCCTGGATAGCCGTTTCCAACGAGGCATAACCAGTAATGATGATGACCAAGAGATGAGGTTGCAATCTCTTGGCCTCCTTCAAGAGCTCTATCCCGCTCATCTCAGGCATACGAATATCGGTAATCAACAAATCAAATTTCTTTTCTTTTAAGATCTCTAGGGCCTCGCGACCGTTAGCGGCCAAACGGATTTCACGTGCAGGGGTCTTCAAGGTCTCCCAAAGAAGGGCCCGAAAGGCCTTATCATCATCGGCAATGAGAATCTGAATAGGTTCCTTGATCTCTTCCACCCTAGGCCCTGTCTCCGACTCTAGGCCCTCGCCTCAAAAAGGATGCCCAAAAGTTCATCAAGCTTTTCCTGAAGTTTTAACAACTCCTCCGGAGGAATTTGTCTAATGACCTTGTTAGTCTTCGGATCAACAACCTTCACCACCACCTCTCCGGTCTCCTTGTGAATACTAAAGACCAAACGCACGTTCAATCTATCTAAAAATTTTTGGACCGCATCCACCACCCCTTCGATTTCTTCTTTCTTCCAAGAAAGCTCCTTCCCAGACCAGGAACTTGCCTCCGGCATCCCCTTCTTTTCTCGTGTAGGAGAACGATTCATCTCCTGTCGGAGACCTTGGGCCGAGGGGGTAACCATCTCACCAATTTTGCTGGAGACTTCATTTACTTGCATAACGACCCCCATAACTAATGATACGCCATCTGTTTTAACCTCCCTTGCAAATCTCTTTTCTTTTGGATAGCCAAACCAGCCAGGGCCTTTTCTTCCGCCAAGGCCTCGCGAACCAAAGGAAGATCATCTGGTGTAAAGGTCATCTGCTTCAAGAATTGAAACAATTCTCGTTTCAACTGCAGTAAGGCATTAACCTTTTTGAAATCCTCTGCACTCAAAGCCTCCCGACAGGCGGAATTGAGAGCCTTCAACTGTTGGAATAATTCTCTCGTGGTCACACAAACCTCCTTACAAGCAGGGTTCACCTTTATTTTCGGCTAGGCTATATACTGGCTAAAATTTAGATAAAATTAAGCTTTAGAAGAGAATTAATAGAAAGAATGAGAAAAAATGAGACTTAAATATTCAAAAAATTTTAAAAAGCTTGGTTTTTAAGATATCCCTCTGCGCTTTAA
This sequence comes from uncultured Thermodesulfobacteriota bacterium, assembly GCA_964601575.1. Lineage (GTDB taxonomy): Bacteria > Desulfobacterota > Thermodesulfobacteria > Thermodesulfobacteriales > Thermodesulfatatoraceae > CAZKEG01. Next base: position 27,794 of record CAZROA010000101.1, read on the forward strand.
AAACTCTTCGATGGGGAAGATGGCCTTGAATTCAAGACCTTCTTTTCTGATGGCCTCCTCGCCCCCTTCTCCTCGGTCAACCAGGGTGACCACCGCCACCACTTGAAGACCTGCTTCTCGCGCCCGCTTCACCGCCTTGAGACTGGACCCCCCGGTAGTCACCACGTCTTCGAGGATGGCACAGCTCATTCCCGCCAAAACACGCCCTTCAAGCCATTGTTTGGTCCCATGACCTTTGGCCTCTTTGCGTACGATGAACCCTTCAAGCTCCTTTCCCTCCAGACCGGCCTGAAAACACACCGCAGCTACTAAGGGATCGGCACCAAGGGTAAGCCCGCCTACGGCTTCCACCCCCAAATCCTTGATCTCCTCCCAAAGGAGTTTCCCTATGAGGGGTAAGGCCTCGGCGCAGAGGGTGGTCTTTTTACAATCTAGGTAATAAGGGCTCCTCTTCCCAGAGGCCAGAAGAAAGCCTTCTTCCCGGTAAAGAAAGGAACGCTCAAACAGGAGTTCAAACAGTCGTTGCCTTTCGGACATCTCTTTCTCCCACGATTTCCGTGCCCACCCCGTGGTCGGTAAAAATCTCCAACAAAATGGCATGAGGGACGCGACCATCGATAATATGGGCCTTTTTTACCCCAGCTCGAATGGCCTTACGGGCACTTTTAAGTTTGGGGATCATCCCTCCTTTCGCCACACCAGCCTCTAATAATTGCTCTACCTCTTTTAGATCAATGCTGGTCAATAATTCCCCGGTCTTGTCCTTTACCCCTTCGACATCGGTGAGATAGATCACCTTTTCGGCCTTAAGGGCCCCGGCAATGGCCCCGGCCACCAAGTCAGCATTGATATTATAAGCCTCACCATTTGGCCCTACCCCCACCGGGGCGATCACCGGCAGAAAATCCTTGGCCATCAAGACATCAAGTACCTGCGGATTGACCTGTTTTACCTTCCCCACCCGCCCAATATCTATAATCTCTGGAGGGCGATCGTCTCCAGAATAACGATAAATTTGCATCTTCTCCGCCACGACCAAGTCACCATCTCGACCGGAAAGACCCACCGCCCGCCCTCCGTGACGATTGATCAAACCAACGATCTCCTTGTTTACGGTGCCAACCAGGACCATCTCGACCACACTCATGGTGGTCTCATCCGTGACCCTTTGGCCCTCGATAAAGACCGGTTTAACCCCCATCTTCTCCATGACCTGACTGATCTGTGGCCCGCCACCGTGCACGATTACCGGTCTTAAGCCCACAAATTTCATCAGGACTACATCTTGGGCAAAGGCCTCTTTAAGCTCAGGATTCACCATTGCGTGCCCACCGTACTTGATGACCACCGTCTTTCCATAGAAATATCGCAGATAAGGAAGGGCTTCGATCAAGACCTTGGCCCGTACCTCACGACTGATCTCCATGGCTGACCTCTCCTATTTCCTAAGCCGATTAAAGCCCAAGCTCCTTCTCCAAGCAACTATTTAATTGATCTGGACAGAATCGAAGGGGGATTTAATGGAGGGAGGAGGCGGCTTTAAAGCCGCCTCCTTTCATCACTTAGGCCGCCTGGGAGGCCGCTTCCTTTTCGGCCTTCATATCATAGTAGACTCGACCGGTACCTGCCGGTATCAACCGGCCAATGATGATGTTCTCTTTAAGCCCTCGCAGATAATCGACTTTACCAGCCAAAGAGGCCTCGGTGAGGACCTTAGTCGTTTCCTGGAAGGAGGCCGCGGCAAGGAAGCTCTCTACCGCAAGCGAGGCCTTGGTAATGCCCAGGATGATGGGCTCAGCCACCGCCGGACGACCGCCTTCAGCCAGTACCCTTTGGTTCTCTTCCTCAAAGCGGATCTTGTCCACCAGTTCACCGATCATGAAATTGGTGTCGCCCACCTCTTTGATCTTGACCTTCTTGAGCATCTGTCGCACGATGATCTCGAAGTGTTTGTCGTTGATACGAACACCCTGAAGCCGGTAGACCTCTTGGATCTCTTCCACCAGAAAGCGGGCAAGCCCCTTCACCCCTCGAACCCTAAGGATATCATGCGGATTGGCTGATCCCTCGATCAAGGGTTCACCGGCACGAATAAAGTCGCCATCATGTACAGCGATGTGTTTGCCCTTAGGGATCAAGTATTCTTTAGGTTCACCCACCTCTGGCTGGACGACGATCTTTCTCTTGCCCTTGATCTCCTTATCAAAATGGACTATGCCATCAATTTCACTAATAATGGCGTATTCTTTGGGCTTTCTGGCCTCAAAGAGCTCTGCCACCCGCGGTAGACCACCGGTGATGTCCTTGGTCTTGGTGGTCTCACGCGGAATCTTGGCGATGACATCACCGGCCTTGACGTAATCACCTTCAGCCACGGTAATGATGGCCCCCACCGGTAAGAGATAACGAGCATGTCCCTTGCCCTCAATCTTGATGGTCCGTCCGCGTTCGTCTTTGATGGAGATACGCGGACGATAGTCGGTATGTTTGTATTCGCGCACGATGATACTCACCTTACCGGTGATCGGGTCGGTCTTTTCGTCCACGGTAATACCCTCGATGATATCCCCGAACTTCACCTTACCCGAAACTTCGGTAATGATCGGGGTGGTAAACGGGTCCCACTCAACCAGGAGATCACCGGGGTTCACCTTTTGACCTTCCTCCACCAAGATACGGGCCCCGTAGACCACCGGGTATCGTTCCTTTTCGCGCCCGTCTTTGGTGATGATGGCAATCTCACCCTGTCGATTCATAGCCACCAGATACCCCTCTTCCCGACGCACCGTACGCAGATTGATGAACTTCACCATCCCTTGACTCTGGGCCCGGTGTTCACTTTGCTCTGCCGCCCGGCTTGCCGTACCGCCGATGTGGAAGGTCCGCATGGTAAGCTGGGTACCCGGTTCACCAATGGACTGGGCGGCAATGACTCCTACTGCCTCACCGATCTCCACCATCCGCCCGGTGGCTAGATCGCGACCGTAACATTTGGCACAGACGCCATACGGGCTCTGACAAGTAAGCACCGAACGGATCATCACCTTTTCGATACCAGCATCTCGCATCTTGGCCACGGCCTCTTCGTCGATCTCCTCGTTGGCCTTAACTAAGACCTCACCGGTCACCGGATCGACCACGTCTTCCAAGGCCACCCGCCCAAGGACACGATCCCACACCGGTTCAATGATCTCACCGCCCTCGATCAGGTGCCCGACCTCGATTCCGTCGATGGTTCCACAGTCTTCCATAGTGATGGTACAATCCTGGGCCACATCTACCAGACGACGAGTAAGATAACCGGCGTTGGCCGTTTTAAGCGCCGTATCCGCCAGACCCTTTCGGGCACCGTGGGTCGAGATAAAGTATTCCAGCACCGAAAGACCCTCACGGAAGTTGCTCTTGATCGGCGTCTCGATGATCTCCCCCGTGGGCTTGGCCATGAGACCACGCATACCAGCCAACTGCCGGATCTGATCCTTTGAACCACGGGCCCCGGAGTAGGCCATGATGTAGACCGGGTTACCACTGGGCCCGATGACCTTCTCTCCATTGGGACCTATATACTCCTTGGTCTCCATCTCCTTGATCATCTCTTCGGTGACCCTTTCCGTCACCGTGGCCCAGACGTCTACCACCTTGTTGTAACGCTCACCATCGGTAATCAGACCTTCGTGATATTGGTTCCAGATCTCCTGGACCTTGCGCTCCGCCTCTTCAAGAAGGGTCTTCTTCTTGCTGGGGATATGGAGATTGTCCACGCAGATGGAAAGCGCCGCCCGGGTGGCAAAGGCATAGCCCATGTCTTTCATCCGGTCGGCGAAGATGACCGTCTTCTTGGCCCCGGCCCGACGATAAGAAAGATCAATGAGTTTCTGTAAGGCCTTCTTGGCCAAAGGCTTGTTGTATTCCTCAAACTTGATCTCTTCCGGCACCACGGTAGAAAAGATCACCCGGCCCACCGTGGTCTCTACCAGTTTGCCATTCATACGGACCTTGATCTTGGCCTGGAGGTCCACCGCCCCTTCTTCATAGGCCAGGATGGCCTCCTCGCGACTGCCGAAGATCTTACCTTCCCCTTTGGCAAAAGGCCGCTCCTGGGTCATATAGAAGATCCCAAGCACCATATCTTGAGTAGGATAGACCACCGGGATCCCGTTGGCCGGAAGGAGGATGTTATTGGTCGAGAGCAATAAGACCCGGCACTCGGTCTGCGCTTCGACCGAAAGCGGGACGTGTACCGCCATCTGGTCACCATCAAAGTCAGCGTTATAGGCCACGCAGACCAAAGGATGGAGCTGGATAGCCTTGGAGTCGATCAAGATAGGCTCAAAGGCCTGGATACCGAGACGGTGAAGCGTCGGCGCCCGGTTAAGCATAATCGGATGTTCCTTGACGATCTCGTCCAAGGCATCCCACACCAATGGATCTTCTCGTTCTACCATCTTTTTGGCGCTCTTGATGGTGGTCACATGGCCGTTCTTCTCCAGCCAGTGGTAGATGAAGGGCTTGAAGAGCTCAAGGGCCATCTTCTTCGGTAAACCACACTGATGCATCCGGAGCTCCGGCCCGACGACGATGACCGAACGCCCGGAATAATCCACCCGTTTACCGAGTAGATTCTGCCGAAAACGCCCTTGTTTGCCCTTGAGCATGTCGGAAAGGCTCTTTAGCGGACGCCGGTTGGGCCCGGTCACCGGACGACCGCGACGACCGTTATCAAAGAGAGTGTCCACCGCTTCTTGGAGCATCCGCATCTCGTTGCGGATGATGATATCCGGGGCCTCAAGGTCAATAAGACGCTTGAGGCGGTTGTTCCGGTTGATCACCCGGCGATAAAGATCGTTAAGGTCAGAGGTGGCAAACCGTCCACCCTCAAGGGGAACCAAAGGCCGCAAGTCCGGTGGAATGACCGGGATGACGTCAAGGATCATCCACTCCGGTCGATTCCCGGAATCACGAAGGGCCTCGACGATCCGCAGCCGTTTGCCGAGTTTTTTGCGCTTGGCCTCGCTCTTGGTCTTGGCCATCTCCTCACGCAGCTCTTGGGAGAGCTTCTGTAGATCGAGTTGTTGGAGGAGCTGACGCACCGCCTCAGCCCCGATGCCGATCTTAAACCGCGGCCCGTAGTTCTGGAGCATCTGCTGATATTTCTCCTCGGTGAGCACCGTACCCACCGGAAGCTCCGGGATTTCGCTCTCGATGACGACAAAGTTTTCAAAATAAAGGACCTTCTCAAGCTCCTTAAGGGTCATGTCAAGGAGGGCCCCGATCTTACTCGGAATACTCCGGAGGTACCAAATATGGGCCACCGGGGCCGCTAATTCGATGTGCCCCATACGCTCGCGGCGGACCTTGCTCTGGATGACCTCAACCCCGCACTTTTCACAGATCACGCCGCGGTGTTTCATACGCTTGTATTTACCGCAGAGGCACTCATAGTCCTTCACCGGACCGAAGATCTTGGCACAGAAGAGACCATCGCGCTCGGGTTTAAGGGTCCGGTAATTGATGGTCTCCGGTTTCTTGACCTCACCATGGCTCCATTCGCGGATCTTTTCCGGTGAGGCCAGACCAAGCCTTACCGCCTTGATGCTCATCGGATCTTTAGGCTTGGTAAAGTAGGAAAGGAGATCTTCCATAAGATTTCACCCCTTCTAAAAATTTTTAGGATCCGTTCCCGTCTTTACGAAAAAAAATGGGAACAGATCCTGTTACGGCTCTTTACTTATTCTTCCTCGATCAATTCCACGTCGAGGCATAGACCTTGTAATTCCTTGACCAGGACTTTGAAACTCTCGGGCAACCCGGCTTCAAGGAAGTTATTGCCTTTGACAATACGCTCGTACATCCTGGTCCGACCGGTGACATCATCGCTCTTGACCGTAAGGAATTCTTGGAGGGCATAGGCTGCCCCGTAGGCCTCCATGGCCCAGACCTCCATCTCACCCAAACGCTGACCACCGAACTGGGCCTTACCACCCAGAGGCTGTTGGGTAATGAGGGAATATGGCCCAGTAGAACGGGCGTGGATCTTGTCATCCACGAGGTGGTGGAGCTTAAGCATATACATATACCCCACGGTCACCGGTTCGCGGAAAGGCTCCCCGGTCATCCCGTCGTAAAGGATGGTTTGTCCGGTCTCGGAAAGGCCGGCCATCTTTAGCCACTTCTTGATCTCTGACTCCTTGGCCCCGTCAAAGACCGGCGTGGCCACCGGAATTCCATCTTCAAAGGACTTGGCCAGCTCCAAGATCTCTTCATCGCTCTTGTCTTTGAGGAGAATCTCTAATTCATCCGGACTAAAGAGCTCGGAGAGCACCTGTTTGACCGCCTGAACCTGATAATTCTTGGCCAGTTCAGCCACCTTTCGCCCCACCTCTTTTGAGGCCCAACCAAGGTGAGTCTCAAGAATCTGTCCGATATTCATCCGCGAAGGCACACCCAGGGGAGAAAGGACCATATCCACCGGGGTACCATCGGGGAGATAAGGCATATCCTCAATGGGCACCACCTTAGAGACTACGCCCTTGTTTCCGTGACGCCCGGCCATCTTGTCACCAGGCTGAAGCTTGCGTTTCATAGCCACAAAGACCTTAACCACCTTGAGCACCCCAGGGGGTAACTCATCACCCTTCTTCAGACGGTTGATCTTTTCCTCAAACATCTGGCGGATCTCTTCCACCCTGACCTCATAATTGCGCAGGATATCTTCCACCACTGGATCCTTCTTCTTGCGCTCACCAGCCACTAACTCCCTGACCTTGGGCAGAGGAATCCGCTCCAGGACCTCAGCGGTAATAGGTTCACCTTTGGAGATAATGGGTTCACCGTGACGATCCTTGATGGTCGCCGCCGCGGTCTTCCCTGTCAGGTGACGTTCAAGACGCTTTAAGGTGCTCCGACGGACTACCTCTAGAAAATCTTCCTGATCCTTTAAGAGCTTGGCGATCTCCCGGTCCTCGATCTCCTTGGCCCGGGCATCTTTTTCCACACCTTTACGCGTAAAGACCTTGGCATCGATGACAATGCCTTCTATCCCCGGAGGCACCCTCAGCGAGGTATCTTTGACGTCACTGGCCTTCTCACCAAAGATGGCTCGGAGGAGCTTCTCCTCTGGAGAGAGTTGGGTTTCACCCTTAGGAGTCACTTTTCCGACCAGGATGTCACCCGGCTTCACGTAGGCCCCAACCTTCACGATTCCGCTTTCATCAAGGTTCTCCAGGGCCTCTTCCCCCACATTGGGGATGTCACGGGTGATCTCCTCTTTGCCCAGTTTGGTCTCACGGGCTACACACTCAAACTCTTCGATATGAATAGAAGTAAAGACATCATCTCGGACAAGGCGTTCGGAAATGGTGATCGAGTCTTCAAAGTTGTATCCTCGCCAGGGCATAAAAGCGACCAGAATATTCCGCCCCAAGGCCAATTCTCCGCGGTGGGAAGAGGGACCATCAGCCAAGACCTCTCCTTTCTTGACCCGCTGACCAGGGCGAACCACCGGCTTTTGGGAAAAATTGGTATTTTGATTGGATTTACGGCACTTGATCAGCTTGTAGATGACCACCTCCGGGTCTTCCTCACCGTTTTCGCTCTCGTAGCGCACCACCAATCGGGTGGCATCGAGGTCTTCCACCACGCCGTCACGCTTGGCCACAATGGTCAGTCCTGAATCACGGGCAACGACCTTTTCCATGCCTGTACCTACTAGAGGGGCCTCGGTCTTGATCAGAGGCACCGCCTGACGCTGCATGTTCGAACCCATCAAGGCTCGGTTAGCATCGTCATGCTCCAAGAAAGGAATAAGCGAGGAAGAGACACTTACCACCTGCGCCGGGATCAGATCAACCAGGGTGACCTCCTCACGGCGGGCCATGACGAATTCCCCAGCTCGCCTGGCCGGGACCATCTCCGGGACGATACGTCCCTCCCGATCTATCTCTACCGTGGCCGGGGCGATGACGTGATCACCCTCTTCCAAGGCACTCATATAAATGATCTCATTGGTGATCTTTCCGTCCCTGACCACCCGATACGGGGTCTCGATAAAGCCATACCGATTGACCCGGGCATAAGTAGCCAGCGAGACAATAAGCCCGATATTCGGACCTTCTGGGGTCTCAATCGGGCAGATACGTCCGTAATGCGTATAATGTACGTCCCGCACCTCAAAGCCGGCCCGCTCACGGGTAAGCCCCCCAGGCCCCAAGGCCGAGAGCCGGCGCTTATGGGTCATCATGGAAAGGGGATTAGTCTGATCCATGAACTGGGAGAGCTGCCCCTGACCGAAGAACTCCCGAAGCGCCGAGGAGACCGGCTTAGGATTGATGAGATCGTTGGGCATCAGGGCCTCTACGTCTTGAAGGGTCATCCGCTCCTTGATGGCCCGCTCCATGCGTACCAAGCCAACACGATATTGGTTCTCTACCAGCTCACCTACCGAACGGACCCGCCTGTTGCCCAAGTGGTCGATATCGTCCGCCGGACCCTGAGTCTCTTTGAGTTCGATCAGGTGCTTGATGGTGGCCAGAATATCTTCTTTGGTCAGCACCCGCACATTCATAGGCACATCAAGCCCCAAACGCTTGTTCATCTTGTAACGGCCTACCTCGGAGAGATCATAGGTGCTCGGGTCAAAGAATAAGGAATGAAAATAGGCCTTGGCCACCTCCAAGGTCGGCGGACTCGAGGGTCTTAGACGACGATAGATCTCAATCAAGGCCTCTTCCTGGGTCTTGGCCTTGTCCAAGAGAAGGGTATCCCGTAAGCAAGGGGTATGACGGTGGATGTCCATGAAGAGACACTCAATCTCTTCAATCCCGGCCTTACGCAGTTTTTCCAAGATCTCCTTATTGATCGCTCCATTACAGGCGACTAAGACCTCACCGGTATTGGGATCGACCACGTCTTTGGCTACTATCTTCCCAAGAAACTCTTCTTCTGGCACCGGGATAGAGTTGATCCCCGCTTCTTGCAGACGCTTTAAGGCCGCCTTGGTGATCTTTCGCCCGCGCTTGATTAGGACTTGGCCGGTTTCAGGATGATGGATATCAAGCGGGGCCTTCTGACCCAAAATTACCTCTGGATTGATGACCTTTTCGATCCGGTTTTGAGCAACGATATATTTTTCAACCGGGTAGAAATAGTTCAAGATCTCCTCAGTGGTAAGACCCATGGCCTTTAAGAAAGTAGTCGCCGGGAAACGACGCCGGCGGTCGATGCGGACGTGGAGATAGTCTCGGTGGTCAAACTCAAAGTCTAACCAAGAACCTCGTACCGGAATGACCCGGGCGGAATAAAGGACCTTTCCGCTGGCATGGGTCTTGCCTTTGTCGTGATCAAAGAAGATACCCGGAGAGCGCTGGAGCTGATTGACCACCACCCGCTCTGTCCCGTTGATGATAAAGATCCCGTCTTCGGTCATCAGGGGGACGGTACCAAAGTAAATCTCCTGTTCCTTGATATCTCGGATGTTCTTATCACCGGTATCAGGGTCGATGTCGTAAGTCAGGAGCCGAACGCGCAGACGCATAGGGGCCTCATAAGTAAGCCCCTTTTCGCGACATTCATCAGGGGTGTACTTAGGAGGCAAAATGGTGTAATCGACGAATTCCAGTTCACAGGTCCCGGTATAATCGGTGATAGGGAAAACGCTTTTTAAGGCCCCTTGAATGCCGATCTCTTCTCGGGCCTCGGGTGCGGTGTTAGCCTGTAAAAACCTTTGATATGATTCCTTCTGAATGGCAATCAAATAAGGGACATCAATAATAGGTCTTACCCGACCAAAATTTTTACGGAATCGACCGGGGATAATGGTAAGTTCAGACATAAATATTTCGCCTCCCCTTCAAAGAACTGATACAAACAAAACGGAAAAGGGCCTTTCCTCCCCTTTCAAGGAAGGCCCTCTCCAAACTTATCTAGTCAAAACTAATTTTACTTAATTTCAACCGTGGCGCCAGCCTCTTCAAGGCGTTTCTTAAGCTCTTCAGCTTCCTCCTTAGAAACTCCTTCCTTAACTGGTTTGGGAGCACTTTCGACCAATTCTTTGGCTTCCTTAAGACCAAGATTGGTAATCGCCCGCACTTCCTTGATGACTTGGATCTTATTCCCGGAAACACCGGTAAGGATCACGTCAAACTCGGTCTTTTCTTCCGCCGGAGCCGCTTCCGCCGCTGCCCCAGGCACAGCCGCCGCTACCGCCGCCACCGGGGCCGCTGCCGAGACACCAAATTTGTCTTCGAGCTCCTTAATAAACTCTGATAGCTCCAAAACCGTCATATTGCTGATAAACTCGATTACTTCCTCTTTGGTCACCGCCATTTTCCAAACCTCCTTTTATTTTTTAAGCCGCCTGAGCGGCCTTTTTTTCTTCGATAGCCTTCAAGACATACAAGAAATTACGCGGAATAGCCGCCAAGAGCTGGACAAAGTTGGCCAGCGGAGCCTGTAAGGTACCAAGTAGTTGAGCCAACAAGACCTCGCGGCTGGGCAGCTTGGCCAACTGTTCAAGGGCCGCCGGCTCCACGGCCTTGCCCTGGAGGACGCCACCGCGATTGATTAGTGACTCGTGTTCTTTGGCAAATTCCACCAGGACCTTGGCCACCTCCACCGGATCTTCGTAGGCAATAGCAATCCCTGTGGGCCCCTCAATATATTGCTGAAGGGGCTCTGTCGAAGTCCCGGAGCTGGCCAGACGGAGCAAGGTATTCTTGACCACTTGATACCTGGCTCCCTTTTCCCGCAAGGCCTGACGTAACTGATTGCTCTCCTCGGCGGTCATGCCCTTAAAGGTGGTCACAAACACCGCTTGGGCCTTTTCAAAATCCTCACGGAGCCTTTGGACAATCTCTTTTTTCTGTTTTCTAGTAAGCAATCTCTTCCCCCCTTTCCTTTGACATTTTTAATGTCAAAGGCAGAGGTCACCCACGGTCTCGGTAGGCCGGGAAGACTCCCGATTAAACACCCTGGGTGTACCTACTGTCTTTGACACGGCTGCGCCGGGCGCAAGCCTATGACCTCCCGGGGGACCAACCGGGAAATCATTCTTTGGAATATTTTTCTACTAATCGTCTTACTTCAGCCGGATCGACCTTGATCCCTGGGCCCATAGTGGTCGAAATGGTCACCCCTTTTATATATTGACCTTTAGCCGCCGAGGGTTTGGCCCTTAAAACGGCATCAAAAAAGGCGGCCAAATTTTCCAAAATTTTTTCTTGACCAAAAGACACCCTGCCTACCGGGGCATGAAGCACACCAGCCCGGTCTACTTTAAAATCTACCTTACCAGCCTTGATATCCTTGACCGCCTTGGCCACATCCCAGGTAACCGTGCCCGTCTTGGCACTGGGCATCAACCCTCGTGGGCCAAGAATCTTCCCAATACGCCCAACCAGAGGCATCATATCCGGCGTGGCTACCGCCTTATCAAAATCAAGCCAGCCTTCTTGAATCTTCTTGATCAGGTCTTCGGCGCCGACCACGTCTGCCCCAGCAGCCTCGGCCTCCTTGGCCTTATCGCCCTTGGCAAAGACCACTACCCGTGGAGATTTTCCCGTACCATGAGGGAGGACCACCGAACCACGAACCATCTGATCCGCATGACGAGGATCAACCCCAAGGACCACTGCTACATCCACACTCTCGTCAAACTTGGCGTAGGCATTCTCTAAGGCCAACTTGACCGCTTCCTCAAAGGTATAACGCTTAGTCCGATCAATCTTCGCCTTCGCATCCCGATATTTTTTCCCTCTAGCCATGGCCCTGACTCCTAATCGACGATCTCTATACCCATAGAACGCGCCGTACCCTCAATGGTACGCATAGCGGCTTCCATATCAGCAGCCTGCAAATCAGGCATCTTGATCTTGGCAATCTCTTCTATTTGTTTCCTGGTCACCCGCCCAACTTTTTCTTTCTTCGGATTAGAGGCCCCTTTCTCGATACCAGCAGCCTTCTTGAGAAGCACAGAAGCCGGAGGGGTCTTCAAAATAAAACTAAAAGAACGATCGGCGTAAATAGTGATCACCGCCGGAATGATCATCCCCTCTTGACCCTTGGTCTTGGCGTTAAAGGCCTTACAAAATTCCATGATATTTACTCCATGCTGACCAAGGGCCGGACCTACCGGCGGCGAAGGATTGGCCTGCCCTGCCGGTAATTGCAACTTTACGACCGCAATGACCTTCTTAGCCATCAGACTTCACCTCGAACCTCTAAATTTTTTGGACGTGAGCAAACTCTAGCTCTACTGGCGTCTCGCGCCCAAAGATACTGACCAAGACCCTTACCTTCCCTTTTTCAGGCTTCACTTCATCTACCACGCCATGAAAATTTGCAAAGGGTCCTTGGATAACCCGAACCCTGTCACCGGGTTCAAATTGATATCGCGGCTTGGGCTTGATCTCCACCTGTTTAAGTCGCTCTAGGATCTTTTGGGCCTCTTCTTCCTGAAGTGGAAGGGGCTTATCACCCCCCATAAAACCGACCACCTTATCCACCCCTCTGATGACCTCGACGACCTCCGGAGTGGCCTCCATCCGTACCAAGAGATAGCCCGGGTAGAAACGCCTAGCGATAGGCCCTCCTTCTACCCCGACTATCTCGATGATCTTTTCTGGAGGGGCAACGATCTCCGAAACTCGATCCCCAAGACCGGCTTCCTCTAAGGCCTGACGAAGCCGCTCCTTGACCTCTTTTTCAAAGCCCGCGTAAGTGTGAATCACGTACCAAAACTGTGCCATCTCAGTAGACCAACCACTGTACCAGTTTAGAAAGGAGTATGTCTATCAAACCCAAATAAGCGGCCACAAACAAAGAAAAGCTGATTACAGCTACCGTCGTCCCCGTGGTCTCCTTTCGGGTGGGCCAAGTGATCTTCTTAAACTCTATCTTGACCTCATAGAGAAATTGTTTCGCTCGCTCGATAAAACCAACCTGTTTCTGAAGGGGAAGGACTTTGCCCTTCTCCTCAGCAACCTTAACCGTCTTCCTTTTAGCCCTGGTCTTCCTCTTGGCCATCTTTTCCTCTTAAAAGGACATAAAAAATGGCAGGCCAGGAGGGATTTGAACCCCCAACCCCCGGATTTGGAGTCCGGTGCTCTACCGTTCGAGCTACTGGCCTGCGTATGAACTATTTACCCTTCACTTCTCTATGAATGGTATGTTTACGATCCCAAGGGCAGTATTTTCTAAGCTCAAGCCTATCCGGAGTATTACGCCGGTTCTTGGTCGTTGTATAGTTACGCCGTTTACACTCCGTACACTGGAGATGAATAGTAATCCTTACCTCGGACTTGGCCATAACCGATCACCTATATTATTCCAGAATTTTGGTAACGACACCAGCACCTACCGTCCGTCCACCTTCCCTTATCGCAAACCTCAACCCCTCTTCCATCGCTACCGGCTTGATCAACTGTACCTCTAACTCCACATTGTCTCCCGGCATCACCATCTCTACCCCCTCCGGTAACGTCACCACTCCCGTCACATCCGTCGTCCGAAAATAAAACTGCGGCCTATACCCATTGAAAAACGGCGTGTGCCGCCCCCCTTCCTCCTTCGTCAGTACGTATACCTCCGCCTTAAATCGCGTGTGCGGCGTTATACTCCCTGGCTTCGCCAATACCTGCCCCCTCTCTACCTCGTCCTTCCCTATCCCTCTCAACAACACCCCTATGTTGTCCCCAGGCAATCCCTCATCCAAAATCTTCCTAAACATCTCCACACTCGTCGCTACCGTCTTCACCGTCGGCCTCAACCCCACTATCTCTACCTCATCCCCAGGCCTGATCACTCCCCTCTCTACTCGACCCGTCACCACCGTCCCTCGCCCACTGATGCTGAACACGTCCTCTATCGGCATCAAAAACGGCTTGTCCATCTCCCTCTTCGGCTCCGGTATGTACTCATCCACCGCCTTCAGCAGCTCCCATATCGGCCCACACCACTGACAATCCTCCTTCCCACACCCACACTCCAAAGCCTTCAACGCACTACCCCTGATCACCGGTACATCATCCCCAGGAAAATCATACTTGCTCAAAAGCTCCCTTATCTCTAACTCCACCAACTCCAATAACTCCTCATCATCCACCATGTCCGTCTTGTTCATGAACACCACAATCGCCGGCACATTCACCTGCCTCGCCAACAATATGTGCTCCCGGGTCTGCGGCATCGGCCCATCTGTGGCCGCTACCACCAAAATCGCCCCGTCCATCTGCGCCGCCCCGGTGATCATGTTCTTGATGTAGTCCGCATGACCAGGACAATCCACATGCGCATAGTGCCTCTTCTCCGTCTCATACTCCACGTGCGCCAACTGAATCGTAATCCCCCTCTGCTTCTCCTCCGGTGCCTTGTCAATATCGTCAAACGGTATCCACTCCGCCCATCCCTTCGTCGAAAGGACTCGCGTAATAGCACTCGTCAACGTCGTCTTCCCATGGTCAATGTGACCAATCGTCCCAATGTTCAGGTGCGGCTTCCGCCTCTCAAACTTCTGCTTGCTCATCTCGCTCTACCTCC
>CAZROA010000102.1:0-9041 GCA_964601575.1 uncultured Thermodesulfobacteriota bacterium
AAGTTTTCTATCCGAGCTCTAAGCGATAATTCGTTTCTTGACTGGTAAACGGTCGGGTTGCTAGACATGCTCTGTCTTCAATCTTCTAGAAGAGATGGCAAGGATAGGCACTCGCAGAAACTGACTAGCCCTCCAAATGGGAGGAGAGTATTTAGCTTTTTTTAAACACCGGAGAAGTCAAGATCCGACTTGCCTATTTTTGCTCCTCCATGCTAAGGGTTACCGAGCAGGAGATCGGCGAAGTCCTACAGGTTATTTCCCCAAAATACGCTGCCAGAGGCGGTCAAAATCTAGGCTTACCTGGCATGGCAAATCGTCAAAGGTAAAGCGCCCTTCGCTTCCGTCAAAGACTTTTTCAAACTTTTTTTCTTTTAAGGCAAAAATACGGGCCTTTTTCAGCTCTGGATACACCAGGACATAGTATTTTACGCCTTCACGTTCATAGAGGGCAAATTTGAGAATTTCATCCTTACGGGCTGTATTCGACGAGACCACCTCCACCGCCACAAGAGGGGGCTCTGTCAGATATTCCGATATACGCCGACATACCAATACAAGGTCCGGGCGAACTACCGTCTCCTGATCTATTATCCAATCAAGTTCGGGATAGACAAAACATTCCTCGGCACATTCTCTTAATTGTTCTTCTAAAAAACTTCCCAAAATTAAACATATCAGTTGATGCCGCCCCAAAGGAGAAGGAGCCATGGCATAGGGGATGCCTTCAATAAGCTCCCAATCACCCTCCCACCGGCGATAATCTTCAATCGTATAACGAATTTCTATTTGAGGAAGACTCATTTATCCCTCCAAGCTTTCAGAGTTTATTCTTTAATAATAAACATATTTTTGAAAATTCTAAATTCTGTTCCCATTTTTCGTGAGGAAAAATGGGAACGGATCCTGGAACGAGCCGTTCTTATTCGGAAATTATCCCCTGCAAAGGGAACCCTTTGATCTCGTAAAAAGCGTGTTTAAAATAGCGGGACAGAATTTCACTACAGGAGAAGGTGAAATCGATGTTTGAGGCGGTTTCTTTGGTGCCTTTCGGGGATGTACGGCAGGATGTAATCGACGCCATTGCCGGTGGGATCTATGAAAATTTAGGGCTTGGGGTCTTCTTTGAAGAACCTCAACCCCTTCCTCCCTCCTTTTTTGACTCGGATCGGGGACAATTTCGGGCTGACGATTTGGTGCGACACCTCCGGGACAATGTGCCCACCTCTTCTCGCCTCAAACTGGGCATCACCGCCGTTGATCTATACGCCATGGATCTTCATTTTGTCTTTGGGATCTCTATCCTGAAACAGGCCACTTCCATCATCTCTTATCGCCGTCTGGACAACAGCTTTTATCACCTCACCCCCAATGATCGCGTCCTTTACGAACGGGTGGTCAAGGAATCCCTTCACGAACTGGGACATGCCTTGGGGCTTGATCACTGCGAAAGCCCGTGCATCATGCATTATTCCAATAGTGTGATGGAAATCGATGTAAAACCGGCCCGTTTCTGTCCTTCCTGCCTAAGGAGAATAAACTTACTCCTCGGACGCACCTAGATAGATCAAGAATTCCTTGTTCCCCGCCGGACCGAGGAGGGGGCTTTCGGTAAGCCCAAGGACGGTAAAGCCTAAATTTTCGGCAAAGTTTTTGATCTTTTCTATGACTCGTTGATGTAAAGCCGGATCACGCACCACTCCGCCCTTCCCCACCTCTCGGGGGCCGACCTCAAATTGGGGTTTGATCAAGGCAACGATTCGACCACCTGGTTTAAGCAGGCCTTTTGCCGCCGGAATTATCTTGGTAAGCGAGATAAAAGAGACGTCGATGGTCACCAAATCCACGGCCTCGGGTAGGTCTTCTGGTTTGAGATAGCGTGCATTGACCCCCTCCATAACCACCACACGCTGGTCTTGACGCAAACGCCAATGCAATTGCCCGTGCCCCACATCGATGGCGTAGACCTTGGCGGCACCGTGTTGCAAGAGACAGTCGGTAAAGCCCCCGGTCGAGGCCCCGATATCTGCACAGATTAGGCCTTCAACCGAGAGACGAAATTCTTTAAGGGCATGTTCAAGCTTAAGTCCCCCGCGGGAGACATAAGGACAGGCTTCGCCCTTTATTTCTATTTGAGCCTCAAGCGGAACCCGGGTACCGGCCTTGTCTATACGTTGGCCGTTCACGTAGACTAGACCTGCCATGATTAGGGCCTGGGCCTTCTCCCGGCTCTCTACAAGCCCGCGTTTCACCAGTAATTTATCTAATCGCTCCTTAAGTCCCTTTTTCATGAAAAACGTCTAGGTTAGACAGGATTATCGGGCCACTAAGTAAAATAAGGCCACCCCAATGCCAAAGGCCAGATAACCTAAGAGGGTAAATTCTAACAGAAATTTGGGAGAAGATTCACGAAGAGCAGGGTCTATAACAAAGAGGCGGTAGGCAATAAGGTTGGCCAAAGAACCGATCAGGTTCCCGAAGCCACCAACACTTACTCCCCAGAGCAGGGCCTTCCAGTGCGTGGTGAATTTGGCCAAGAGCAGGGCAGCAGGGACATTGCTAATCATCTGACTAAGCCCGGCTGAGAGGAGAAACACGTGTTCGGGGTGTTTGAGAGAAGAGATAAGGATGAACTTTAGATTTTCAGTAAGTCCAAATAGACAAAAAAAAGTCCCGAGCAAGGCGTAGTCAATGTTAAGGCTTTCTCGATCCCTAAACAAGGCGTAAAAAAAGACCAGGCCCCCAATGGCTACGGGGATGATCCTGATGGCTGCTAGGATAAAAACGACCAGAAAGATGAGATAAAACAGGGCTGAAGGGCCTAATTTTATCTCTTTTTTCTCTGATTTCGGACGCACCGGGGAGAGAAAAAAAGTGACTATGCCCAAGAGAAAGAGAAAGGTGAGGCTAAAGGGGGCAATAGTCTTTAAAAAGGGAATTGGCTTCAGATTGTAATACCAATAAAGAAAGAGATTCTGAGGATTGCCAAAGGGAGTTAGGGCTGAGCCCGCATTAGCGGCCAAGGCCTCCAGGATGACCAAGAGATCTTTTCTCTCTATCTCCAGACAAAGGGTCAGAGGAACGAGGACCAACAGGGCTACATCGTTGGTGATAAACATGGAGAGAAAGAAGGTGGTCAGGACGAGTTTAAAGGCTACCCGGGAGCCATCTTCTATTTTGGAAGCAATCTTTTTTAAGACCAAGGAATTTTCAAGGCCTTTGATGATGATCAAAAAGACAAAGAGGACAAAGAGGACTTTGAGCTCAAGGAGGTTATATTTGGGAAACTTCCTCAAATAAAGAGAGGTGAGAAAGAGCCCGGTAAAAGAGCCCAAAAGGAGCCATTCTCTCATCAAAAAGTTCTTCCAAGCCTTGGGACTTCTCAAAAGGCCCCCTCTTTAACAATTGAAGGGATCAAGCCCTTAGGTTAGGACTTGATCCCCTTTTTGATTATCGTATCCATTGAAGTTCGCTTTGTAGAGGATAGTCAGGAATAATGTGTATGCCATCATAAAAGACCTTTATTTTGGAGACAATCTTTCCGTCGATGGCCAAGGGGACGACCCAACAAGCCTCCGGGGTTCGAAACTCGGCCCCATTCAAGACAGTCAGTCTAGGGATAATTTCTTTTAGCCGCGCCCTTATCTGATCCAAAGAGACTTTTTGTTCAAAGACCCAGGGATGGTAGCCCTTGGGCAAAATTTCTCCGGTGGTCGGGTCAAACTCTAAGGCCCCCACCGGCACATTTTGATACATGAGAGCCGCTTTGATGATAAATTCTCCCCCAGGAGCGCGGGAAAGCCACACCTTGCCAGGCACCAATAAGGCCTTGGCCGAGGCCGCTGCTTGGACGGCCTTAAGCGCGTTTTGCAAAAACCCCGGAGGCAATGAAGAAACCGCAGGAGGAGGCGGGGGCGGTGGCCCACCGGGAGGCGGAGGGGGGCCTGCGCCAGGAGGGGGTGGACCACCTGGCCCCGGAGGTGGGGGTGGTGCCCCGGGTCCCGGAGGTGGAGGCGGTGTGCCTACACCTGGAGGAGGCGCGGTGCTTGTGCCTAAAGGCGGAGGAGATACTGCCCCGGTCGGTGCTCCAACCGGAGGGGCAGAAACAGATGGATTCTGGTTTAAGACCGGAGGATTTTGGGCCTTCAAACTCATAGTAATACCTCCTAGTAGGATTAAAGCCGCTAAGATAAGCCCATATCTTTTCATCTCGGCCTCCATATTCAAATTGATTGGCCCTATGCCTTTCTTTATAACTTCAAAAGATGAAAGGGCCTTTGAGGAATGATTAAAAAATTCTTAAATTTTTGAGCCTTGGGAACCTAAAGAGGCAGGTCAATAACAAAGGTAGTTCCACGGCCAGGGGTGCTTTGGACCAGAATCTTTCCACCATGGGCCTCAACGATGCTCTTGGCCAAGGCCAGGCCTAGACCAGCCTTGCCTCGGCGCCCTTGGCCGCTATAAAAGGGTTCAAAAATATAGGGCAAGACCTCTAGGGGGATACCCTCCCCTTCATCCGAGACCCAAAGACGGACTCCCTTTTCAGAAAATTTCCATCCCAGTTGGATCCTGTCACCACTTTTGGTGTGGCGAATAGCATTCTCTAAAAGATTGTAAAGGACTTGTTTGAGTTTATCTGGATCAGCCAAGATCTTCCCCTGAGGTCCTTCTGTCAATTCCCAGACCCGATCCGGGGCCAATAATTTCCCTTGCTCCAAGACCTCGGAGAGAAAAGGACCTATTTCAAAGGATTGTTTTTCTAAATTTTTGGCTACTTGAAGCCTGGTTAGGTCTAAAAGCTCTTCACACAGACGCGCGAGGCGTTTGGTCTCTTTAAACATGGCCTTGGTAAGACGGGCCGCGGTTTCTGGATCATCCTGAACCCCTCGAAGAAGGACCTCCAAGGAGCCTTGAATAGCGGCCAAAGGAGTGCGTAGTTCATGGGCAGCATTGGCCATGAATTGTCTCTGGGCCTCAAAGGTCCTTTGAAGCTGTTCTACCATGTGATCAAAGGAGTGGGCCAGACGGCCAATCTCGTCTTTCCGTTCTGGGAGACGAACCCTCTGGCTAAGATCTCCAGAAGAAATGGCCTGACAGACCAAAATCATCCTGTCTAACGGTTTGAGGACCGAGGTCACTAAGAGGCTACTCAGACCTGCTCCGATGAGAAGGGCAATAACTAAGCTAGCCAGAAGGAGATCACGAAAGCCCTTTAAGGTCTGATCAACTGGTCTTAGATAGGTAGCTAATTGGACTACCCCGAGTATCTCTTCGGCTTGGGGGGCCTTTCGCAAGGGGATGAGCAAGATCAGGAGATGATTCCCCCTGAACCAGGTAGTATAAGTAACCTCGTTCTCTCCGGAAAGGGCCTTATTTATGGCCTTGGACCTAGGCGGGGGAATCGGGGGTTCTTCAGGGAGCAATTTCCCGGCAGCGAGTATCCGGCCCTTTTTGTCCAGGATTAAGGCTGAGGTATCACGGGAAGTGAGATCCCGGGCCAGAGGGGCAGCGATTTCTTTTAAATATTCACTGGTAGGCAAACCACCGCGGACCTTGTATCCAACCAAAGGGGGCTCAGCCAATTCAGAATATAGCCAATGTTCGATGATGGGTTTGGCCTGTGCCCTTACCCGGGTGGCGGTATTAGACAAGAGAAAATGCCGGAGATAACCGTAAAAACTGAGCCCCAACCCCCCCAAAATGAAGAGCAAGAGCCCAGAAAATAAAAGGGTGAGCTTCAATTTGAGGGAGAGATTCTTGATCATCAATCTTCGGGATGAAAGGAATATCCTACTCCATAATGGGTTCTAATAAGCTTTCTCTCCTGATCACCGATCTTGTTCCGGAGGTGATTAATGTGCACGTCGACTATATTGGTATTACCTACATAGTCGTAACCCCAAACGCGATGAAGTAAAGTCTGCCGGGTAAAGACCCGTTTGGGGTGTTTCATAAAGAGTTCTAATAATTTGAACTCGATAGGGGTGAGCTTTAAGGGCCGCCCAGAAAGGGTGACCTCTCTGGTTTCTAAGTTCAAAGAGAGATCACCCCTAATGAGGACCGTGGCTTCTTGCTTCCGGCCATAGCGTCGTAAAAGGGCCCTGACCCGGGCTAAGAGCTCTTCAAAATTAAAGGGCTTGGTCAGATAATCGTCTGCTCCGGCATCAAGACCAGTTACCCGATCCTGGACCTCCTTCTTGGCAGTGAGCATGAGAATGGGAAGATCGAATCCCTTGGCCCTTATCTTCCGACAGAGCTCAAAGCCGTCTATATCCGGCAACATTATGTCCAGGATTAGCAAATCCACGTCTTCTTTTTCCAAAAGAGAGAGCCCCTCTCTTCCGGTTTCTGCGGTAAAGACTTGATAGCCTTCGTACTTAAGACCGGCCTTTAAGAGCTCTAAAATAGTCGTCTCATCTTCGATGATAAGGAGCTTGTTTTTTTCAGACATTTTGGTTCCTAAGCACTATGATTGAGGTTAACTAAGGCTTGCCCTTAAGAACTGTATTAAGGGTAAAAAATCGAGTGATTTTATTCAATTTAAATTACTGTGTTTCAATTAATTTTGCAAAGAAAAAGAGTAAGTTTGGATCAATTCGGGCTTATTTTAACGATACTACGTTGGTCACCGGTGAGCGGAAGTCGAAAATTATATCTTTTAAGGCGGAGAGCGAGAAACTTCTTGTTCAGTATTTCTATTTCTTCCCTCACCCGTGGCCCTTTCATGGCCAGAAGGAAACCCGTTTCTTGAAGAAGGGGCCTAGATAACTCCCATAATTTATCAAGGGAGCACACCGCTCGCGAAACCACCGCGGCAAAATATTTGCGGGGTAAGGGATCATCTTTGCCCACCGTGGTCTGAAGGATTTTAACCCTTTTTAGACCTAATTTACCAACTACGTAATGTAAAAAAGAGACAGGGCGTTTCCTTGCATCCACTAACCAAACCTCTTGTTCTGGCCGAACAATCTTGATAACCATCCCCGGGAGACCGCCTCCGGTCCCCAGATCAAGGACAGGCCCATTTTCGGGAAGGAAGTCTAAGATGATCAGACTATCAAAGAGGTGTTTGACCACGAGATCTTTCGGGGTCTTAAGACTGGTAAGGCCAAGGGGTTCGGCAAAGGCTGAAAGCTCTTCGAGAAAGAGGAGAAGCTTAGTTTGTGTCTCGGAAGAAAGATTTATCTTTAGCTCTTTTAGACCTTCTTTCAGATAGTAGGCGGCTTCAAGGCCAAAATCTTGTCTTTTAAGGCGCCTTTTGGTGTTTTTGACATCCATGACATCCTTAGTAAACTGCACCGGGCAAAAGACCTCAAGGAAGGGCTCAATTTCTGTATGTCACAAGGCTCTTTTAAAAAATTATGGCAACTAATCCGACCTTATTGGCCACTCCTTGCCCTTTCGGTGGTCTTTAGTTCTGTTGCCTCTCTTTTTTCCGGCTCTGTGGCCTGGTTGGTAAAACCCCTTTTAGACCGGGTCTTTCTCGAAAAGAACTATTTTTATCTGAAATTTTTGCCTCTAGGCATCGTCCTTCTCTATTTATTGAGAGGGATTTCGGTCTTTTTGCAAGCCTATTTCATGCGCATGGCGGCCTTGCGATTGATAAATGACCTACGAAAACGGATTTACGAAAGGATTCTTTTCCTTCCCCTGAGTTATGTCAACCGCGAGACCTCCGGGCGACTCATTTCCCGGGTGATCAATGATACCTCCATTTTAGAAATGGCTCTTACGGATGTTTCACGAACCTTTTTTCTAGAAGGCCTAACGGTGATCATCCTTACAGGTATTGCCCTTTGGCGTCGGTGGGACTTGGCCCTGCTGGCCTTTACGGTCTTTCCTTTAGTAGCTTTACTTTCCCGAAAGCTGGCCCAAAAGACGCATCGAGCAAGGCACTTAGCCCAGCAAGAAATGGCTGACCTGACAAGCTGTCTCTCTGAGAGCCTGATAGGCCTGCGGGATATCAAGATATTTTTACAGGAATCTTTTATGAAAAGCCGCTTTGATAAGGCGGTTAAGGCCTTTTATCGTTTTTCCTTAAAGCTCACCAAATACAATGAAGGAACCAAGTTTCTGGTCAATCTGTTGGCTGGTATCGGAGGCGGTATCGTCTTTGCCTATGGTGGCTATCTCATCATCAATAAAATTATCACTCCGGGTGATTTCTTTTCGGTGCTTACCGCCATTCTCATGGTCTTCAATCCGGTAAAGAAGCTTTCAGCAGCCTACAACAAGGGACACGAATCCCTGGCTGCGGTGGAGAGGCTGGAAGAGATTCTGCTTCTGCCTCAGGAAAAATCCGGCCATGAAAAGGCCCAGGCCCCCAAGAGGGGCATTTATTTCAAACACGTCTTTTTTAAATATCCGGGTTTTACGGAACTCGTCCTCAAAGACATCAATCTCTCCATCCCAGTAGGAAAGATGGTAGCCTTAGTTGGCCCTAGCGGAGCAGGGAAAAGCACCTTAGTTTCTCTCATTCCTCGCTTTTATGATCCAACCTCTGGAATGATCACCCTTGATGATACTGATCTGAGGAAATTTGATCTTAGTTCCCTTAGAAAACTAATAGGCATCGTTTCTCAAGATATCGTCTTGTTCAATGCCACGGTGGCGGAAAACATAGCCTTTGGAAGGCCTGAGGCCAGCAGAGAAGAGATCATTCAGGCGGCCAAATTGGCTTATGCCCACGAGTTCATTGAGGAATTACCTCAAGGGTATGATACTATTTTGGGCGAAAAGGGATTCAACCTTTCAGGAGGGCAGAGACAGAGGATCGCCATTGCCCGAGCCATCCTAAAAAATCCTCCGATCTTGATCCTTGATGAAGCGACAAGCCACCTCGATGCCGTATCCGAGCGCCTGGTACATCGAGCCTTAGAAGAGCTCATGAAAGGCAGAACAACCATCATTATTGCCCATCGGCTTTCCACTATTGTCAAGGCCGATATAATAGCAGTAATGGATAAAGGAGAAATCGTCGCTACCGGCAAACACGACACACTGATCAATTCTTGCAAAATATATCAAAAACTCTATGCTTCTTT
>CAZROA010000103.1:0-19937 GCA_964601575.1 uncultured Thermodesulfobacteriota bacterium
CGGCCCTGGCCTGGGCCAGGCTTTCATCCAAAGGCTTCGGGGCATGGGCCAGGCCACAGACATAGACCCCTTCCACCGGGAGTTGAACCGGCATGAGCTTCACGTGGGCCTCAAGGAAGAAGCCGTCTTTAGTAAGCGGGGACTTGAGGATCTTGGAAAGTTCTTCGGTCTCCGAGGGGACGATACCCACCGAAAGGACCAAAAGATCACACGGAAGCAGGAGATCCTCGCCAAGCAGGCGATCCTTGACCTTTACCGCCAGACCCTCTTCGGTCTTTACCACCTCTGGTGGGGATTCTTGATCATAGCGCAGGAAGATCACACCCTTCTCTCGGGCCTCGCGGTAGGCGTCTTCAGAAAAGCCATAGGTCCGCATCTCCCGAAAGAGGATATAGACGTCCTTTTCCGGGTATTTCTCCTTGAGACGCAAGGCGTTTTTCACCGCTTGCTGACAACAGAGTTTGCTACAATAAGGCAAGTCATCTCCACGGGAGCCCACGCACTGGATCATAACGATGCTCTTAGCCTGAGAAAGCCCTTCATCCCCTGCTGCCAGACGCCCTTCCAGATCAAGCTGAGTGATCACCTGCGGGTCTTTCCCTAGGCCGAACCTTTCTGGACGATGCTCCTGCCCGCCGCTGGCAATGATCACCACCCCGTGGTTCACCACCTCCGAGCCTGCTGGTCCTTTAAGTGTCGAAGTAAAGTTTCCAATGTACCCAGAGACGTTTTCCACCGTGGTCTCGAGATAGACCTTGATTCGGGGGTGTTCTTCTACCCGTTTAATGAGCTCCGCCAAGATGGCCTGCGGATCTTCGCCGGAAAGGAGCCCGGTAACCCGCCTTAGGTTTCCGCCAAGTTCCTTTTCCTTCTCCACCAAATAGACCTGATAGCCTTGCTCCGCCACCGAAAGGGCCGCGGTCAGACCCGCCGCCCCACCGCCGATGACCAAGGCCGAGGCATTCACCTGGACCTTCTGTAGTTCAAGGGGAGTGAGCTTCACCGCCTTGGCCACGGCCATCCGCACCTGATCCTTGGCCTTTTCCGTGGCCCGGGCCGGATCAAAGGCATGGACCCAGGCCCCTTGGTCACGGATATTGGCCATCTCCATGAGCGCCGGATTAAGCCCAGCCTCCCGTAAGGTCTCTTGGAAAAGCGGCTCGTGGGTCCGGGGGCTACAGGCGGCAATCACGATACGATTTAGGCGGTGTTCTTTGATCCTCTGGACGATCTGGGCCTGGGCATCCTGAGAACAGGAATAGAGTACGTCTTCGGCCAGGGCCACGTAAGGAAGAGTAGCGGCATAGTCTCTCACCGCCTTGACGTCAATGACACTGGCAATATTAAGCCCGCAATGACAGACAAAGACCCCAACCCTGGGTTCTTCCCGCTCGAGTTCCTCGTCTTCAGGGGGAAAGTGTTTCTCGATGGCCTCTTGCCCCCTGGCCTCGGCCAAGAGCTCCGAACACGTGGCCGCCGCCCCATGGGCCTGGACCACACTTTCCGGGATATCCTTGGGCCCTTGAAAGGCCCCGGCTACATAGACCCCAGGGCGGGTGGTCTCAAGCGGGGCTGCGGTCGAGGTCTTGGCAAACTGATAGGGATTAAGCTCTATACCAAGCCGCTTGGCCACTTCTTCAGCCCCTTCCGGGGCCTCAAGCCCCACCGAAAGGACAACCAAGTCAAAGAATTCCCGATGGGTTTTCCCTTCTTCGGTCACATAGGTGAGGGCCAATTTCCTGTCCACCTGTTCTACTTTGGGCACCCGGGCCCGAACAAGGCGAAAGCCGTATTTATCCACCGCCCGCTGGAAGCTCTCGTCAAACCCCTTGCCCTGGGTGCGAATATCCATGAAAAAGAGGGTGATCTCCGCCTCCGGCGCATGCTCTTTGAGCACCGAAGCCTCTTTCATGGCGTACATACAGCACACGCTCGAACAATACCCGTTGCCGCAGGTCACATCCCGGGAGCCCACACACTGGAGGAAGGCAATCTTTCGGGGATGGGCAAAGTCAGAGGGCCTGATCACCTCTCCCTCCGTAGGCCCAGAGGCACAGGTGATCCTTTCCAGCTCAAGGCTAGTGACCACGTCGGGATAAAGGCCGTAGCCGAACTTCTCTAAGACCTCTTCGGAGATACGCCCAAAGCCCAAGGCCAGGACCACGGCCCCAACCTCAAGCTCCCGCACCTCTTCTTTCTGGGAAAAATCAATGGCCTTAGGCCCGCAGACATTGAGACACAGGGAACAGGTCTCATAATTAAGCCGCAGACAGGCCTCTTGGTCAATGTAATAGACCGTGGGCACGGCCTGGGGGTAATCAATATGGATGGCCCGGGTAAAATCCAGGCGTTCGTTGTATTCATCCACCAATTCTCGTGGACAGCAGGTGACACACATGCCACAGGCCGTACACTTTTCTGGATCTATGTAACGCGGCTTTACCCGCACCTTGGCCTTAAAGTTCCCAGGCTCGCCAGAAAGCTCCTCTAGTTCCGCCAAAGTAATGATTTCGATATTAGGAGACCGACCGGCCTCTACCAGTTTTGGCGCCAATATTCACAAGCTACAGTCATTGGTGGGAAAGGTCTTGTCCAACTGGGCCATGACCCCACCGATGGAGGCCTTCTTCTCCACCAGGTAGACGTAATAGCCCAGCTCGGCAAGGTCCAGGGCGGTCTGTACCCCGGCTACCCCACCGCCGACAACCATGACCTTTCCGCTCTTTTTCTTCTCCATGCTCACCTCTCAGCCCGGTTTTTGCCCATTTTAACAAAAATACCAACCGAGACTAAGCCTCGGCCTCCTCTGGCTCTACGCGTAGATAAGTCGGCCCAAAACAGCCCAGACCATGGAAAGGCGTGGTAACCCTCGGGCCCTCCAAGGCACGACGCATGGCCATATCAAAGAGTATCCTGGGCTTCGGTTTGTCTATGCCCAAGGCCTTTCGTTTGGCATGGATATGATCAATAATGATAGAGGCTATCTCTGAAGGCGTTTTGGCCACCCGCCACAGACCACCAACCAGTTCTTCCATCCCGTGGTGGAGATAATCGGTGACCACTTGGCTCTTACTAGTAATGAAATCCGGCCCGAAGACGACCAAGACCCCGCTGCCTACGAAATAATGACCGATAGAGATGGCCTTCTCACTCATCCACTCCGGGGCACAACCAGCCACCGGGAGATCGCTGATGTCTTCCCCGAGGCCTCCGGTATAGACCATCTCTGTGGCGGCGATAAGGATGCGGCTGTTATCCACACAGGAACCCATGTGAAGCACCGGTGGGCTGCCTACGGCCTCAAGGACCTCCCTTAAGCCGTCGCCGCAGATCTCTGCTGCCTCTGGACAAAGGAGCCCAGCCCGTCCAAGACCAGTGGCCGCACACCCAGTGGCCACGACCAAGACGTTGTTGGCCAAAAGCTCCTTGGCCACTTCGGCGTGAAATTCTTGATTGACCCGGTAGTTGTCACAACCAACAATGGCCGCCAGCCCTAGGACTCGACCGTTAATGATGTTTTCGTTTAAAGGTTTGTAAGAAGCCCTGAATCTACCGCCTAAAATGTAAAGTATGGTCTCGTGACTGAAGCCGGCGACCACGTCCATTTTGTGTTTGGGGATGTAGACCTTGCTCTTGTCCCGTTTTGGGAAACGTTCGATGGCCGCCCGCAGGATCTTCTTGGCCGACTCCAAGGCGTGATGATGATCAAAGGGCACATGAATGGCGCCCTCGATTTCGGCCTTCTCACTGGTGGTAAAGACCGCGGTGTGATAGTGTTTGGCGATGTCCGCAAGGCTCTGCATGATGCACTGGACATCTACGACCATGGCCTCTATGGCCCCGGTGGCCAGGGCCATCTCCTGTTGGATAAAGCTCCCGGCGATGGGGATCCCGCGGCGCATGAGGACTTCGTTTCCGGTACAACAGATACCGGCCAGATTGATCCCCTTGGCCCCGACCTTCTTGGCCGCGGCGATGATCTCCGGATCTTCGGCGGCCATGACCAGGGCCTCAGCCACCACCGGCTCATGACCATGGAGGGTCACGTTGACCATGTCCTCCTTAAGGACGCCAAGGTTGACTACCGACCGAATGGGAACCGGGGTGCCGAAGAGGGCGTCCTGAAGTTCGGTGGCCAGCATGGAGCCACCCCAGCCGTCGGCCAGGGCACAACGTAGGGCGGCCTTGAGGATGTTCTTGTAATCCTGATCCACCCCCATGTGGGTGCGATGCATGAGTTCGACGATCTCTCGATCAACCCCGCGCGGTGTAATCCCAAGTTCACGCCAAAGGGCCTGCCGTTTCTCCGGGGCCCGTTTGACGAAGAAGATTTCCCCCTCCTGTTTGCCGAATTCCTCGATGGCCAGCCGCCCCACCTCAAGGGCCAATTCTTTGATGTCTTTCTTGGTATCCAGACCAAAATAATGGGCTATGAGCCGGACCTTCTTCTCATCGGTGATCTGATAAGGGGTCTCTCCCTTGGCGGTGTAATAAAAGGCAAAGGCCGTCTCACGTCCGTGATCCGAGTGGGCCGAGGCCCCACCGGCGACCATACGGGCAAAATTCCTGGCCGCCACCGTGGCTGCCGTGGCCCCACAGACACCCCGCATCTCCTCGACCCCTTCCACTACCTGACAGGGGCCCATGTTGCACTGTCGGCAGCACGTTCCGCCTTTGCCGAAGTAACACGGTACCGTGCCCCGCTTCTCTACCCGGTCAAAGGCCGTCCAGTACTCGCCGGCGATCACTTCCCATAGTTCTTGATTGACGGCACATTGAATAGAGGGGCGTTGTCTGGCCTTTCTGAATCGTGCGCGGGTGTCCATTAAATCCCTCCTAAAATCTAAGTTTCAAAGGTGCTTAACCCACTTCACAAGGTAGCCCGGCCCAGAGCTTGGCCGCTTCTACCGTGTTTTTCATGAGCATGGTAATAGTCATCGGACCGACACCTCCGGGCACCGGAGTAATGGCCGCTGCCTTCTCCTTGACCGAATCAAAGTCCACGTCTCCACAAAGGATGGCCTTCCCTTCCGGCGTGGTCCCGATCCGGTTCACACCGACGTCGATGACCACCACCCCTTCTTTTACCATATCCGCGGTGATCACCTTGGGCCGCCCGGCAGCAACGATCAAGATGTCAGCCCGTTTGGTGTGAAAGGTGACGTCTTTGGTCGCCGTATGACAGACGGTGACCGTGGCGTTGCCCACCGGCTTTCTCTTTTGCATAAGTAAGATGGCCACCGGTTTGCCCACGATATTGCTCCGCCCAACGACGACCACCTCCGCCCCGGAGACTTCGACCCCGGCCCGATCAAGCATGACCAGGATTCCATGGGGCGTACAAGGGAGGAAACAGGGTTCCCCGATGACCATCTTGCCCACGTTGATCGGGTGAAAACCATCGACGTCCTTCCGGGGATCGATGGCGTGGATGATCTTGCGCTCGTCAATGTGTTTGGGCAAGGGGAGCTGGACCAAGATGCCGTGGATCTTGGGATCTTGATTGTATTTATCGATCAGCTTAAGGAGCTCTTCCTCGGAGATATCTTCGGGTTGGTTGTCTTGAATAGAATAAAAACCGATATCATGGGCGGCCTTTTGTTTGGCGGTGACGTAGGAGACCGAAGCCGGGTTTTCTCCCACTAAAATGGTCACCAATCCGGGAGTGACACCGTGTTTTTCCTTGAGTTCCTGGACCTCCTTTTTTAATTCCTCCCGGATCTCCTTAGATATTTCTTTACCACTGATAATCTTAGCCCCCATAAAGACCTCCTCTACCCTTTTCTGCCGCGCGCCTTTTAAGCAAATTTTATACCTTTAACCAAAGGGCCGTATAAATTGATAAAAGTTATTTTGAAATAAAAGACAAAAACTTTTTTCTGGGGAAAAATTCCCCATTTATCAAAGAACAAGTGGGGCGAAAGCCCCCGATCGGGCTTCCGCCTCTTTATTAAAACAGGCCTTTTACCTTTCCGGTCTCTACGTCAACGTCGATGCGGCGGTAAGCAGGGTCAGAACCGGTACCAGGCATCAAGCTGATGTCTCCGGCCACCGGGACGATGAAACCAGAACCCCGATAGATGAGGACGTCGCGGACCCGAAGCTGCCAACCCTTAGGCACACCCTTGAGGACCGGATTGTCAGAGAGCGAGAGATGGGTCTTAACCATGCAGATGGGCATGGCGCGAAGCTCAGGATCGGCCTCGATCATCTTGATCTTGGCCTCGGCCTCAGGGAGATAGATCACTCCATCGGCACCGTAAACTTCTTTGGCGATGGCCTCAATCCGCTCCTTCACCGGCTGATCGAGCTCGTAGAGGAACCGGAACTCGCTCTTTTCTTCGCAGGCATCGACCACGGCATCAGCCAGCTCAAGGGCCCCTTCACCACCCTTTAGCCAGTGCTCAGAGATGGCCGCCCGCACACCGTGTTCCTCGCAGATCTTTTTCACCAACTCGATCTCGGCCTTGGTGTCGGTATAGAAGGCATTGATACACACCACCGGGGTGACCCCGCTCTTTTTGACGATGTTCACGCAGTGCATGAGGTTTTCACAGCCCTTTTCCACCCACTCAAGGTTCTCTTCAAAATATTCCTTGGGGATCGGACGACCGGGAAGCGGGATCGGCGCCCCACCGTGACACTTCAAGGCCCTGATGGTCGCCACCACCACTACACAATCAGGCGTAAGCCCAGAAAGGCGACACTTTATATTCCAGAACTTTTCAAAACCGATGTCCGCAGCAAAGCCAGACTCGGTCACGTTATAATCAGCGAGCTTTAAGCCCACGTAGTCAGCAATAATCGAAGACTGACCGATGGCGATATTGGCAAAAGGCCCGGCGTGGATCAGCACCGGCTGGCCTTCTAAGGTCTGGATCATGTTGGGGTTGATGGCCTCCACCATCCAGGCACACATGGCCCCGGCCACTTCCAGGTCTTCGGTGGTGATGGGGTTACCGTATTTATCAAAGGCAACCACGATCTTGCCCAGCCGTTCACGAAGGTCTTTGAGATCCCGGGCCACAGCCAGGATGGCCATTACCTCCGAGGCCACGGCGATCCAGAACTTGCTCTCCATGGGGTAGCCGTCTTTCTTTCCCCCAAGCCCAATGACGATGTGCCGAAGGGCCTGGGCACAGAAATCAAGCACCCAGCCCATCTCCACCCGCTTGGGGTCGATGTTTAGGCGCTTGAGGTTTCTCTTAGCCAGGGTCTCATCGTCATAGTTGGCCTCGTGTTGCATCCTGGCCGTAAGGGCCACCATGGCCAGGTTGTGGGCATTCATCACCGCGTTGATATCACCGGTAAGCCCCAGGGAGAACTTATCCAGGGGAATGATCTGGGCGAGGCCCCCACCAGCGGCACTGCCCTTGATATTCATGGTCGGGCCCCCTGAGGGCTGCCTCAGGGCCCCGATGACCTTCTTGCCCCGTTTGCCAAGCCCTTCGATAAGACCGATGGCTGTGGTGGATTTGCCTTCCCCAAGAGGAGTAGGAGTGATGGCTGTCACGTCTATATATTTGCCGTTCGGCTTGTCCTTTAGGCGTTCCAAGACCTTTTTGTAATCGATCTTGGCCACATAATGGCCGTAAGGTAAGAGTTCCTCCTTCTCAAGCCCCAACTCTTCACCCAGTTGATAGACGGTCTTCATGTGTTTTTCACACTCAGCAGCAATCTCCCAATCCTTCATCTTGGTCGGATCAAGCTTCATAAACCCCCTCCTTGCTCAAGATCTTTGCTTTTTTAGGATAAATACTCTTGTTATCACTTTTGTTTAAATTTGGACAAAAAGAGTAAAGTTTTACCGTGTTAGAAATACGCTAATTTTTAGCTTAAAAAGCCTTATAAATTTAAGTAAACGGGATTTTGAGAATAAAAGAACAAATTAAGCCAATCGACGGCAGACTTCTTTGACTAATTCTTCCACCGAACGAGTGGTTTCTAGGGTAAGCAGTCTTTCTGGTGGGATTTCATCGGGGCCTTCAAAGACTTCTTTTTGTGTGAGATAGATCTCCCAGCGGCCATCAGAAGGTTCACCGTCCTTGCGGGCCCGTTCCTCAAAGCGCCTTTTGATCACCTCATCCGGGGCCTGGCAAAAGACAAAGAGGACCGAGGCCTGGAGATCTTTCATCTTTTCTAGGACCATCTGGCGGAAGGCCTTGGAACGAAAGGTAGCGTCAAGGACCACGTCTCGCCCTTGTTTGAGTTCTCTGGCCGCATACTCGGCCAAGGCCTGATAAGTCTGCTCGGTCATCTCCGGGCTATAGATCCCTTGGCCAAAGGGTTCGTAATGGTGTTCTTCAGGGGGGATCTCAAGGAGCCTTTTCCGGACAATATCTGAATTATAATAAGAGGCCAGGAGCTTTTCGGCCAAAGCCCGGGCCAGAGTGCTTTTTCCCGTGCCTGAAAGGCCAAAGACCACGATCAAGACCGGTTTTCCCCCGGCATATCGGTAGGCCAGATCAAAATATTTACGGGCCTCTCTTAAGCTCTTTTCCTTGGTCTCCTGATCTACCTCCGGCGAGGCCCAGGTAAAACAGCCGATCTTTCCCCGGACATAGGCCCGATAGCACTTGTAAAAATCAAGGATCTCGTAAAGCCCTTGATCTCCAGAAAGGGCAATATAGCGCTCGATAAAATAGCGGGAGAGTTCTTCAAGGCCGTGAAAATCAAGATCCATGGCCAAAAAGGCCAGGTCCTGAGCGACGTCACCGCAGCGGAAACGATCGTTAAACTCGATGCAGTCAAAGACGTAGACGTCGCCCTTGTCCTGGTCAAAACAGATATTGGCGGAATAAAGGTCCCCGTGTCCATCGCGGATAAAGCCCTGCCTGATCCGTTCTTCAAAGAGGGAAGCCTTCTCCTTCATAAAGGCCCGGGACCAGGAGACAATATGCTCGTATCTCTTCTCAGAAAGGGTAAGCCCTACAAAATCCTTGGTTTGGGAAAAGTTTTCCTCCACATTGAAGGAGATCGTCTCTAAAGACCCATATTGATTGACCTCAGGGCCGGTGGCGGCGGTCTGATAAAAAGGGACCAATTTTCGGACCAGAAGGTCAATATGCTCCTTGGTAAGCCTTCCCTGGGCGATGAGGCGGCCCATCATGCCTTCTTCTGGAAGGCGCCTCATCTTAACCGCCCATTCCACGACCCGACCCTTTCCTTCAAAGACGTGACGCCCGTCTTCTTCGGTGACCGGGACCACCCCGATATAGATCTCTCCGCAGAGCCTGCGGTTTAGTTCTACTTCGCGCTGGCAAAAAAAGAGGCGTTTCTCAAGGGTGGTAAAGTCAAGGAAGCCAAAATCCACCGGTTTTTTGATCTTGTAGACCAGATCATCGGCCAGAAACACATAAGAGATATGGGTTTGGACGAGTTCCACCCGCCTTGGCCAGTGAGGATAGGCCTCTTTTGAGAGCAGATCCTCGACCAGTTTAGGCAGATCACCCATGGGTGCCTCCTTTACAAGCTTTCCTACAGACTAGTCCAACTTGTGGTCAAACTTCAAGGGCAGGCCTAGAGGATGGTCACCGGGGCATCATCTGGTTCTCTGGCCTCGATGTGGCCGATGACAAAGACCTCCTCGTTTACCCCTTTTAAGATGAGTTGGGCCTCTTGGACTTGTTCCTCAGGCAGGATGAGGACCAGACCAATGCCGCAATTAAAGGTGCGGAACATCTCTTCTTCCGGGATGCGTCCTTTTTCCTGAAGGAAAGAAAAGATAGGCGGTACCGACCAGGAGTCCTTCTTGATGATGGCCTTACACCCCCGGGGGAGGACCCGGGCAATATTGTCGTAAAATCCTCCTCCGGTGATATGGGCCACGCCCTTTACCTTGAGGCCATGCCGGATGAGATTGAGCACCGAGCGCACATAAATCCTGGTCGGGCGGAGGAGTTCTTCGGCCAAGGGGCGTTCCAGGCCTTCAGGCTGGTTGTCGAGAGAAAGCCCCAGTTCTTCGAAGATGATCTTGCGCACCAGGGAAAAACCGTTGCTATGGAGCCCGTTTGAGGCCAGCCCAATGATCTGGTCCCCTACGGAGATCTCTGAGCCATCGATGACCGTTTCTCGATCGACTACGCCCACGGTAAAGCCGACGCAATCATACTCACCAGGGGCATACATCCCAGGCATCTCCGCCGTCTCCCCGCCGATAAGGGAACACTCTGCCTGTTTACAACCCTCAGCAATCCCTTCCAAGAGCTCAAGGGCAATTTCTTCATCCAGCCGCCCAAAGGCTATGTAATCCAGAAAGAAAAGCGGCGTGGCGCCGGTGACCACGATGTCATTGACGCACATGGCCACCAGGTCGAGGCCGATACCCCGGTGTTTGCCGGCCATGGCCGCGATCTTTATCTTCGTCCCCACGCCGTCGGTAGAGGCCACCAGGACCGGGTTTTTATAACGACTGGTGTCCAAGGCAAAGAGCCCGGCGAAACCGCCGATCTCGGTGATCACCCCACGCCGAAAGGTATCAGCGGCCAGTTTTTTGATCTGATCTACCAGGCGATTGGCGCGGTCGATATCTACCCCGGCCTCGGCGTAACGGCTAGCTTTCTTAGTAGGCATAGAGTTTTCCATAGGGACGGTGCGTTTGTGGCCTGATCTTGACAAAAGACTCGGCCATTACCGTTTCCAAATCTAAACCAAAATCCTGACAATAGTCTTCGAGGTAACCCCGAAGGATCTTTTCGTCCTCTTGATCCGTTTCCTCAATCTTTAAACCCTGCCCTAATTGGGTCTCCGGAAGAGAGCCGCGGATGTAAATTACCCCGCCATGCATCCCGGTCCCCAAAAAGATCCCAGCCAACGGGCGCTTGGGATAACGGGAGTTGATCCCGAGCAGGATGATGACCCCACCAGCCATATACTCACCCAAGAAATCCCCGGCCTTACCCCCGATAATGATCACCGGGATCTTATCCATATAGGCCTTCATGTGGATACCCACCCGATAACCCACATCAGACTCGACATGGATCTTACCGCCGCGCATGGCGTATCCGACCACATCGCCGGCCATCCCGCGCACGACGATCTTCCCGTCATCCATGGTATTCCCAGCCCCGTCCTGGGTGTTGCCGTGTACCGTGAGCAAAGGGCCGCGCATAAAGGCCCCGAGATCAAGCCCCGGGGTCCCATAGATATCGATCTTGACCTCAGCCGAGACACCGGCAGCCAGGTAACGTTGGCCGTTTACGTTCTTAAGGACGATCTCCTTTTCACCCTGGGCAATGGCTGCCCGGAGCATCTTGTTCACCTCGCGATAATGAATGTCTTTGGCGTCTATCTCAAAAGCCATGGCCCTACTCTTCCTCCTCTTCTTCCTCGGCCTCGGGGAAACGACAGACCGGTGTGGAGATGGCAAAGGCCTCTGCCCGGAGATAACTCCGTTGATTAGGAATGGTATCGGGTTCAAGCTCAACGATCACCGGTTCACCGGCCTTGGGGCACCAGACTTCATCTGGATTAGGACAGATGGCCCGAATAGCCGCCTCTTCACTGGCCATGTAATAGAAATCGCCTTTTCTAGCCGCCACCAAAGGCCTAAGCTTGACTCGATCGTTCAACCCGACCAAACCGCCGTTGTAGGCAAATAGGATGGCAAAGGGGCCATTTAGCATGGCCGCTCCGTAAACCGCCCGCACAGCGGTATAAAGACTCTTTTCCGGTTCCTCCATGCGCTCGATCTCTGACCAGAAAGGCGGGGCTAAGGCCGTGCAGGCCACCTCTATGGGGAGACGGTGGCGTCTGATCAGGAGATCCAGGAGATAGGCCACCACCTCGGTGTCGGTAAGGAGGGTACAGTGATAGCCGAACATCTCCAAATACCGGCGGTTGGTGCCGTAGCTAGAGATCTCACCGTTGTGGACAATGGACCAATCAAGGATGGTAAAGGGATGGGCCCCACCCCACCAGCCGGGGGTATTGGTTGGAAAACGATTGTGGGCTGTCCAGATGTAGGCAGAATATTCCTCCAGACGGAAGAAGTTGGCGATTTGGTCAGGAAAACCTACGCCCTTAAAGGCCCCCATGTTTCGTCCTGAGGAGATGACATAGGCCCCGGAGACATTGGTGTTGATGCGCATGACCAGCTCGACCATATAGTCGTCTTCGTCAACAGTCCCTTCACAAACGTCGCGCAACTCCCCTTCATACCGAGGCTTGACAAAATATCGCCTGAAACGCGGCGGGCTTTCGATCCCAGGGGTGGGACGGGTGGGAATGCGCTCCTGATGGACCAAATAACACCGATGGGACAGGATCTCTTCTACCTCCTTCAAGGCACGTTTGTGATCGGCCATGATATGTAGGCAATAATAATCCTTAAACTCTGGATAGATGCCATAGGCGGCAAAACCCGCCCCCAGGCCATTTCCACGCTCGCGCTGATTACAGATGGACTCGATGACTATCTCACCTTTGATCAGCTCACCCTTCCGGTTGATAATCCCCGAAAGACCGCAACCTGAAATCTCTTTGTTGGGTAAAAAGATGTCCATATTTACTCTCCCGCGTGTTTTACACCCAGGATTCTGAGTTCAGTCTCGTTTAAGCCTACGGCCCGAAGTTTGTCACGGTTGCCCCGCAGACTCTCGATGGAATTCAACCCCATGGCCCCGAGCAATTCCTGGATTTCGTGGGCCCAACCATGGACCAAATTGTAGATCTTTTCAAAGGCCGTGTCTGGATCAAGGCGTTTGATCAGTTCTGGATTGTTAGTGGCGATACCCCAGGGACACTTACCGGTGAAACAGCGTTGGCACATAGTACAGCCGCAGGCAATAAGGGCCGGGGTACCAATGTAGACCGCATCGGCCCCCAGGGCGATGGCCTTCACCACGTCGGCGCTGCATCTGATACCTCCAGAGATGACCAAGGAGGCCTGATTACGGATGCCCTCCTCACGCAGGCGCTGATCCACCGCGGCCAAGGCCAATTCAATGGGTATGCCGACGTAGTCACGAAACATGGTCGGCGCCGCCCCGGTGCCACCACGTAGTCCGTCAAGGACGACCACGTCTGCCCCAGCCCGGACGATACCCGAGGCAATGGCCGGGGCGTTGTGTACGGCAGCGATCTTTACAAAGACGAGTTTTTTATATTCCGTGGCCTCTTTAAGGGCATAGATCAGGCCGCGTAAGTCTTCGATGGAATAGATGTCATGATGCGGTGCCGGCGATAGGGCGTCTGAGCCCACGGGGATCATCCTGGTCTTTGAGATCTCTTCGGTGACCTTCTCCCCGGGGAGATGCCCTCCAATGCCAGGCTTGGCCCCCTGACCGATCTTGATCTCAATGGCCACTCCGGCGTTCAGGTAATCTACATGTAGGCCAAAACGCCCAGAGGCGCATTGGACAATAGTGTTTGAGCCATATTCGTAAAGGGAGGCGTGAAGACCGCCTTCACCGGTATTGTAGAGCGTGCCCAGTTCTTTAGCCGCCCGGGCCAGCCCCTGATGGACGTGGAGACTGATGGCCCCATAGGACATGGCGGCAAACATAATCGGGACTTCGAGCTTGATCCAAGGGCCTAGTCTAGTCTTGAGTCGATAACGACCTTCGTCGTCTAGTTCCACCTCTAGTTGATCGGGCTTTGGCCCAAGGTAGGTGCGCAGTTCCATGGGTTCGCGCAGGGGATCGATCGGCGGGTTGGTCACCTGACAGGCATCCAGGACCAAATGATCCCAGTAATTTCGGAAAGGCACCGCACACCCGGTGGCCGCCAGCAGCACCCCACCGGTGTCGGCCTGTTTGTAGACGTTTTTAATGAACCACGGCTTCCAGGTATCGTGTTCCCGAAAGGCCGAGGGGTTTTTCTTGATGACAATGGCCCCAGTGGGGCACATGGCCTCACACCGATGGCACCCTACGCACTTGGAATGATCTTCGGTGAGGACTTCGCGCTTTTTATCCCACCCATGGGCGCCATAGGTGCATTCGCGGATACAGATCTTGCATTTGATACACTTCTCTAGGTCGCGCTCGATGATAAAATCCGGATAGAGCTTACTGAACTGGATCTTCTTTTTCTTGGCCTTTGGGGAGGGTTTTTGCTCTGACGAGGTTTGCTCTTTTTGGGGCTCCACCATTTTTCCTCCGCACTCTCCGATGGATTGCGAAACTTAATTAGTCTTACAAAAAAATTCAAGTTTTGAAAATTGTACCTTTGGTCAGCCTAGGCCGTATTTTTCGAGTTTATATCGCAAAACACGTTCGGATATACCCAGCAGTTCAGCGGCACGGGCCTTGACCCCTCCGGCCTTTTGCATGGCCTCTTTGATCCTCCTTTTCTCTAACAAGGCCACCGCTTCAGGTAAAGGCAAGCTTTCCAATAGATCCGAAAGTTCTCCGAGCGAGCTCTCTCCTTTTAAAAACGGAGGGAGGTCTTCACAGGTGATCAGTTCCTCTTCGGCAAGAATGACCGCCCGCTCCACGATGTTTTCAAGTTCCCGGACGTTTCCAGGAAAGTGATAAGAAAGCAGGGCCTCTAGGGCCTCTTTACTAAAACCCTTGATCCTTTTGCCGTGTTTTTGATTGAACTTATCTAAAAAGAAGCGGGCCAAGGGGATGATATCTTCCCGCCGCTCACGCAAGGGAGGAAGCCTTAAGGTGACCACGTTCAAACGCCAATAAAGGTCTTCGCGAAAGCTTCCCTCTTTGACCATCTGTTCTAAGTCCCTGTTGGTGGCGGCGATGACCCGCACATCGACCTTAATCTCCTTTAACCCCCCTACCCTTCTAAAGGTCCCTTCTTGAAGGACCCGCAGTAGTTTGGCCTGAAGGGGTAGGGAGAGATCGCCTATCTCGTCAAGGAAGATGGTCCCTTGGTGGGCGATTTCAAAGAGCCCTAACTTGGTCTTATCTGCCCCGGTAAAGGCCCCGCGCTCATGCCCAAAGAGCTCACTCTCAAGGAGCCCTTCGGGGATGGCGGCACAATTGAGTTTTAAAAAGGGTTGATCCCTCCGGGAGCTTAGCCGATGGATGAGGCCACCCAGGACCTCTTTCCCGGTGCCAGACTCACCAAGGATGAGCACCGTGGCCTCACTTTCGGCCACTTTACGGGCCAGGACCAGGACTTCTTTCATCTTCGGGCTTTCGGCCACGATCTCCGGGATTTCAGGCGAAGAAACTTCCTCTAATCTTTCCTTCAGGCGTTTGACCTCTCTTTGGAGACGTAGCTCTCGCAAGGCACGATCGATGACGAGGAGGAGTTCATCGAGATTAAGGGGCTTGGTGAGATAGTGATAGGCCCCGCGTTTCATGGCCTCCACCGCCCGTTCCACGGTGGCAAAGGCCGTCATCATCACCACTTGAGTGAGGGGAAACCGGTCCTTGAGTTTGACAAGGAGACCCAAACCATCTTCATCGGGGAGTTTCCAGTCAAGGAGGACCAGATCAATGGCTTCTTTTTCAAGGATATCCAGGGCCTTGGTGGCGTTTTCTGCCCCATAGACCTTAAATCCTTTATATTTTAGAAAATCGGTAAGGATCTTTCGCTGACTATCTTCATCTTCCACCACAAGGATCTGGGCCTTCATGATCTCCACCTTAAAAACTAGCTGATTTATATAACACCTCTGGAAAGACTTGGCGCAAATCCTAACATTATCTTTGAAGACAAGATATTCAAATGGAGAGGAGGGAAAGAGATGAAAGTCCAGATTGGTCCTTGCCATTTGGAGCTTATCGAAGGAGATATCACCAAACAAGAGACCGAGGCCATTGTCAACGCCGCTAATGAAAGGCTCATCCCAGGCGGTGGGGTGGACGGGGCCATCCACCGGGCTGGTGGGCCGAGTATCGCCGAGGAGGCCCGAAAGATCGGTCACTGTCCCACCGGAAGCGCGGTGATTACCGGGGCCGGAAATCTTAAGGCCAAGTACGTCATCCATGCCGTAGGGCCGCGTTACCAAGATGGCCAACACGGGGAACCAGAGCTCCTGGCCAGCGCCTATCGTTCGGCCCTAAAGATTGCCCTTGAACGCGGGATCAACTCTCTGGCCTTTCCTTCCCTCAGTACCGGGGCCTATGGCTACCCTTTGCCAGAGGCCGCCCGTATTGCCCTACAGACCATCATCTCCTTTCTCAAGGAACATCAAAAACCCGAATTGGTGCGCATGGTGCTTTTCGGGAAGGAGGCCTATGGGGCTTATGCTGAGGCCCTAAAAGAAATAGCCGCTAAAGAGGGGCTCCAAGTCGAAGATTAAAAACGCCGCTGCCAGCCGCGGGCAACCATCAGGTCTTCAAACAGTTTGCGCAACTCGATAAAGGCCTCGTGGTCACCGCCGCGGTCAGGATGAAGCTTTTGAGCCCGCCGGCGGAAGAGGCGAAGGATGTCTTCCTTGCCCATCCGCCAAAGTTCTTCTTCAGAGACACCAAAGACCTTGGCAGCGCGAGAAAGGACCTTCCGGGCTGCAGCCTGACGTTCACGCATCATCCGGGCCTTTTGTCTCTCAAAATAGGCCCGATCCTTTTCCAGACGATCAAAGTGCATGATCACATATCGGGAGAGATAATCCTGAAGGACCGTCTCTTCACTAAGCCCCATACGATAACTCTCATCCGCTGCAATTTTGCACAGTTCTTCAAGGAAAAAGAGATCTATCTCTTCCAACAATTGGGCCTCGGGGACAAACTTGGTCAGACGATGGGTAAAATAACGCGCCAGCCCAAAGGAGGCATAGATATAGGCCAATGTCTCCCGAGGTTTTAAGCGCATTTCTTTATCCATGATGAGTTGTTCGATCTCATCCCGTGACTTGTCCTTGAGTACGTTCAAAAAGGGGAGCGGGCGCTCAAGGAGCGGATCTATATTCACGCCACCGAACTTCAAAAAGGTGAGCCTTCGCCGATCAAACAGGTGAAATTTCTCCTGGAGTTTCAATTGCTCTCGGGCTGGGAGCCGGGGTCTCCTTTTTAGCTGATAATGGGCGGAAAAGTTATCGATAGTGCGCCGAATCTCAGGTTTTACAAAGCGCCAGAAGATCTTTTCAAGCTCCCATTGGTCGGTCTTGACCCCTCTTTCTTCAATGGCCTTTAAGACATGTTCATCAATGTAAAAGCTATTTCCACCAGAATAGACGATATAACGGGCTGGATCTTCCCCTAGGGCAAAGAGATCGCGGCTTTGCCATACCCCGTCTCTAAAGACGGACTCACGGATAAAAAAGTAAGTGTGACCACCGAGTTCTTTACGAGCTAAATACACGATGACCTCTCTTTATAATATTTTTCGACCAGAGATCTTTGGTTTGGAATTTACGTTTTGTTTTTGAATTTAGAATAATTCTATCAAGAAAATGAGTTTCTTTCTATGTCTTCCCCCGCAGGACGCGCTTATCCCCTAGGCGGATGGTGATCTTTTGCTGATCTAAGTATTCAAGGAGGGGGATGAGGTACTTCCGAGAGGCACCTTCGGTGAGTTTACGAAAGTCTCCCACCGCCATTTCGGAATGAGTCTTAAAGAACTCAAGCACCCTCTTTTTGATCTCCTCTAGGACCTCAGCGTGATAGACGAGATTTTCTTTGATCCGTACCAACCGCCCTTCCTTAAGGAGTAGGCCAAAGATCTCCATGGTAAGAGAGGGATTCTCCCTGAAACGAGAGAGTATCTCGTCTTTGTCCGCGGGTTGAAATCCCTCCCGCCGAAAGGCCTCCTCGATTTGGCGTTTAAGTCTTCCCAGATCTTCGGCCAAAACGATCTGGTGGGTGGCCAGCCGCACGAGCTCCTTTTCGCGAAAGATTTTTCCCTTTTTCTCAAGCTCTTCAAGCATCTTCTCAAAGACCCGGGCCTCAAGTCCAGAGGGCAGGCGCTGACGTAGATCTTCCTTAGAAAGCCCCATCCTCAAGGGAAATTTCTCATGAAATTTTTTGAGCCGGGTGAGGATCTCCTCCTTTAGCCGCTGGTAAATCTTTGTTGACAAATAGAGATCTCTACCCTCCACCTGGACCCTCTTGACCTTCCCCTGATTACTTAGGACCCGCAGGATCTCTTCTAAGGCCTGACCAAAAATAGAAACCCGCAGGGCGATCTTTTCCTTGGTAAGCCCCAGGACCCCGGCCCGATCTAAGTGGTAGAGGATGATCTCTTGCGGTTCTCCATCTCGCAGGAGCTTAAGTTCCTCAAGCTGATGTCTCTGCGATCGCTTTCGCCGGCGGGCTAAGGGATCGAGCACCACCCCGCCTCCGATGGTAATCATGGGCGAATAGCTACGGATGACAAAATGATCTCCCCTCCAACAGGCCACCGGGGTTTCCAGACGGATCTGGGCCAGGACCTTCTGGCCAGGCAGGACCTTTTCCTGACCAAAGAGCACCACTCGACCCAGGATCTCACTGGTCCCGAGATGAAAACGCACGCGGGTATTATGCGCCAAGGGCCTTGGGGCACTAGAAAGATATTGAAGGTCAATATCCAAAATATAGCTTGGTTGAAGGACACCGGGATGGGCCACTACGTCTCCGCGTTCTATTTCTTCCTTTTCTATACCCTGAAGATTTAGGGCTGTGCGCTGGCCAGCTTCCCCGAAATCTCGATCCTCTCCGTGGACCTGGATCCGGCGCACTTTGGTCTTAAGCCCCTTGGGATAGACCATTACTTCATCGCCAAGCCCGATCCTTCCCGAAATGGTGGTCCCGGTGACTACAGTCCCAAAGCCCTTGATGACAAAGACCCGATCAATGGGTAAACGAAACGGCCCTTCAGCCGGGCGGTCGGGTATTTGGGCCACCAATTCGTCCAAGACCTTGATCAATTCCTCAAGGCCTTCTCCGGTGACCGCCGAAACGGCAACCATCGGTGCACCTTCAAGAAAGGTTCCCTTCATGGCCTCGGTGATATCTTCCTTAATCAATTCCAACCACTCTTCATCGACCAGGTCTTTCTTGGTGATGACCACCACCCCGGATTTGACTCCAAGGAGCTGGCAAATCTCTAGATGCTCCCTAGTCTGAGGCATGACCCCTTCGTCAGCGGCAATGACCAGGGCCACCAGGTCTACCCCGCTGGCCCCGGCCACCATATTTTTGATAAAGCGCTCATGCCCCGGCACATCGACGATGCCAAGGCGTATGCCGCTCGGCAAAGTCAAATGGGCAAAGCCGAGTTCAATGGTGATGCCCCGTTGTTTTTCTTCCTTTAGGCGATCAGTATCTATGCCGGTCAAGGCCTTGACCAAAGTGGTCTTACCGTGGTCGATATGGCCGGCTGTCCCCAAGATAACGCGTTTTATCATTTGGCCGCCTCTTAAAAAGCCACTTAAGGCACGGATAATTTTGATTTTTTAGAGATAAATCCTAGACTTATTCTCTAAAAAGGTTTGTCTTCCCTGACAAGGGGCCAAAAACGAAAATACTTCGCTCTAATTTTGTTTCTCAAAGGGTCTTTCTTCAGGTAGAAAAAGATGTTTGAGGGTGGGGGTAATGCGTATCGTCATAAGGCTTGAACCAAAAGAGGGTAAGCTTTTTCTCCCTGTGCACTATAATCATTTAGTGCAATCCATGATCTATGCCTCATTGGAGGTGGCCTTAGCCCGTTGGTTTCATGAAGAGGGTTTTCTCTATCGCAAGAGGAAATTCAAACTATTTACCTTTTCCAGGGTCTTGGCCCGTAAAACAGAATTTCTCAAGGAGGAACGAAAGCTCCTCTTCCACCCACCTATTTATCTGAAAATCGCTTCGGTCGAGACCAAACTCTTGGAATCCCTAGCTACTCATTTGGTCAAGGAACCGTTGGTTCGTCTTGGGAGCACAGAGTGTGTGCTTAAGTCCGTAGAAGTAGAGATGCCGGTGAAGGCCAAAGGCCTGGTGTTGGTCAGAACCCTTTCCCCGATCACTATTCATAGCACCCTTGAAACCCCTGAAGGCAAAAAGAAGACCTATTTTTACCAGCCCTTTGAAGAAGAATTTTCCGAGCAGATCATGGCCAACCTA
>CAZROA010000104.1:0-7609 GCA_964601575.1 uncultured Thermodesulfobacteriota bacterium
TACATCCAGGTAAGGAGTATCCCTGGCCAAGGGACGACCTTTGAGATCTTTCTCCCCTTGGCCGAGGCCGAAGAGAGTCAGCAAAAATCCCTTTTTGAAGATTTGTAAAAAGGGAATTCCCAGTAATCTTTGGCCAGATCTTGACAAAGACAGGGGTGGTAGATATAGATTGAACGGCTACTGGCGGGACGTAGCGCAGCCTGGCAGCGCACCTGCTTGGGGTGTAGGGGGTCGGCGGTTCAAATCCGCCCGTCCCGACCAGTTTTTTTGTGTCTGGGCTCCTGGCTTTGCTGAGGAGCCTTTAAAAATTTTTTTGGAACCGGGCGTCTGCCTGGGGGGAGGTGAGAATGAGAGCCACTGCCCCTGTTTGTCAGATCGAGAAATTCCCCACCCAGGAGGCCCATCGGGCCAGGAGCTGTGATTTTATCACTACCCACCTCTTGGTGGAGATGTGGCAAGCCCCGTTTTCCTTGCTGGCCGATGCCAAAGAGGTAGAGCGGGCCCTGCGTTTTGCCGGAAATGGACATAGTCAGGACGGTGAGGTGATCAGCTATCAATTTTCCCCTTACGGTGTCTCGGCCAAGGCTATGTTTGGTGATGCCCATATCTTCATTCACACTTGGCCGGAAAATGGCTATGCGGCGATAGACATCTTTGCCAGCGATCAAGACGGGGCTTACCAGGTGTTTGAGCGCCTGAAAGAGGCCTTTAAGCCTCATTATGTCCACGTGCTTGAGATGAAACGCGGTCAACTCATCGAGCTGGAGGAGACTTGACTCGCTACTGGTGGCACGAAAAGATCACGCCGCATTATACGCACGGGTATTACGTTATCCCCATTTACGAGGAGCGCACCCCTCATCAGCATCTCCTGATCTTTAAGAATGAACTTTGGGGGCGCTTCCTCGTCTTGGATGGGATAACCCAGTTCACCGAACGCGACGAATTTATCTATCATGACACCATTGTCTATTGCCCGGCGGCGGCGTTAGCTACCCCCCCAGAAGAGGTCTTGGTCATCGGCGGGGGAGATGGGGGGGTGGTGCGTGAACTCCAGAAGATCCCTGGAGTACAAAAGATCCTTCAGCTTGAGGTAGACGAATCCGTCTTTCGGGCCTGCCAAAAATACCTGCGAGAGATCGCCGGTGATTACGAGGACCCTCGTCTCACCTTCCGCATTGCCGACGGGGCTGTAGAAGTGAAAAAAATGGCCGCTGAGTCTTTTGATTTGATCATCGTCGATTGTAGTGACCCCATCGGCCCTTCGGCGGTGCTTTATACCGAAGAGTTTTACGCTGATATCTATCGCTTGCTTAAACCCCACGGGCGCTTTATCCAGCAGGCCAGCATCCCTCGCTTTTTTCCCCACATCCTGCCTATGGCCTATCACCGGGCGGCCAAGGCCTTTGACCAGTTAGAAGTCCTACGGGCCCCGGTGCCTTGCTATGGTGATGAGATTGCCT
Organism: uncultured Thermodesulfobacteriota bacterium; assembly: GCA_964601575.1. Lineage (GTDB taxonomy): Bacteria > Desulfobacterota > Thermodesulfobacteria > Thermodesulfobacteriales > Thermodesulfatatoraceae > CAZKEG01. The sequence continues at coordinate 1,464 of CAZROA010000104.1, forward strand.
TTATCCTCGGTAGCAAAGACGGTACCTCCGCTGCCGTACCTAAACGTGAGTTTCAAGGGCGGTTTTATAATCCGGCTATTCACCGGGCCTGTTTTGCCCTCCCTACCTGGTGGCAAGAAGAATTCTTGAAGGTTAGACAAGATAACTAAAGACCTGGTTGGCCAAGAGCAGGCCTTTTTTAGTAAGTCTTAAGAAATCTCCGGCCCATTCAAGCAGTTCTTTTTTGATCAGGTCTTCGAGCACCGGGCCGTAATATTCTTTGAGATCAAGGCCGAATTCCTGGAGGAGACGCAATCGGGAAACCCCTTCCAAGAGCCGTAAACCGAGGATTACCGCTTCGCGAAAACGAGCCTCTGGTGAGAGACATTCTTCCTCTCGCGGTGGGAGTTTTCCAGAGAGTAGGGCCGTGAGATAGGCCTCAAGGTCTTCGACGTTTTTGTATCTTACCCCGTCAAGATAGGAAGCCGCCGCTGGACCCAGGCCGAGATAGGGTTTGGCCTCCCAGTAGAAAAGATTGTGCTGGCAACGCCATCCGGGTTTGGCGTAGTTTGAAATTTCATAATGCTCGTAGCCCGAGGCGATCAAAAAATCTTCGATCAGGGTGTACATGGAGACCACGGTCTCTTCCTCAGGAAGGATGAGTTTTCCTTGGGTGTAAAGTTGACCAAAAGGCGTGCCCTCTTCGATGGTCAGTTCGTAACAAGAAAGATGTTCAGGCCCTAAAGAGATAGCCCTTTTTAGTTCCTCTTCTAAGTCCTTTAGTGTCTGACCGGGCCAGGCAAAGATGAGATCAAGGGAGAGGTTTTCAAAACCAGCCCTTCGGGCAAGTTCAACAGCCTCTTTGATCTCACGCACCGTGTGCCGTCGCCCAAGGGCGCAAAGTCCCTTTTCTTGAAAACTTTGGGCTCCAAGGCTTAGACGATTAAACCCTAGGGACCGATAGGCCTTTAGTTGTTCTAGGCTAAGACCTTCGGGATTGGCCTCTAAAGTTACTTCCCCAAGCTCAAGGGAAAAAAGCTCGGCTAAATAAGAAAAGAGCTCTTCGTAGAAAGAGGGAGGGAGGAGGGAAGGGGTCCCGCCACCGGCATAAAAGGTGACCAAACGATACCCCTTTAGTTTTGGTGCCCAAAACTTGGCCTCTGTCTTTAAGGCTTTAAGATAAGCAGGAACTTTATCTAAGGCCTTGGGCAGGGAGTAAAAGTCGCAATAGGGACATTTAGCGCGACAGAAGGGGACATGGAGATAAAGGGCGGCCTCTAGCGTTTGCCCCAACCTCCGCCTCCAGGCGTCCGGATCTCAATCACATCACCGGGAGAGACCTCTAAGGTGACCTTGCCGAGGAGTTTTTTACGACGGCCCCTGGTTTCTAAGATATTTTGTCCCCTTTTACCCGCCTCTCCTCCGAAGAGCCCGTAAGGAGCCAGGCGTCTGCGTTCGGAGAGGATGGTCACCGTGGCCTTGGTCAAGAACTTGACCCTCCTTATTAAGCCGTCTCCTCCGCGGAATTTGCCCCGGCCACCAGAGCGGTTTCGCAGCCGATAGGCCTCTACCAAGACCGGAAAATCCCGTTCCAAGGCCTCGATAGGAGTATTTAAAGTATTGGTCATGTGGGTGTGTACCCCAGAAAGCCCGGCTAACCCCGGGCGCCCGCCCATTCCCCCACCGATGGTCTCGTAATAAGTAAATTTTTGGCCGTTAACCTCGCCTCCAAAGGCAAAGTTATTCATCGAACCGCAAGAGGCTGCAGGGATCTGGTCAGGGATGGCCTGGGCCAAGGCCCCAAGGACCACGTCGACCACTCGCTGAGAGGTCTCCACGTTTCCAGCGGCCACTGGTGCTGGATAGACAGCGTCCACCACCGTGCCTGGGCGGGTAAGGATCTCAATCGGGGCAAAGGCCCCTTGGTTATGGGGGAGGCCACCCCTGGCCAGCGAAAAAAAGACGTAGTAGACCGCGGCACAGGTCACCGCACGCACGGCGTTAAGTCCGGTGGTCACCTGAGGGGCTGAGTCCCGAAAGTCAAGCCTTACTTCCTCGCCTCGGACCTCTATTTTTACTCGAATGGGAATGGGTTCATCCCTTAGGCCGTCGTCATCCAGGTAATCTTCAAAGGCGTACGTCCCATCGGGGATCTCACGGATGAGATAATGCATTAGACGGGAGGCATAATCTAAGAGGAGACCGAATCGTTCTTCTAGATAATCCAAGCCGTAGCGCTTAACCAATTCCTTGACCCTGATCTCCCCCCGCCGAAGGGCCGCCACTTGGGCCCTGAGGTCTCCTTCTCTTTCCGCCGGGTTTCTTACCTGAGAGAGAAATTCCTTCCAAAATCGGTCGTCCAAGACACCGGCCCGATAAAGCTTACGTGGAGAGATGAAAACTCCTTCTTCCTCGATATGGGAGGCCAAGGGCATAGAACCCGGGGTCTTTCCGCCTACATCGGCATGATGGGCGCGGACGGTGAGGAAAAAGGCCGGTTCTTGGCCGATGAAGATCGGTTTGATCAAGGTGATGTCCGGGAGATGGGTCCCTCCGGCGTAAGGATCGTTGGTAATAATTATGTCTTCCGGGTCAAAAGAAAGCCTTTCTCTCACTGCGGCCAAGGTATGGGGCATGGCCCCGAGGTGGACGGGGATATGAGCCGCCTGGGCGATGAGCCGGCCTTGGCCATCAAAGATGGCACAGGAAAAATCCCGGCGTTCTTTGATATTGGGGGAAAAGGCCGCTTTTTGTAAGACAATGCCCATTTCTTCGGCCACGGCGGAAAAAAGCGACTCAAAGATGGTGATTTCGATCTCTTCACGCATCAGCACTCTCCGGCCACTTCGCGATGGAGGCGTTCGAAGAATTCTTCCATAAACCGGTAGCGATCCTCGGCCAGACGACGCCCTTCCTCGGTGAGCATCTGGTCTTTGATCTTCGAGAGCTTAAGCTTAAATTCCCGCCAGGCGGTATCCTCCGGCCCATAGGGCTCGGTCTTTGAGAGATCTACTTCGGGGTTGTGTAACCTGGCCCCCACTTCTCCGGCAAAGAGAAAGGCCCGCCCGATACCCACGGCACCTAAGGCATCGAGCTTATCGGCATCAAAGAGGACCTTGGCCTCTAAGGTCTCCGGGCGTTTATGGCCCCGAAAGCGGTGTCTTTCTATAGCGTGGGCCACGGCCTCAATAAAATCTCGAGGCAGGCCATAACGGGCCAAGATTTCCCGCACTAGCTTAGCTCCGTATTCGGCATGACATACCGCCCCTTTGGTCCGCCGTTCCTCAGCCCGGCCAATGTCATGGAAAAGGGCCGCCACGCGCACTACTTCTAAATCGGCCCCTTCGGCCTTGGCCAGATGCTCGGCCAAGGCCAGGACCCGCTTGACGTGATCCCACCGATGGCTGGTGCCGTTGGCTTCATACCAACGCTTGGCCTCTTCGACTAGGGCCTGCCACAGTTTTTCATTGAGGACACCCATAGGGAAATTTCTACCAACTCTCCGGCCAGAAACAAGGGGAAAATCTCGATGTAGAAAGTCGATTCGGGAATAACCGCTAATTTAGCCACCAGCAAAGGACAAACCAAGTTTAAAGGCCAATTGATTGGCCGGCAGCAAGTCACGATACCTGCTGGGTAAGATCCTTTTGAGACTCTTTAAGAGATTTTCAGGGCTCACTATGCGTGTCAGGCGTACAAAGGCCCCTAAGGCTATAAGATTAATCAGGCGTTCGGAGCCGATCTTTTGGGCCAATTCCTGAAGAGGAAGGGCTGCGATACGAAATCCATTTGCCCCTGGGAGAAATTCCTTGGGGATCAAAGAGGAATTGATGACCATGTATCCTTTTTTAATGAGGCGAGGGAGGAATTTTTGAAAGGAAGGGTAATTTAGGAAGATGGCCCCTTTGGCCTTGTTGACCACCGGAGAGGCAATCTCTCCCTTTGAGATAACCACTGTACAATGACACGTCCCTCCCCTCATTTCCGGGCCGTATTCCGGGAGGTAAGTGACGTTAAAACCTTCTTCCATAGCCGCTTGGGCCAATAAGTTACCGGCAAAAAGGACCCCTTGTCCCCCAAAACCCGCCACGATGACTTCAAAACTCTGGTCTTTCATTGGTTCTCCTGGTTCCTAATTCGGTTTTGTTCTTGTTTACTCGCTATTTAATTTATCGACAAAAATGCCCAAAGGAAAAATCTTTACCAGCTCTTCAGAGATCTTTTTTAAGGCCGCCGAAGGACTGAGTTTCCAATTGGTGGGACAAGAAGAGAGAAATTCCACATAGCCAAAACCATACCCCTTGATCTGGGCTAAGAAGGCCTTTTTAAGGGCCTTTTTGGCCTTTAATACCTCTTTAGGTGTGGTGGTCGTCACTCGGGCGGAAAAGGCCACGCCATCTATTTGGGCCATCATCTCGGCTATCTTTAAGGGCCACCCCTCATGCTCCGGGCGTCTACCAAGAGGGGTGGTGGTGGTCTTTTGGCCTGGAATAGTGGTCGGGGATAACTGCCCCCCGGTCATCCCATAGACGGTGTTGTTGACCATGATGGCCGTGATCTTCTCTCCCCGGCTGGCGGCATGCAGGCTCTCCGCCAGCCCGATGGCGGCAAAGTCTCCGTCTCCTTGGTAGGTAAAGACTATCAACTCTGGCCGGGCCCGTTTGGCCCCAGTGGCCGCGGCACAGGCCCGGCCATGCGGGGCCTCACAGATGTCTACATCTAGGTAATGATACAAAAAACAGGCACAGCCTATAGAGGCAATGCCATAGGCCCGTTCATCAACCCCCAATTCCTCGAGACATTCCGCCACCAAGCGATGGATCACACCATGGGAACAACCAGGGCAATAGTGAAAAGGCCTCTCTTTTAGTCTTTTGGGAAAGCGAAAAACAGGTTCAAGCCCTTCGGTCATCTTACCTCCCTAGGATAAGCCCTTTTGATGGCTTGGTAAATATCCTGAGGGGAGGGCAGATCACTAGGAGGGAAGGGGGCCGAGATTACTTGAGCCTGGCCGCAGACGCAGAGCTTTACGTCCTCGACCATTTGTCCGCAATTAAGCTCGGTGACCAGGAAGAGCTTGGTTTTTTGGGCAAGCTCACGAAAGAGCTTTTCCGGAAAGGGGAAGAGTGTAATCGGTCTCACCAGCCCCACGGCCAAACCCCTTTCCCTGGCCTTGAGCACCGCGGCCTTGGCCAATCTGGCTTGGGTGCCGAAGGCGGCAACAATCAATTTGGCATCTTCGACCATAAAGGTCTCGGCCCGGGCCTCTTTGCGCATTTGGCGGTAGGTCTTTTGCAAGAGTTTGTTACGTGAAAGGAGTTCACCAGGGCCAAGATAAAGACTTCGAAGGTGTCTGGAAGGCCTACCTTTGGCCCCGTCCAAGATCCAATCTTTGGGGTATTGCTTGGGGCGGATGCGCTTGGGCAAAAGGGGTTCTTTCATCTGTCCAAGCAGGGCATCGGCCAAGATCATGGCTGGTTGGCGGTATTTCTCCGCCAAGTCAAAGGCCTTGGCCGTAAGCTCATAGGCCTCCTGAATAGAAGCCGGAGCTAGGACCAAAAAGTGATAATCCCCATGGCCCCCGCCTTTTACCGCCTGAAAATAATCCCCTTGAGAGGCCTCTATCCCACCCAGGCCTGGGCCGGCGCGCATGACGTTGATCACCACCGCTGGAAGACGCATGGCCGCAAGGTAGGAAAAACCTTCGGCCATAAGGGAGATCCCCGGACTTGAAGAACTGGTCATGGCCCGTACCCCCGTAGATACCGCGCCAAGGACCATGTTGATGGCCGCAAGCTCACTTTCGGCCTGGAGGAAGACTCCGCCTCTTTTTGGCAATTCGCGGGCCATAAACTCCGGGATATCATTCTGAGGCGTGATCGGGTAGCCGAAATAACAGCGACACCCCGCGGCCAAGGCCCCCATGGCCATGGCCTCTGTGCCCTTTACCAGGACCCGTTTCATTTCTTCCTCCAAATCTCAAGGGCCACGTCTGGGCAGATAAGGTAACAGAAACCACACGCCTGACAGCCTTTTTCAGGAAGAAACTCGACGACCCTGTAACCCGAGGCGTTACGCTTTTCTCCAAGGACCAAGGCTTTGGTGGGACAGACCTCAACACACAAACCGCAGCCTTTACATCTTTCTTGATTAACCATCACTAAACC
>CAZROA010000105.1:0-33764 GCA_964601575.1 uncultured Thermodesulfobacteriota bacterium
CCGCCCATCCCTTCGTCGAAAGGACTCGCGTAATAGCACTCGTCAACGTCGTCTTCCCATGGTCAATGTGACCAATCGTCCCAATGTTCAGGTGCGGCTTCCGCCTCTCAAACTTCTGCTTGCTCATCTCGCTCTACCTCCTTTTAGGCTGCAAGCTTGGCCTTGCGCACTATCTCATCGGCCAGTGGAGCAGGCATCCTCTCATAGTGAGAGAACTGCATGGTAAACGTGGCCCGCCCCTGTGTCTTAGACCGGAGTTCTGTAGCATATCCAAACATTTCTGCCAAGGGGACCAGGGCCTTTATGACTCGCACCCCTGGGCGCTGTTCCATGCCCTGGACCTTACCACGCCGCGAAGAGATATCACCCAAAACATCGCCGAGATACTCCTCAGGCGTAACCACCTCAAGCTTCATCACCGGCTCAAGGAGCACCGGTTGAGCCTTGGCCGCCGCTTCCTTAAAGGCCAAAGAGCCGGCAATGGCAAAGGCAAGCTCTGAAGAATCCACCTCGTGGTAGCTACCATCTACCAGGCGCACCTTCACATCCACCATTGGATAGCCAGCAAGCACCCCTTGCTCCATGGCCTCCCGCACACCCTTTTCCACCGCCGGGATATATTCCTTGGGGATGGCTCCGCCGACGATCTCTGAGACGAATTCAAAACCCTTTTCCGGATTGGGCTCGATAATAATTTTTACGTGACCATACTGACCGCGACCGCCGGTCTGCTTGATATATTTACCCTCGGCTTCGGCCGGGAGAGTAATGGTCTCTTTATAGGCCACCTCTGGCCGACCCACGTTGGCCTGAACCTTAAACTCGCGGGTGAGACGATCGACAATGATCTCCAAGTGAAGCTCACCCATGCCCCAGATCAAGGTCTGGCCGGTCTCATGGTCGGTGACCACCCGAAAAGAGGGATCTTCCAGGGCAATCTTCTGAAGGGCAATGGAGAGCTTCTCCTGATCGGCCTTGGTCTTCGGCTCGATGGCCACGGAGATCACCGGCTCCGGGATCTCAAGGGACTCAAGCTCAATGGGATGGGCCTCGTCGCAAAGGGTATCACCCGTGGTAGTCACCCGCAGGCCCAAAGCGGCGACGATGTCTCCGGCCTCGGCCTCAGTGATCTCTTCCCGCCGATTGGCGTGCATCCGTACCAGACGACCGATGCGCTCCCGCTTGCCCTTGGTAGCGTTATAAACCGACATGCCACTTTCAAACCGACCGGAGTAGATACGCAGATAAGTAAGGGTCCCAACATAGGGGTCGGTCATGATCTTGAAGGCCAAGGCGGCTAAAGGGGCATCTGGATCGGTGATCCGTTCTTCTACCTCACCTGTCTCTGGGTTAATACCTTTGACCGGCGGAATATCTATCGGAGAGGGAAGATAGTCGATGATAGCATCAAGCAAAGGCTGGACACCCTTGTTCTTAAAGGCCGAACCGCAGAGTACCGGAACCCCCTTTAAAGTGATGGTGGCTTCACGAAGGACCTTTTTGATCTCTTCCGGGGTGATCTCTTCCCCCTCAAGGTATTTGACCATGATCTCTTCGTTGATATCCGCCAAGGCCTCGAGCAAACGCACCCGATACTCTTCAGCCTTGTCCTTGAGTTCTTCCGGGATCTCTTCGTAGTGATATCGCGCCCCAAGGGTAGACTCATCCCAGACGATGGCCCGCATCTCGATCAAGTCGATTACTCCGCAGAAATGCTCCTCTGCCCCGTAAGGGATCTGGACCGGAATTGGATTGGCCCCCAAACGGGCCTTCATCTGTTCTAGACAGGATTCAAAATTGGCCCCGATGCGGTCCATCTTGTTGATGAAGGTGATTCGCGGGACACCATATTTATCCGCCTGGCGCCAAACGGTTTCTGACTGGGGCTCCACCCCACCTACGGCACAGAAGATGACCACTGCCCCGTCAAGTACTCGAAGGGCACGCTCTACCTCGACGGTAAAATCTACGTGACCAGGGGTGTCGATGATGTTGATGCGATGGTCCCGCCAGAAACAGGTCGTCGCCGCGGAGGTAATGGTGATGCCGCGCTCCTGTTCTTGCGGCATATAGTCCATGGTGGCTGTACCTTCGTGCACCTCGCCAATCTTATGGGTTCGACCGGTGTAATATAGGATACGCTCGGTAGTCGTGGTCTTCCCGGCATCGATATGGGCCACGATACCGATGTTTCTGGTCTTTTTAAGCCTTTGTAACGCCTCTCTCTTCATCTCTTTTCAACCCCTTAAACCCAAAACTACAAACACAAAGAATGGGGAAACTATAAAGTCTCCCCATTCTCAAAATGGGAAAAATTATGACCTTACCACCGGTAATGGGCAAAGGCCCGGTTGGCCTCTGCCATCCGGTGGGTGTCTTCGCGTTTCTTTATGGCCGCACCGCGATTATGATAAGCATCCCAAAGCTCAGCGGCCAGACGTTCCACCATGGTCTTTTCCGGACGCTGCCGCGCGGCCTGAATAATCCAACGGATGGCCAAAGCCCGCTGCCGCTCTGGACGCACCTCCACCGGCACCTGATAAGTGGCTCCCCCCACTCGGCGAGAGCGTGTCTCAAGCAGCGGCTTTACGTTTTCCATGGCCTTTTCAAAGATCTGGAGCGGATCTTCGCCTTTGCTCTTCTGACGAAGACGTTCCAAGGCCTCGTAAAAGATGCGACGAGCTATACTCTTCTTGCCATCGATCATCAGACTGTTGATAAACTTGGCCACCAAAACGCTACCATATTTAGGATCTGGTGGAACTTCTCTTTTCGGAACCGGCCCTTTACGCGGCATATGCTCTTACCCTCTTATTTAGGTTTTTTCGCTCCGTATTTTGAACGAGACTTGCGACGATCTTGCACACCAGCGGCGTCAAGGGCGCCACGAATGATCTTATAACGTACACCCGGGAGATCCTTGACACGCCCACCGCGCACCAGGACCACCGAGTGTTCCTGAAGATTATGCCCGATGCCGGGAATGTAGGCCGTGACCTCGATCCCGTTGGTCAAACGCACACGGGCCACCTTCCGCAAGGCGGAATTCGGTTTTTTGGGTGTAGTAGTATAGACACGGGTACAAACTCCACGCCTTTGCGGACAGCTCTGCAAGGCCGGAGATTTCGACTTCGACTTCCTCTTTTCCCGACCGAGCCTCACTAACTGATTGATCGTCGGCATAGGCAAACCTCAAATAAAAAAGTCAATAACCACCCTTAGGGACAAGCGTCCCTTACGGGCCGCTGTTATATAACGGCCTCTCAAAGAGTTGTCAAGCTTTCAAGAGGCCGCTTAATTTACAAGCTGGTGGAATCACTTCCTAACCAGGAGGTATGTTTAGTATAATTGTCCTCCGAGGATTCGCCAAGGGCTGGTAATAAAAAAGGGGCCTAAAGACCCCTTTTCAAACGATCGAGCAAGAAAGTTTGTCTCTATTTTTTCTCTGAACCGCTTGCGGCTTCTTTCCCTTTAGATTCCTTCGATTCGCCTTTCTGCCCCTTTCGGGCATAATCGGTCACATACCAACCAGAGCCCTTGAGGATAAAAGAACTCTGGCTAATAAGCTTGCGAAGCTTGCCCTGACAATGTTCACAGGTGGTCAATGGTTCATCGGTGATCTTTTGCCAGACCTCGAAACGCCGCCCACAGTTTTCACATTCGTATTCGTAGATGGGCATGGACCACACCTCCTTACTAACGTTATTGATAAAGCTCATTGAAGGCCTTAAGGACCTCATCAAGCCTCGGAAATTTTAATCCTTGGAGTACTTTCCGGCAAAGGGTATGAACCAATCTCTCCTCTTCCCAACGCTTGTGGGGCATCATCCAAAAACAGGCCGCAAATTGCATAAAACGAACCATGTGGATCAATTCATGGGTAAAAATATAAAGCAGAAGGGCATAGAGAAAATCCCTTTCCTCGAGTTTGGCCAATCGACTTTCACGCAAGAAAATAAAGTAAAAATCTCGCCGGCGATGCGGCAAAAGGTCGGCCACTTCGGCCCTGAGTAATGCGGCCAGGCTATCGGCCGGAAGGGGTAAGGGAAACTCCTGGTCGGTCAGCACTTCGTATTGTAAGGCTCGACAACCCCGCCCCCCGAGTCGAAAAAAATCCACCACCAATTCTTCCGCCAATGAGGAGGCTTCCCCTAGCAAGGCCCTTTCCAGACGATCCGAGGCCTCTTTCTTTAGGGGACCTCCCCAGCCGGGTATGATCCAAGCCATTCCAGATGAACACAGATCTTTTGCAGTTCTTCCAAACATTCTTTCACAATAGGATCAGTGGCATGTCCTTCACAATCTAAAAAGAAGAGATACCGCCAAGGCTCGCTCTTGGCCGGACGACTCTCGATCTTACTGAGGTTAATGCCCCGCTGGGCAAAACAACTCAAGACCTCAAAGAGGGCCCCTGGCCGATCAGGTACACTGAAGAAGAGAGAGGTCTTGTCTCTTCCGGTTGGTTCGGGATTCATCTTTCCTATGATCCAAAAACGGGTGACATTGCCCCGAAAATCTTCGATGTGAGCGGCAACCACCTGAAGATGGTAAGTGCGCGCGGCCAGGGGGCTGGCAATAGCCGCCACCGAAGGATCTACCGCGGCCCAACGGGCGGCAAAGGCCGTAGAAGATACCTCTTCTACCGCCACCGAGGGGAGATTCTTGCGCAACCACCTTCGGCACTGGGCCAAGGCATGGGGATGGGAAAGGACCTTTTTAATGTCTTCACGACGACCGGTCTGATTCAATAGCTCATGGGTGATGGGGACGTAGATCTCGCCACAGATATGGAGCTTATAGTCAGAAAAGGCATCCAGAGTGGTAGAGACCGTGCCTTCGATGGAGTTTTCCACTGGAACGACCCCGAACTGTACCCGACCGCTCTCTACCTCTTCGAAGACATCCAAGACCGATTCAAGAGGCACAAACTCTGCCGCCTGACCAAAAAACTTGATGGCCGCCATGTGGCTAAAGGTGGCCTCAGGCCCCAAGTAGGCCACCTTTTGGTATTCCTGGGCCTGACGGCAGGTATTAATGATCTCCAAATAGATGGCCTTAAGGCTCTCTTCCGGAAAGGCCCCTTTGTTTTCTTTAAGGATGCGTTCGAGTAAAAGGCGCTCACGACCTAGATCAAGGATGGTCCGCCCGAGCTTACGCTTAAGCTCACCTACCTCCCGCACGATCTCAAAACGCCGCTTGAGACAAGAAAGGATTTGCTTATCCAAGCTGTCTATTTCGTGTCGGAGTTCCTCAAGCCTTTTTTCAATATCCTTTTCTTCACTCATCACCGACCTCTTTTATCATAAATTAGCCCCTCTGTAGTTGTTCTCAAGTCTACCTACGCCCTGGCCAGGGACGACACTTTTTACATGGACAGTAGCCCTCGAAAAAGGCCTCTTTCATCTGATGGAAGATGACCAGATTACGCCTTGAAGTATGCCGCCCATAGGGACAATCCGGGCGATGGAAACGTCGCGACTTTTTGTTTCCGATATAGTATCGCTCACCATGAAAAAAATCCCCGGCCCAAAGACCTTGCCGTAGGCGAATAGCCCGTCTCTGGTCGCGTAAAAGCCGCTGATAATACTTGGTATTGGGCGGTGTATAACAAACAAAGGCCAAACCGGCCTTGACCAGTTCCTCTTGGACAAAGGTCCCGTCCGGCAGAAAGACATAAGCCAAGAGCCGACCGAAACGGTCTTTCTTTTCTTCGGCCCATTCAAGAATTACCCGTTTGCCTTTGACCAACCGAATATTGGCCTTTAAGGCCTCACGACCAAAAGGCTCTCCAGGCTCATCGTCGTGGCGGATTTCCGGGGCATTGATCCCGGCATAGCGTACCTTTTGGCCGTTTTCAAGGACGATGGTATCGCCGTCGATCACCCAACGGACGTAATGGGCCTCCTTTTTACCGGCCCCAGCGCTACAGGCCCAAAGCAATCCAAACAGGAAAAAGACGGCTAAAAATCTCCTCATAGGCTCACCTCTTTGAGATTTTCCGGGATCTTATCACCTAAACGGCGCCTAAAGATCTCCGGATGTCTGGTATGTACCGGGATGACCATCTCCGGAGAAAGGGCCTCGATCAAGGCAAAGATCTCCTCTTCGGTGGCATGACTTGAGGCGTGTAGAGAAAGCCGCGGCTCCTCTCCCCAGCCAAGGGGGTTAAGCTCAAGATAATTCAGCCAATTTAAAAGGCGCTTCCGATCAAAGATCTGTTCCTCGGTAAAGGGCTCGCCTTGAGCATGGAGGTAAAAACCTCCTTTCACCACTTCACGAGGGAGATCTAGGAGGTGAGAAATATTCCAAAGCCCTAAGGCCAGGACAAAACTACCTGGATCATCAATTATCTCTCGCGAGGTCACCAAAAAAGAGGCATAACGCTCAAGGAGGAATTTCTCAAGCGGGGAAAGACTGGCCTTGGGTTCAGGATAAAGGCCCAAGGGAGCCTCTATAAGACGGGCAAAGAGAGGACTTTTCGCCGCCTGGACGGCCAAGATCAGCCAAAAGTCCCTGGGCAAGACCAACACCCGCCGCCCAGCCTCCGAGGCCGCCAAAAGGAGATTGCGCAAACGTTCAAGGTGAAGAGAAGGAAAATCCGCCACCACCAGGCGTCCTTTGGCCAGGGAAAGGGCCTCGGAAAAGGCGACAAGCACTTCTCCCTCATCGGTAAGGAGCGGGCGTTCCTCGCCCACATTGGTCCCTTCCACGATCAGGACTCGAGGACGAAGAGGGCCAAGCCGCCGTAAGAGGGCCTCAAACGAGTCCTCTCCCAGACCAAAACGCAAGTCTCCTGTATAAAGCACCGCCCCGGCAGGAGTATTGATCTTCACCATAGCCGCCCCGGGGACGGAGTGATACACCGGAAGTAATTCGATCTCTTCTGGGAGCCCCTCTCTAAGGACCCGGGAAGGGTCAGGGAGACTTACCCCTTCGCCCTCACCCAAGGGCCAAAAATCTCGAAGAGAAGGCGGCACCCGAGGGAGACGAAAGATCCGCCAACGACGGCTCTGTCGCAAGGCTTGGAGGATGTGATGTCCGGCCTGAGAGCGACTCTCCCTTGGTCTTATGGCCACCCACTCCCGCCAAAATTCTGTCATCCCCGAGGCCTGTAGGGCCTTGAGCAAGGCCGCTGTCTCTGGAGTAACAACAATGGGAAGATCTTCTCGCAAAAGACCAAGTAGACCATAATGATCCAGATGGGCATGGGTAAGGACCACGCCCTTAAGCTTACAGGGAATAAGGGACAACTTCAGATCAGGCGGGCATAGGTCCGAACGATACCAATCAAAGGGAGGAAGAAAGCCCAATTTAAAAAAATCCGTAAGCCCGCGAGCCGTCCGTGGTCGTAGAAACTCCTCGAAAAAGAGCCTAAAACGATAAAGGTCCAGCCCAAAATCAAGGAGTAACCCTTGATCCTCTTGTTCCAGGAGGATCTTGTTCCCTCCAATCTGCCGCAGACCACCGAGTATCCTGATCCTAACCATGCTTCCCTTTAAACAAACCCCCGAAGGGACAAAACTATCATGCCCGTTTCAGCAACGCTCGCACTTGCCCCACGAGATAAAGAGACCCGGTGACCAGGAGCGGAAGGTTTGATCCTTTAAGCGCCTCTTCCAAGGCCTCTTCCCAAGAATTTTTAAAAACAAAAGAATTTTCACGAGAAAGGGCTCCTCCTTCTTTGGCCCTTTCCAGGTGCTCCCGCCATTCGGCAATGGTCACCGGTTTCCGCGGACCAGGTGGCTGGCACAAAAAGATCCTTTCCGCCTTGGGAAGTAAGGCCTTGAGCATTTCGAGATAAGGCTTGGTGCCGCCCTCATCCGAAGCGGCAAAGAGGAGATGGTAGCGTTTGATCCCATCCTCCTCAAGGCTCTCGAGCAAAGCCCTTATCCCATCGAGGTTGTGGGCACCATCCAGGATAACCAGCCGCGGGAGCTTGAACATCTCGTAACGTCCGGGCCAGGCCACCTCCCTTAAGGCCTGACGCACGGCCCCCTCGTGGAAGGGGAACCCCTTTTCTTCAAGGAGCTCGAAGGCCTTTAAAGCTAGGGCCAGGTTTGTCTGCTGAAACCGACCTTTAAGGTTCAGCTCAAGCCCTGAGAGCCGGCGTCGGCCCTGGTAAACGAAGCCGCTTTGACTAGAAAAAACCCGAAAGTCCTTATCAAATTGGAAGAGCGAGGCCGAAAGGTCCTTGGCCCTTTTTGCGATGACGTAAAGGGCTTCCGGGCTTACCGGCCCGACCACCACCGGGCGCCTTTCCTTAATGATGCCGGCCTTTTCTGCAGCGATCTGGCAAAGGCTCTCTCCGAGATAGGCCTGATGATCAAGGCCGATATTAGTGATTATCGCCACCTCGGGATCAATAACGTTGGTGGCATCAAGCCGCCCACCAAGTCCGCACTCCACCACGGCAAGCTCCACTCCTTCTTCGGCAAAATAGAGAAAGGCCAGAGCAGTAGTGAGCTCAAAATAGGTGGCCGGGAGTTCACCAAGGGCCTCACGGACCCGGGAGCAAAGGGCGGCAAAGCGTGCCTCTGAGATGGGCTTCCCAGCCACCCTGAAGCGTTCGCAGACCGAGACCAGGTGCGGTGAGGTGTAGAGCCCGGTCTTTACTCCATGGTGTCTGAGGAGGCCTTCAAGGATGGCGGCGGTAGAACCCTTGCCATTGGTGCCGGCGATGTGTACCGCCTGAAAGGCCTTCTCCGGGTGACCAAGGCGGGAGAGCAATACCGTGATGCGCTCAAGCCCGGGCCTTATGCCGTGGAACTGAAAACGCGAAAGCCACTCAAAGGCCTCTTTGAAGGTCATCTCTCCTTTCCTTCTGAATTTTGAAAGAGGACCAGACCCCTAAAGCGGCCAACAGGGCTGTGGTTAAATCAGGTGTCCGTCCTTGGATAAAGATCTGTCCGCCCTCTGCCAAGACACTGAGACCAATGGCCCCTAAGACGGCTTTTTTGAGGGAAGATGAGCCCTCCAATCCCCAAATAAGGCCCCAGGCAAAGAAAATGAGCAGGATCTCCAAGAGATGAAAAAGAGCCCCCAAAGTAAAGTTTTGAAGATAAAAAAAGAAAGGGAGCCAGGCCTTACCGGAAAGAAAGGGGTTTCGCCATTGAAAGGGATACCAGGCCTCAAATAGAAGACACGCACCAAAGAGAAAAAGGGCCCCTTTTTTTCGGACCTTTTGGGGCCAGCGGCTCAAGATGAGATAAAAGAGAAGAGAGAGCAGGATTCTCGCCAGGGCCTTGCTCAAGGAAAGGGTCACTGAACACACCCAGAGTCGACCAATCTCTAAAAGCCCGGCCAAAAAAGAAACTAAGATTGCTCCGGTCAAAGGAGAGTCGGAAAACCAGGAAAGGCTGGTTAAGGCCAAAAAATAGGCCGGCCAAAGGAGATTGGGCCATGAAAAGGAAAAAGTGATCGATTTCAGATGGGTTTTCAGTTCTCCAAGATCAAAGGTGAAGTCAAAGGGTTCATAGAGTAAAAAGAAGGCGGTGCCAAAGAAGACCAGGCCCTTTAAAAAGGAGCTGGGCAAATGGAGATCAAGGGCCATGAGCGAAGCCACCCCGGCCCCTAGACAGGCCCCGATCAGGTTGGCCAGGATGTCCATCAGGGCTGCATTTCGTTCCGGAATAAAAAGTTGCAGAAATTCTACGGTAAAGCTGAGGATAAAGGCCAAAGAGGCAGTCCAGAATAAACGTTTCGTCCAGCTTAGGTGATTCAAAAATTTGGCCAGGCCAAAACCAAAAGGGAAGAAAAAAAAGACGTTGCTCAAAAGATCCAGGCGCGAATGATGTTTGATCCAAGGGAGGGTAAGATCGAAACGGTTCAGGGCCTGATCAAAGGGGATAACGAAATGAAAAGGGTAAAGGGTCAGGTAAAGGATACCCAAGACGGTGATCGAACAAAAACCAAACCATTTTTTTTGGGCCGTCGAGGTCTTGGGAAACATTTTGAAGCAAGGTTATCCTACCAGAAGGAAGAAGATGGTAACAGTTAATTTGTCAATTCCTCTTGGGGGAAAATTTTGATTTTATTTCGCTATATTGGGCGGGAAATATTCAAAAATTTCCTGGGCAGCTTGTTGGTCTTAAATGGCCTCCTGCTCATTACGCGCTTTACCGCCTTGTTAGTTACTTTGGCCTCTGAACACCTGACCCAGCAGGATTACCTCAGATTATTTGTCTATCTGGCCTCCTTTTTTCTGACCTTTACCATTCCGCTGGCCGCTTTGGTGGGTGTGGTCTTGAGTTTTATGCGTCTTTCTCAGGACCAGGAAATCTTGGCCTTTGAAAGCCTGGGCATCCCTTTTCGTCGCTTGATGCTCCCGGTCATCCTTCTCTCTCTGATGGCCACGGTCTTTACCTTTGTGGTTACCATTAAGTATCTACCTTGGAGCAAGAGGGCCTTACGCAACCTATTATTTGAACTTACCGAGAGAAAAATCGCCCGTGGGATACCAGCCAAGACCTTTGTCAACTGGATCCCCAATCTCTCTATTTTTGTCCAAAAGGCCAGACACGAAGGAAAAAATCTGGCCCTGGTCTTCATGCTTGATGAGACCGACCCGAAGCGCTGGGGAATCATCTTTGCCTCCCGAGGAAAACTAGAGATTGAAGACCATAAAGTGGTGTTTCGGCTCTTTGATGGCTGTATCCATCTGGTAAGCAGGGATTACACCACTACCGAAGAGCTGCGATTCAAAGAATACATATACCGCATAGATCTGACCCGCTTTGAACGAAAGCGGGGACACAGTCGAGGAGAATTAAGTTTGACCCAACTAAAAAAGGAGGCCTCTCGCTATCCACCAGGGGACAAGAGGCGTCTTTCCTTTCTGATTGAGTATTGGAAACGCCTGGCCTTTCCCTGGGCGGCCTTGGTCCTTACCCTTTTAGGGGCCCCTTTAGGGGCCATGATGCGGGCCTCAGGGCGGGGAGCCGGGCTGGCCTTGGCCTCTTTTCTCTTCCTTACCTATTACTTCTTTTTCTCCGGGGCCACTAATCTGGCTCAAAAACAGATTTTACCCATTCCCGTAGCCCTTAATCTGCCGAACTTGATCTTCCTGATCCTGGTGATCTTTTTTATCCAAGCCTTTGAAAGAGGTAAGATCGGACGGGCCAAATGAAGATTTATACACGCTATCTCCTAAAACCCTATTTTAGTATGTTATCTCTCCTCACCCCGGTGATCATAGGAATTTATTTACTGATCGAATTCTTTGACAAATTAGACAACGTGACCAATGCCGGTCTCCCTTTTACCTTTCTGTTCAAATACCTCGTCTTTAAAATCCCCCAGATTGCCTTTGATACTTGGCCCATCTTGATCAGCCTTTCAGGCCTCTTGGCCATGGCTTATTTGGCCCGTGGAGGGGAACTCCTGGCCTTTAGGTCTTTGGGGTTTTCCAGTCTTAAATTGGCCCTGCCTTATCTCCTGACGGCGCTCATCCTCACCGCCGGCTTTACCGGGCTTGAGGAAAAGATCCTCCCGGAGAGTACCTACCATGCCATCTATCTCTGGGCGGTAAAGGTCCAAAAAAAAGAACCTCGGGGGCTGTTGGTCAAGGGCAAACTCTTTTTCCGAGGGGTCAAATCCTTCTTTATCGGGCGGGCTTTAGATCCGGATGCTTCGTATTTACAAGACGTCATCTATACCAAGGTAAACCAAGAGGGGCAGCCTATCTTTATCGTCTGGGCCAAGGAGGCCCGATATCAAGCCGGGCATTGGGTCTTTAAAAACGGTCTTTATAAAGACCGAAAAGATGGCTTTGTCCCCAGATGGTTCCGCGAAAAGGTCCTTCCCTTGGAATTTTCCCCCTCTACCGTCCTGGTGGTCAAACGTATCCCCCGGGCCCAACACCTCCGGGATCTATTGATTCAGCATTCTTTCTTAAAGAAGGCCCGGCTCCCTACCACCCAGGCCGATAGCGAGATCGCTTATCGTCTGCTCTATCCCTTTATAGGCCCGGTCCTCTCGGCCATGTCCCTCTTTGTCCTTCTTGGTCAGAGGGGGAGACACGCCCTGGGGAAAGGGGTCTCCCTGGGGGTTTTGGCCATCCTTTTGGGTCTGGCCGGTTTTATGTTCCTGAAAGGGGTAGGAGATACCGGGCGGCTCTCTCCCCTCCTGGCCCTGCCCTCCGGGCTCTTAGTACTTATCTTGGTCGCCTTGATTCTCTTTTGGCTCTTTCGGTTTTAAAGCGCGGCCAAGGTTCCAAAACGACCGGTCCTTTTCTCCCGTCGGTACGAGAAAAACTCCGGCTGACATTTGGTACAAATCCCGGAGATAAAAATCTTTTCTTTTTGGAGGCCTCCCTGAAGGAGCTTATCTCTGGTGATGGCCGGAAGGTCAAAATAGTTCCCTTGGACCCGGAAGGGCCAAAATTCCGGCGGAAAGATCTTCTGGTAATCCCGAAATTCCGCACAACAAGGCCCAAGGGAGGGAGAGATGGCGGCCCATAGGTCCTCGGGCCTGGAATTGAATTCTTTCCGTAAGAGACACAAGGCCTCTTCGACCACTCCGGCCACTAATCCCCGCCAACCGGCATGGACCAAGGCCAAGACCCGCCTTGAGGGATCGAAGAGGACTATGGCCTGACAATCGGCCTGCTTGACCAAGACCCCTACTCCGGGCTGATCGGTGATCAAGATATCGTAACCACTCACTTCTAGATCCTCAGAAAGGGGCTTTTTCAAAATAAAGGCCCTTTTGCCGTGAATCTGCTTGGCCGAAAGCAAGACCGAGACCCCTAAAGTTTCTTTGATTAAGCATCGATTACGCTGGACGTTTTCCGGGGCATCCCCCACCTCAAAGCTGAGATTAAGCCCCTGATAAGGCCCTGAGCTATGGCCTCCCTGGCGGGTAAAGACGGCATGTCTCAGTCCAAGCCTTGCTAAGGCCTGAAATTGGTAAAATTTTAGACCCCGATAGGTAACGGCCTGCATCTGGCACTCTTTACCAAAAGGAGTATCTTGGGACAAACACATTGGAGAAAGGCCATGGCCCTCACCGTCGGTTTGGTCTCGTATCTTAACACCGCCCCTTTGACCTTTGCCCTCAGAGAACTGGCCCGGGAAGACTGGCGTTTTGTAGAGGCCCAACCAACCGAGCTAAACCAAGCCCTGGCCCAAGGGAAATTAGACCTGGGGCTTATCTCTTCCTATGAATATGCCCGGGGAGATTATCTCCTCCTGCCGGATGTTTCGATCAGTGCCACCGGACGGGTGGGTAGCGTGCTCCTCTTTTCCCGGTTGCCGTTAGATAGACTCTCCGGAGAGGAAGTTGTCTTGACCAAGGCCAGTGCCACCTCGGTGGCTTTGCTCAAACTGTTGCTTGAGGATTTCTGTGGCCTGAAGCCGCATTATCGCGTAGGGACGGCAAGGGAATTAGAAGGGGCCGCAGCCTATCTGGCCATTGGCGACGAGGCCCTGCGTCTGCGCCATCGTCCGCCTTTCCCCGAGGCCCATGATCTCGCCGCCCTTTGGATGGAACACACGCGACTTCCTTTTGTCTTTGCCGTCTTTGCCGTGCGTAAAGAGGCCTGGGAAGAAAAAGCGAAGGCCATCAGAGATTTTGCCTTGGCCCTCTATCTCTCGAGGGCCAAAGGGCTTTCCGCCCTGACCGGACTGGCTAGTCAATGTGTCAGACTTTCGGGGCTCTCTGCCGGAGAGTGCCTTCTTTATCTGAAGGGGATCGAATATGATCTCTCCGGCCTTAAACAAGAGGCCTTAAGCGTCTTCTTTCAACACCTCTTCCGCCGGGGTGAGATCCCTCGAGTCCCAAGCTTAAAATTCATTGATCTATAGCCAAGTTATCAATCCTTTTTCTTCCAGCTCTTTTCTTCTCCCCGCAGGAGCCGCCTGATATTGGCCTGATGGCGAATCCAGATCAATACGGCCATAGCCCCGGCAATGGCTAGGTAGGCCTTGTTCCGGCAGATAAAGTAGATGAGAACCGGCATGAGGGCAGAGGTCAGGAGGGAGCCCACGGAGACAAAACCGGTCATCTTTACCGCCAAGATAAAGACTCCCAGATTGATCAAGACCGCCACAGGACAGAGGACCAAGAAGACCCCGGTGGCCGTGGCCACGCCCTTACCCCCTCGGAACTTGAGATAAAGGGGGAAAAGGTGCCCGAGGAAGGCAAAAAACCCGGTGCCAGCCACAAGCCAAGAGACTTGAGGATGCCCGGCAAAGAGCCTTTTGGCTATGAGCATGGGAATGATGCCCTTCCCCATGTCTCCCAGGAGGGTGATCAGCCCCCATTTTTTACCCAGAAGCCTGGCCACATTGGTGGCCCCGAGGTTTTTACTGCCGTGTTCCCGGGGATCAAGGCCAAAGGGTTTGGAAACCAAGAGGGCCGTAGGTATGGACCCCATCAGGTAACCGAGTAAAAATATTAAATATTCCTTGGGCATCATTTCCTCCTCTCCAGGCCACAATTTTCTACCAGAAAAACCGAAAAAATTGTAATATGTCAGCCATGGCTGGAAAGGGAAAGATCCACAAGATTAGAAATATCGGGATTATTGCCCATATTGACGCAGGGAAGACCACGCTCACCGAGCGCATCCTCTACTATACCGGAAAGATCCACCGCATGGGCGAGGTCCATGAAGGCCAGGCCACCATGGATTATTTGCCCGAAGAGCAGGAACGCGGCATCACCATCACCTCGGCGGTGACCACCTGTTATTGGAAGGACTGCGAGATCCACCTCATCGACACCCCTGGGCACGTGGATTTTACCATTGAAGTGGAACGCTCTCTGAGGGTCCTTGACGGGGCCATCGGGGTCTTTTGTGCCGTCGGTGGAGTAGAGCCCCAGTCGGAGACGGTCTGGCATCAGGCCGAAAGGTTTCGCGTACCCAAAATGGCCTTTGTAAACAAGATGGACCGGGTAGGGGCCGATTTCTGGGGCACCGTGCAGCAGATGAGGGACAAACTCGGGGCCAAGCCGGTGATCATCACCATGCCCTACGGGGCTGAACAAGACTTTAAGGGTGTGATCGACGTCATCCGGGAAAAGCTGATCCTCTGGGACGAGGAGTCGCAGGGGGAGCGATATGAATATCACGAAGTCCCAGCGGAGATGAGAGAGGAACTGGCTCGAGTGCGGCAAGAACTCCTGGAGACCGTGGTCGAGTTTGACGAAGCGGCCATGGAAAAGTACCTGGCCGACGAGCCCTTGAGTGAGAAAGAGATCCACGACCTCATCCGTCGAGGGACCCTTTCGCTTTCCATCGTGCCGGTCTTTTGCGGAGCGGCGTTGAGAAACAAAGGGGTTCAGCCCCTGCTTGACGGCATCGTGCGCTATCTTCCTTCTCCCTTAGACATCCCCCCAGTCAAAGGCATTAACCCGGAGACCGGAAAGGAGGAAGAACGCCCGCCGGATGAATCCGCCCCTTTGGCCGCCTTGGCCTTTAAGGTACAGATGTTTGAAGGGCGGAAGATGGTCTATGTACGCCTCTATTCCGGGGTGCTTGAGGTGGGCAAGGCGGTCTTAAACGCCCCCAAGCGCAAGAAGGAAAAGGTGGCCCACATCTTCCTCATGCACGCCAACAAGCGTACCAGGCTTGAACGCGCCGGGGCCGGTGACATCGTGGCGGTGATGGGGCTTAAATTCACCAAGACCGGAGACACCCTCTGTGATCCCGAACACCCCATCCTGCTTGAACCCATCGGGGCCTATGAACCGGTGATCTCTATTGCCGTAGAGCCGAAGACCAGGGCAGAAGAAGAGAAGCTTGAGGCCGCGCTCTCAAAGATCGCCGAAGAAGATCCTACCTTTCGCGTATACGAAGACGAAGACACCGGCCAGCGGGTCATTTCAGGTATGGGTGAGTTGCATCTGGAGGTGATCCTTGAGCGTATGCGGCGGGAATTCGGAGTGGAAGTAGCGGTGGGTAAACCGCAGGTCGTCTATCGGGAAACGGTGACCAAAGAGGCGGAAGTGACCGAGTCCTTTGACCAGATGGTCGGGGAGGATCGCTTGGCAGCCACGGTGCGTCTGCGGGTACGGCCCAGGGAGCGTGGGGCTGGTAACCTGGTAGGGGCTCTATTGCCCGAAGGAAAGCTCTCCCCGGAAAAAGAGGCCCTGCTTCTGGATACCATAGAAAAGACCCTGCAGGCCGGGATCGAGTACGGTTATCCGATAGTAGACACTGAGGTCATGCTCCTTGATATAGAATTCCCTACAGGTACCTTTAACGAGATGGCGGCACGGGCAGCCACCTCGGCGGCCCTGCGTAAGGCCTTTAAACAAGCGGCCCCCATTCTCCTTGAACCCATCATGGAAGTAGAGGTGGTCACCCCAACAGAATTCCTGGGAGAAGTGATTACCGAGCTCAATACCCGCAAGGGCCATGTCTTAGGTATCGAGGCCCGTGAGCCAGTCCAAATCATCAAGGCTGAAGTGCCGCTTTCACAGATGTTTGGTTATTCTACAGATCTTAGGTCTGCCACCCAGGGTCGAGCGAGCTTTATGATGCGCTTCAAGAGATTCGATCAACCCGAGTCTTTAGGCAAATAACTCTAGCCAGCCCTTTCGGTTTTAAGCGCCTCAAGCTTTTTCTTGATCTGGGCTCGTAAGGGATCGGTAGGGGGTAAGGTCTGGTAAGCCTTGCGCAGGTGATACAGGGCCACCTTGAAATCGCCTTTTAATTGAAAATGATGGGCGAATTCATAATGGGCCTTTCCTTCCTGACCTAAAGCGGCATAGAGTTGGCCAAAATAATAGTGAAATTCGGGATTGTCTCCCATTTTTTCTTTGAGCCTTTCAAAGAGGGGAAGGGCCTCTTGGTAGCGTTTTAGTTCCTGATAGGTCCTGGCCAGGAGATACTGAGCAGCCACCCGATAAGGATAGCGTCTAAGAAAGGCCTTTAATATTTGTAGGGCCTCCTGATACCGACCGGCTTCAAAATACACCTGGGCCAAATCAACTTGAAAACCCTCTTGTTTGGGACAAACCTGAACGACATATTGTAGCTCTTGAATGGCTTCGTTAAAACGGCCTAATTTGGCCAGGGCCAGAGCAAGGCCGTAGTGTAGAAGGGGATCGCCTGGGGTCTTGCGCAACTCTTCTTTGTACCGGACTACCAGGCTTCCGGGATCATGGGTGAGGACCTTGACCCGCACCTGGATACGCCGCAGGCGCCAAGGATCTGGGTGATAGGTGGGTTTGGGTTGATAATTGTAGATCAGGCTTTCCAGATAGCTGATTCGTTCCGGAGTGGTGGGGTGGGTCAAGAGATAACTGGGGACGTTTTCAGAGAGCAACCATTGGTGACGGACGATCTTGTTGAAGACCTCGATCATCCCTCGCGGGTCATAGCCCGCTCTCACCATGTATTCAAAGCCCAAACGGTCAGCCTCTTCTTCGTCTGTCCGGCTGTAAGATAAGGCCTTGGTGGCGGCAAGGGCACTGGTAGTGGTGGCGATGATATTACTCCCTTTACCCTTGCCTAGGAGGAGGGCCGCAATGGTCACCGCGGCGGTGGCCAGATTCAGTCGAGTAAGTTTTTCAATGCGTTTGGCCAAGTGTCTGGCCTGTACGTGGGCCAATTCGTGGGCGATGACCCCAGCCAATTCATCTTCACGGTCAATTTCTTCCAAGAGCCCGGTGTTGATAAAGACAAGCCCGCCGGGCACAGCAAAGGCGTTCAAAGATTCGTCTTTGATGACAAAAAAGCGAAAGGGGAAGAAATGCGGACCGACATGGGCGGCAACCCTCTGACCAACGCTGTTCACATAGCCTACGACTTCCGGGTCTTCGACAAAAGAGGCCTCTTTACGAAGCATTTGAAGGACTTGACGCCCAAGCTTGGCCTCCTCTTCACGGGAGAGCAAGGCCCAGGAAGAAGGACCAAAGACAAGCCAAAATATCAAGAAAAAAAGAAGGCCCTTTTTCATCTCCACACCTAGGATTGCTTCAAAGGCTAATCAAATTTGTATTCTACCCTAATCTGGCCTTTAGTTCAGATAAAAGAGAGGCCAACGGCAGGGACTCCTGTGTTCCGGTTTCCATGTCACGCCACAGGGCCTCTCCTTGCTTGAGTTCGTTTTCACCAACGATGAGGGCAAACCGGGCCTTAAGTTTGTTGGCCTGTTTGAGTTGGGCCTTGAGGCTGCGACCTTCGTGGTCTATCTCCACGGAAAGGCCTTCCTGGCGGAGTTCATGGACCAGGGGCAGGAGTCGGCGATAGGCCTCTTCGCCTAAGGCTACGACATATAGATCAAGAGGCGGGATCAAGTCCTGAGGGAGCTTGGCCACGAGGAGAAAGCGTTCTACGCCGATGGCAAAGCCAATACCCGGTATATCCGGCCCGCCGAGGGCCTTAAGCAGACCGTCGTAACGACCACCAGCCGCCACGGTGTCTTGGGCCCCGAGGCCTTTGGCCTTGATTTCAAACGTGGTGCGCACATAGTAATCAAGCCCCCGGACCAGGCGCTGATTAATTTGGTACGAAAGCCCTTGAATTTCCAAAAATTCCAACACCCTTTCAAAGTGCTTACGACATTCCTCACACCAATAGTCTTTGATAAGCGGGGCTTGGGTATAAAGGGCCTGGCACTCTTCACGTTTGCAATCTAGGGCCCTTAAGGGGTTTCTTTCGGCCCGTCGTCGGCAGTCTTCACAGAGCCTGTCTCTTAAGCCCATGAGAAATTCTTGCAAGGCTTTTCGAAAGGCCGGACGACACCTAGAACAACCAAGGGAATTGATCTCCAAGCGAAGATCTTCCGCCCCACCGGCCTTAAGAATATCCATGGCCAAGGTGATGATCTCGGCATCAGTCCCCGGGGCCTCACTCCCGAAGACTTCGGCGTTTAGCTGATGGAACTGACGCAGACGTCCCTTTTGCGGGCGTTCATGTCGAAACATAGGACCTATGGTGAAGAGCTTGAGTACTTTGGCCTTGGCGTAAAGGCCGTTTTCGATCACCGCCCGGCAAATACCAGCGGTGGCTTCAGGCCGAAGGGTGAGACTTTCTTTGTGGCGGTCAAGAAAGGTATACATCTCTTTCTCGACGATATCCGTGGTCTCACCGATGCTTCGGGCAAAAAGTTCGGTCTTTTCCAGGATAGGAATGCGTATTTCACGAAAACCATAGGTTTGAAAGAATTTTCGGGCCAGAGTCTCGATATAGACCCACTTTTCCGACTCACCGGGCAAGATATCCTTAAAACCTCGTACGGCCTTGATCATGATCTCTCCTTCCACCTCTTTGCTAGAGTGCCTTCCCCTATTCCATAAAAATTTGAAATTTTAAAGCCCCTTTCTGCCCCTGCCGAAGTTCTTCTATGAACTAATCAAGCAGGGAAGCTTGAAAAAATCCATTACAAGGAGGTAGAGCCATGGCGCTCAATATCAACACCAACATTGCTGCCCTCCGGGCGCAGAACCAACTCAACAAAACCTCTCAAAAGCTTCAAAAATCTCTAGAGCGTTTGTCTTCTGGTCTTCGCATCAACTGGGCGGCAGACGACGCCGCGGGGTTGGCCATCGCCGACGGCCTCAAGGCCACGGCCACGGGTCTTGCCCAGGCCATCCGCAATGCCAACGAAGGTATTTCGCTGATCAAGGTGGCTGATGGTGCGCTTATTGAGTACGGCAACATCCTAAACACCATCAAGGAGAAGGTCGTTCAAGCGGCCAACGCTACACAGAATGCCGAGACCCGCAAGTCCATCCAGCGCGACATCAACAAGCTGCTCGCCGAGCTGGACAACATCGCCCGCACCACGGAGTTCAACGGCCAGAAGCTCCTTTCCGGTGCCTTTGTGAACAAAAAGTTCCAGATCGGTTCGGCTTCCTATGTTACGGCGAATCTTTCTATTCGTTCAGCGGAAACTAATGCCGTTGGAGGGACAAAGACAGCAGTGCTCGAACTTAATACCATCGGTGAAGTCCAGCTTACCCTGACCAACGCCTCTACCGGCCAACAGGTAACCATTGATAAAATCAATCTCCAGTATAACAACGACCCGGATAACGGTGCCGGGGCCTTGGCTAATGAGATCAATCGTTTCTCCGGCCTCACTGGTATCTCGGCGGTAGCCATCGTCGAGAGCACTTCTGATACCATCCAAGCAGGAACTATTACTGGTCTCAAGATTAATGGGGTAACCATCGGTGATATTACAGTGTCTGCCGCTGATGCCGACGGTGCTTTGCAGGCGGCCATCAACGCCAAAGAACTCGAGACCGGTGTTCACGCCGATGTCACCGAAGATGGTAAGTTGATTCTTACTGCCAGCGATGGTCGAGCTATCAAAGTAGAGGCTGATAGTGGGCTTGGCGAGGTATTGGGCAAGACAGCCCAACAACTCTCAACTTTGGGCTATGTGAGGCTTATTCAAAAGGGGGTCAGTGACTTTCAGATTGAAGGAGCCGGTGGAGACGGACTAGGAGCTACTATTACTGTATCTTCATCTGATACAGTAACCATCGATGGCGACTCTACCCTCAAAGCCGGATCTACTATCGCTGCTGGTTCTAAAATCGCCGAAGGATCTCAAATCGGAGGTAGTGCCACCCTTTATTCTGCTATCGAAGCTAATACAGCCATCAGTCTAAAAGCTAATTCTACCGTGGGTTGGGGTTCTACCTTAGCTAAAGGTACGGTGGTTACTGGAAACGTTGTCGTAGCCGGGCGTTATGTAGATTCCGGAGATAAGGATACGGTATCTCTAGAACAAGATATGTTGGTCAAATCTGGTTCGGTACTAAAAGCCGGTACCCAAATCGGCGCTGGTACGGTGGTATATGGAGCCCTTGCCGAAGCCCTTGGCGTAGCTGAAGGTACAGAGATTGGCTCCTCGGGAGCTACTCTTTCTACTGATGTTACTTTAGATACGGATATTGTTTTGAAATATTCGGCTTCGGCTAATACCCAAATTGCAGCCAGCTCCACCCTTGCTGAAGGTTCGATATTAGGAGCTGATTTTACGGTTGGTTATACCTGGGGTGGACAAATCCGAGCGGTTGACGGAAGCGCTATAAATAGTAATTCTGATTTATTACTCCGTTCACCTATTTCCTCCCAAACCACTCAGGATTTTGCTATAACGGCTACTGCTGCTTCTGGTTCAGCTACTATTGGCGAAGGAAGCATGCTCAAAGATGGCTTCCGCTTTACTTTTGATAAGAGTGACGCTTCTTCTGGGACAGCTACCCTTTCTCTTGCTAGCACAGCTAAAGTAGTCATTGAAGGAGAATTTTACGATGCCTCTACCGGCCAAACTTCTACTACCACCTTGGCTGCCGGAGGATCACTCACCTTTAATGATACAGGAGATTATTTTGAAATTACAAAAACCGTATATCTCACTAGTGATACTAGCGCTGACAACAGCCTTACAGCTACCTTTAGTGCTGATAACACAAAATTTAAGCTCACCGCTCCTAATGATACTTTTATCAATGGTATAACTACAAGTAGTGCTCAAATAGATGGTGCAGTCTATACTTACGCCAATACAACTACGGCAGCTTCTACTACCACTGGTAGTCCAGGAACAGATAATTTTGGAGTTACTGGATTTGATGGGGCTATTTTCTATACTAGTTCGGCAAGTGCGCAAAGTCTAACTTATGCTATTGACAGCTCGCAAAGCAGTGTAAATTCACTTACAATAGGAGCAGGCAGTGTTCTCCAGTCAGGTTTCTCTATTACTTCTAAAAATGGAGATGACTCTGGTGAGTATGTTGTAGTGTCTGTAAGTGATGGTTCTTATTCTGTCACTTTGTATGATGCCTCGGCTGGCACAACAAGTACGACTACCTTAGATACGTCAAACTCTCTTACTCTTTATGCTAATGATTATATTACATTTGGTTCTGACGTCGTTCTGGATGGCAATCTTACTGTAAATATTACAAACGATACCACTGATAATACGGAACCAACTGCCATTGTATCTGTTCCAAACTATACATTTATACAATCTTATCAAGTTGATAGTTCTAATACTACTATTTCTCCACCATCGGTTACTTTCTATGAAGTAGATACAACCTTTAGTAATATTACTCTTAATACAAATAATTCTACATTTAAGGCTGATACAGATTTAGCCAAAGATTCGGTTCTTATTAACGGTTCTGTAGTTAAAGCGGGGACGGTCTTTGGCGGTGATGCGTATGTGGGGCAGGTAACCACCACGGAGGATACGAAACTCACCCAGGGTTCAGTCTTAGAAGGCGGTACTTCTATGGTGGGAGATTCCGTACTAGAAACGGACGACTTAATCACGGCTTCTGATGTGACCCTCTCCGATGACATGACTTTGGCGGCCGGAACAACCCTAAAATCGGGAACCAAACTTGCCAAGGGAACGGTAATTCAACAAGACATGACCCTTTATACTTCATCTTCTGGCGGTACAGCCATCAATGTAAGTGCTGGAACCACATTAGATCAGGATCTTTATCTCCAAAGTGACGTTACCCTTACTTCTGATATGCTTTTGGCCGATGGCAGCATAATTGAATCTGGTTCTGAGCTCACTCTCAAGCCCACCGGAGAAATGGGTAACATTGAAACAAAAAAGCTCTCCGATCTGAATGTGCTGGATTATGAGAGCGCCCAGATTTCAATTACTATAGTAGAAGCGGCCATTTCCGACATCGACGGCGTTCGGGCAGAGCTCGGTTCTGTACAGAACCAGCTTGAGTCCACGGTGGCCAATATCTCCGTCACCCAGGTGAACGTGCAGGCCGCGGAGTCCAGTATCCGCGAGGTGGATTTTGCTGCTGAATCGGCCAACTTCACCAGGATGCAGGTCCTCATGCAAGCTGGCATGTTCGCCCTGGCTCAGTCTAACACTCTCCCGCAGATGGCCATACAACTCCTCCAGAGCTAATAATAAAAAAGAAAGGGCGGGCTAGATTTAAGCCCGCCCTTTCTTTTTTGAAGTGTAAAAATTTACCGATGGTTATTTTTCCCAAATATGCAGCTAGAGGCGGTCGAAATCTAGGCTTACCTGCATGATAAATCGTCAAAGGTAAATGCCCTTCGCTTACATCAAAGACTTTTTCAATTTTAAAGTAAAAAAATACGGGTCTTTTTCAGCTCCAGATACACCAGAACATATACGGCGGCACACCAATATGAGATCCAAGCCAACTACTATCTCTTGATCTATCACCCAATCAAGTTTAGGGTAGACAAAACATCCCTCGGTACAGTTTTCAAGTTGTTTTTGAATTGGTGTATAAGGCTCTAACTGTTTGCTGATGCCGCCCCAAAGGGGAAAGAACCATGGCGTAAGGGATACCTTCAATAAGTTCCCAATCCCACCGGCAATAACTTCGATCGTATAGCGAATTTTTTTCAGAAGAGTCATATATTCACTAATTTTAACAAAAATACGAAAATTTAAAAGCTATCAAATCTCGAGGAAGGTTTTCTTTACAGCAGCTGTAATTAAAAATAACCCTTTATTTTGAAGTAAATGAAGGAGAGGGCCTAATGATTTTAAGACCAAAGTTTTTAATTTTTCGCCTTCGACGTGAATTTTTTGTCCTCTAAACTCTATATCTAAATTAGGAATCTTAAAATCCTCATCTAATGCATTTTTAAGATCCCCTGGTAAAGGCGGAACTACCGTTTGCCAAAAAAGAAAGAACCCTGTCTTTTTAATAAGAAAGCGATGAGTCTTTGCAGTAAAGCGCGTTAAATGATCCGGAGGCTGATCACGCTCACAATTAATAAAATAGTTTCTTTCATCTTTTACACCCCACAGCCGTCCTAACGTTTCTCTATTCGGCGTAGAAAAAATAAAAATCCCTCCCGGCTCGAGTCTATTGTACACACTTCTTACAAAATTTAGAGGATCTTCTAGATGTTCTAAAAGTTCGAAAGCGGTTATCACTTGAAATTTCTGTGGAAAATTCTTAGGAAGCTCTTCTAAAGAAACGCAGCAGGCGAGATGTCCTTTAAGACCAAACTTTTCTTCTCCCCAAGAGATTGCACTTTGACTGGCATCAATACCATAGGCGGAAAAGCCAATTTGTTTAGCATAATATACAAAGAAACCATTAGCACACCCTATATCAAGAAGCGTTTGTTTCTCAGGAAGTGTCTCTAGAAAGGCTTTTACTTGAGTAAAACGCGGTTGGGAAATATAAGCCAAAAACATCTCTTTAGGATCACGATTAGCTATATAATGCCCATAATTTGAAACATCTGTTTTACCTTTGCGATAGGCATTTTCATAATTGTGGGCCTTTCGAGGAACAGCAAACTCAACTCCACAATAAGAGCAAAAAAGATGTCGGTAAAAACGATAACGATCTGTAGGAATAAAGGGAACTTTATCTCCACAGATAGGACAAAAATGATAAGATAGATCTTTTTTTCGTTTCTGCACCACGCGTTCTAATACTTCCAGAATAGTTTCAGTTTTTAATTTGCGCCAATATTGTTCTAAAAGACGTAGATCTTCTTCATCTGCGGATGCATGTTTATAGATTAGTGGCTCCTGTTTTCCGCTTATAAGTATTCCTTCTACAAAAGGATAATAAGAGATACGATGTTCAGGGGGGATGCTAGTAAAAAGCACTACTGTTGGTATACTAAAGGCATCACCTATATGATAAGTAGCAGTATCTACGGTTATTATGGCATCCATCTGCGAAATAATATAAGTATAATAATCAAATCCAAAACGAGACAGGTGGTCCAAACAGACCAATCTTGGATGTGAAAATTCCAGTCTGTGCACAGAAATAATAAGATAATCAGTTTGTTGAATAAGATTTTCAAGAATTTGGGGAATAATTTCTTTGGGAATAGAGCGAATAGGAGCAGAACTAAAAGGATGGAAAAGGAGTAATTTACGTTTACTAGCTTTAAGAGCTTTCAGATAAATATCTATCTCTTGTTTCACTCTTTCATTTAGTTTTACAAAACAACGTTTTTGTTCCGGTGCTACACTTTTAGGATCAATAGACATAGCTTGAAGATAAAAATCCACCATTTCTTGCTTAAAAATAGGCCAGCCGGTCATACGAGAAAGATCAATATAAGCATCGTAACTAAAAAGAAGTTCTGTAGGGGAAGGCATAAGATAAATTTCATTTACTATGGTCTCCTGTTTTAAAATAGGGATAGCCCGTGGACGAAGGGTAAAGATCCCTATTTCTACCTCTTCAAAGTGCCTCATGAGCCGATCATAAAAAATATTCAGGGCACTCATACCAACGATATTATCTCCTATACCTCCTCCCATACCGTTGATAATAGCCACACGAATCTTTTTACGACCAAACAGGGGAGCAATCTTTTCTTCCAAGGGAATAAATTTTTCATCAGGATCAAGATAACCACCAGTATAGGTCAAATTTAGGGGAAATTTAGGATGTTTTAAGATTTGATCTTGTTTAATAAATATTTTGACATTAAAATTTTTATATCCAGCTTGGTGAAATCTATCTATAATTCGTTGTATTTCGTCTCCAGGAGCAAAATAGAGGCGATCTGCTGGAACTCCATCACCATTACATCCTAGAAAAACATAAGTGACCACACTCCCGTCAATGGGGAGCTCCATAACATAGTCTTTTTCTACAAAATAAAAATCCATCTTCGCCCTCCTCGGGTTCTTCTATCTTCTATTCGGGTTACCTTTAAAAATTTTAAATCAGTGGTCGAAATATTTTGTTATGAATGAAGAGGAGGCCGTGAGGAAATATGAAAAAAGATATTTATTATGCTTTACAAAATAACTTTAACAAAAATTTAGAATTGATTAAAAAATGTGTGCCAAAATTATCATCTTTACTTTCTTCTTCAGGCAATCTTGATCCTGAAATTATTGTCTATCCTAATGGTCAAATAAATCTTTCCTTAAATGGACAATGCCTTTATCCTGATAATGTTCAGGAATTTGTTTATAATCATATACAAGAATACTTACAAAAACCACAAAAACTTTATGCTCCTATTCCAGAAGAAGGTGAAAAACCGATAAGAAAAACACTTAATCATACCTATTTACACAAACTTTATAGAGTTTATTCTAAATATGCTTCTCCGGAAACAGTAAATAAAATTTATCATTTAGAAAATTATTA
Organism: uncultured Thermodesulfobacteriota bacterium; assembly: GCA_964601575.1. Taxonomy (GTDB): domain Bacteria; phylum Desulfobacterota; class Thermodesulfobacteria; order Thermodesulfobacteriales; family Thermodesulfatatoraceae; genus CAZKEG01. The sequence continues at coordinate 26,074 of CAZROA010000105.1, forward strand.
TTTTCCGATTTTATTAGTTTTTGGAATAGGTTTAGGTTATCACATTCCTATTCTTATAAAAAGAACTCATCCCCATATTTTAATTTTAATTGAAGAAGATATTAATTTATTGAAATCCAGTTTTTATACTTTAAATTGGGAAAAAATTTTAAAAATATTAAAAGAAAAAAAGATAAATTTGTTTTTCGTTTTAAATTCATCTTCAGAAAAGATTGTAAATAATATTATAGATATTATAAAATTTGTTCATCCTATATTAGCTTATAATGTATTTTTTTATTTAGCATTCAATAATAGACCTTTTTTACAAGAAACACGAAGATTTTTGAGAGAAAAAATTTTTCTTGTTTTTCGTGGTTGGGGGTTTTTCGATGATGAAATGCGTTCCTTAGTACAAACGGCTATAAATATTAATAATAAAATTCCAGTATATACAGGAAAAGCAAAAGTTCCTAGTAATGCTACAGCTATTGTAGTAGGAGCTGGCCCATCATTAGATAAGAGAATAGATTTTATCAAAAAAAATCAAGAAAATTCTATCATAATTTCTTGTGGTACAGCCATAAAAACTTTAGCTTCTGAAGGCATTATTCCTGACTTTCATGTAGAAATTGAACGTCCAAAGTTAACATTTGATGTCTTAAATAACTCGCTAGATAAAGAATTTTTAAAACAATTAACCATAATTGGAGCAAACCCCTTGTATCCAGCTATATTTAAATTAGGTAAAAGAAGTGGCATGTTTCTCAAATCAAATGACGCAGGAGCAGAACTTTTTGACAAAAAATTTCCTCGTCTTGAAAAAGTTAACCCTACAGTAACCAATACCGGTTTAAGTCTAGCTTTAAATTATGGCTTTAAAAGAATTTTTCTCATAGGAGTAGATTTAGGATGGATTGAAGCTAATCACCATCATTCTTTTAAAAGTGCCTATTTTGATAACAAAAGTATAATTTATAAACCTAATTTCAAGTATGATCGTATCGTCCCTAATAAAAAAGGTCAATTTGTATATACTACAGATACTTTACTTTGGACTAAAAACACCATGGAATTACTCCTTAAAAATTTTACTGATGTTATTGTATACAATTTAAGTGAAGGTTTAGACATTGAAGGAACAATAGACGGACAAAAAAATATAACAATTTCAAATATCGATAAATTTAAAATTGTTGAATTAATATATAGTAACTATTTATCAAATTATGAAATAGATCTGAACAAAAAAATACAGAAAATGATTAATAATTTTCGTAATTTAAAAAAGAATTTAGAGGAAACTTTTAAAAGATCAATAAGTAATCAATACGAATTAACCGAAAGTATACTTGCTATTAATAGCGTAATGCAAAAACTCAGATTCAAAAATACATCTCTTTATATATTGCTCAATGGATCTTTATGGCATATGCAAGGACGCATATTTTCATATTATTTTTCCTTTAAAGATAGTAAAACTCGCCGTAAATTTTTGGCAGAATCTATTACTCTTTTTAGCGAATTTTTAGATAAAATTGAAAAAAATTTATCTGAACTCAAAACATATATAGAACAAGGGAAACTTTCTGATATTTTGCTGACAAATGAGGAAAATTTTTATATATTTTCCTGGTAATGTATATTTTAGAAATCTTTGAGATAGATCCTTAATTCTTCATCTTCTAGGAAAATTTTGGCCACCACATAATCAAACCATGTATCCACGTCTACGCCCCGCTCCCGAGGCATTTTATATATAGCGATGGGGTAGGTGTAATAGGTACGTGTTTTTAAAAATCGAGCAATTTTCACTATAGCGATAGCCCCGTTTACCCGGTAGGTAACCGGTAACTCCTGGCTTTTCTTGAGTATCATTTCCGGAAAAAGGGGCTTTAAGAAGCCCTCTTCTTCGAGCACCGCTCGGAAAGCCGGATGTTCCAAGGGGCTTACCGACATGAGTACTTCGACCCCCTTTTCCTCGAAGATCTTCAGGGCGGCCTGTAAATCTCGGGAAAGAATAAGCGGAGAATTGGCCTGTAGCAGAAAGAGACGCTCGAATTTTTGGTATTTTGCATGCTTTTCCAGAAATTCCAGGGCTACGTCACATATGCCATAGGGGTCATGGGCCAGATATTCTGGCCTAAAGTGTACCTTAGCGCCGGCTTTCCAAGCAGCTTCAGCCACCAATTCTGATTCAGTAGATACCCAAACGTGTTCTCCAAAAAGCCCAGAATCCCGGGCCGCCTCCACGGCGAAGGCCAGCATGGGACGGCCTCTGATAGGTAGAATATTCTTCTGTGGTAGGCGCTTGGAGGCAGCCTTAGCCGGTATAAGGCAGACGTTCTTAAACGTGCTCATGGGTAAGAACCTCGCCCTTTTTCAGCTCGCGGCGCAAGGCTTTGCCCAATACGAAAGAAAATTCCTCATCGGTTAGCCCGGTTTGTGGACGCCGGAACTCAAAATCTTCTCGGCGGAGGATAGTACCTACGGAAAGATCTTTTTTGGCATAGGGGGAACGCCTGGCGACCTTTAGTTTTTCACGCCATGCCGCCGGAAAGCTCCTCCGGGAGCTCCCCAAGGCCTTTTCCACCTCTCTTATCACGCGTACGAACTCTTTAGCCTCTTTTGGTTCCAGGGAGAAGGCGTGTTCGCAGCTCCTGATGGTCCGGTCGAGAGTAATAGTCTTTTCGAGCAGATCGACCCCAAGGGCCACGGCAGCGACGTCCATCTCCCAGCCCGGAGAGTGATCGGAAAAGGCTACAGCATATTCGGGAAAAAGACTCTTCAGGGTAGCTATCATGCGCAGATTGATGCTTTCCAGCCGGGCAGGATAACCCGTGGGACAGAGGTGGATCACCAAGTTGCGACAGCCGACCTCCTCTGCCGCCCGTACGGCCTTTTCGATCTCCCAGATCTCGGCCCCGCCAGTGTCAAGCTGAAGGTTTACGTTTTTACCTGCCGCGTAACGTATGAGATGGAGATAATCAACATCACCGGAACAGATTTTGATGGCCGGTACCCCCAATTTATCTACCAAGAAGTCTATTTCATCTTCGAAGGTAGCGGTACAGATCATGGTGATGCCTATTTCGTCACAGTGGAGTTTAAGAGCTTTCCATTCTTCACGGGAAAGCTCTCGTCTCTTGAGAATTTCATAAAGCGGTTCTCGAAAATGCTTGAGTCCAAGCTCTTTCCCCACCCTTTCCAGATAACCATATTCGAAAAGGACTCTGCGATCAGCCATAAGGCGATCCGCATAAAGCATTTGAAACTTTATGGCATCGGCTCCCGCCTCTTTGGCTACCCGGGCCAGCTCCTTAGCAGAAGAAAGACCGGTATGTGTAGCCCCGGCTTCGAAAACAATGTAAACCCGCCCATTTTGGCCAATCGGTTTGTTTCCGATCTTTGCCCTCACTACATATCCTCCTATTCCAGATGTTCCCAGGCTAGAGGTGTCCCTTTAGGCAGATCTTTTCGAAAGCGCTTACCCAGCACCTCTTTTAGATAACGCGGGTGGAGACCATAGCCTGGTCTGATAGAACGGACGTTTTCTTCGGTCACCTCTTCTCCCGCCTTAACGTCTTTTACGACAAAGAGAGAGCGTGAAAATTCCCGGGCCTTTTTTTGCCTTAGCGAAAGTTCATAAGAAATTTCGCCCAAGGCCTTTTCCACCTCTCTTGTAGCCTGGACCATGGCCTTAAATTCTGCGGGTTCCAAAGAAAAAGCAGCGTCCGGACCACCTAGGGAGCGGTCAAGAATAAAATGTTTCTCGATAATACGGGCTCCAAGGGCTACGGCGGCCACGGCCACCGAAGAACTCAAGGTGTGATCGGAAAGTCCTACGGTGAGGCCAAAAGTCTCCGCCAAATGCGGAATGGTGCGCAGGTTGACCTCTTCAAGCGGAGTAGGATAGGCAGAGACACACTTGAGAAGGGCGATCTGATTGTTTCCCACCCGGCGGCAGGCCTGAACTGCCTCTTCTATGTCCGCTAGAGTGGCTATGCCTGTGGAGATAATCACTGGTTTGCCTTTGGAGGCCACATATTCGATAAGCGGAATGTCCGTTATCTCAAAAGAGGCGATCTTGTAGCAAGGCACCTCAAGTTCTTCAAGAAAGTCCACCGCCGTGTGGTCAAAGGGTGTGGAGAAGAAGATGAGCCCAAGCTCTTCAGCCAATTCTTTGAGCTTTTCGTGCCATTCCCAAGGCGTATACGCCTTTTGGTAAAGGGTGTAGAAGGTGGCGCCATCCCACAGGGTGCCCTGATTGATGCGGAAGTATTTGTTATCGCAATCAATAGTCATGGTGTTCGGAGTATAGGTTTGGAGCTTGACCGCATCTGCCCCCGCTTTGGCCATGGCCTGGATAGTCTTCACCGCCAGGTCAAAATCTTGAAGGTGATTAGCCGAAAGTTCAGCCACGATCAGGACCCTTTCGGAGAGATCGAGTTTTCCTATTTTCACGGCTTAGTCCTCTTCGTCTTCCATGATTTCAAAACGACCACAGAGACGGTCTGCCCTGAGATGAGCTTCGGAAAACAAGATCTTGAATCTTCCTAAGCGAAGAAAGGCTCTTGGATAACCTTCACCGTCGAGCATGCGGATAAAATCATAAAGTCTTGGCAAATTTTCGGCGATTTCTGGGGTTAATTCACTTTCATGGGGTTTGCGCCTTTGGAATTCCAAGATTTCTCCCTTCTGCGGGTAGGGTTTCGGGCGCTTTTCCAGGATCTCGGGAATCATCTCTTGAAAGATGAGATTGGAAATCTCTATGAAAATTTCTTCGGCTGAGCCCAATCCAATGAAAACGTCTCTTTTCAAATAGATCGGACCGGTATCAAGTCCTCCGTCCACCTTGAGGGCCGAGACCTTGGTCCACTTCACGCCCCGGATGATAAGGTTCTGCAAAGGACTTCCCCCTCGGCCATATGGCAGATCTGCGACATGGAAGACCACGCATTCGAAAGGTTCGTAAATTTCAGGAGGAATAATCCAGGACCAATGCGGAAAAAAGATGTAAGAGGGTTTTATTCTTTCCAATAGATCGGCGGAAAGATTTTTGGGATCAGTCACCAAATGAACTTTGTACGTGTCCCCCCATTTTTCTCGAAACTTCAAGGCATTTTTGATATTCCAGGACTTGATGGTGGCAATAACTATGCTTTCCATAGGGCCTCCACCACCCGTTGAGGACCTTTGCCGTCTATAAGACGCCTTGCTTTGCGATAATGTTTTTGCCTGGTACCCCACGGTTTCCAAAAAGAAAGTTTTTGGATCAGGTTTTCAAAGAGATCAGGCCCATCGTAATCCCCAGCGTTTCGGACAAGCCCCAAGCTTTCTAATTTTCTCATATTGAGGCGTTGATTTTCGGCGGTTAGCACACTCACCATAGGCGTTCCGGTACAGGCTAATTCGAAAAGGGTTTGCCCTCCGGCAGAGACGGCTATGTCTGAAATGAGCATAAGGTCCCGCATTTGTTCCGCCGAAAGACTCCGGTAAATTTTGATTTGAGGGTGATTCAGCTTTAAGCTTTGATTGTTAAAGGCCGGCCCTAACACTACCGCGCACTCAGCCCTGGGGAAGACTTCCCGTGCGGCCTGTACGGCAAGTGGCGTAAGGCCACGTAGGTCCTCTCCTCCTAAAGTAATCAGAACCCTTTCTACCCGTTCACGCACCTTGCGTTTTGGAACCTCCCAAAAGGCCGGACGAAGGAGGGCGTATTCCAGACCAAAAAGGTGGCGTGGGTTTCCGTCGGGCTCAGCCACAGGGTTCAGGATAAAAGCTGTCTCCGGATAGGGCAGACGGAAAAAGTCGTCAAGAACAAGGAGATCGGAGACCTTCGTAGACAACCATTGGTAAAATGAAAGTTCCGCTGTGTAAGAGTCGACCACCGCCACTTTAGCCCCTTTGAGAAGGACTTCTGTTTGTAGCGAATTTTTCTCCCAGTCAAAAAAGTGGCCATAAAAACCCTGATTTGTGAGAAAGGTAAGAGCAGTCTCGTCGCCCCGAAGGGCGAACTCCACTCTACCTCCGCAGGCCTCAAAAACCGCAGCAAGGGCCGTACACCGACTCACGTGCCCTAGACCGATTTTTCGCCCCCCTTCGGTTAAGATGACCGTACGCGACATAAAGTTATTTTCCTTCACAAAAACAAAACATGCGCTTTCACTTCTTTTCTAAAATCAAAATTTTTTCCGGGCCATAATCCTTTGCAAACGTAATACCCATTTTAGTTAAAGTTACGGCTAATTTGTTTATTTCAGCAAAATAGTCAGGCTCGCCTTGGCTCAAATAGGCGTTGAATATCCTTGAAATGAAATAATAATTGCTTTCGAAGTCCAATACTTTTTTGATCTTAAAGAAAACCTCAATTTCTAACAGAAAATCTTCTTTTAAATATTCGTTAAATTTTTTGACTTTAATAATCGGTAGATCTAATTTTAAACGTATCTCGTTTATTCTTTCTAAGGGTTCCAGAAAACATTCGATCATTATATAAGTACCACCTTGCTTTAAAAGAGACCAAATATTTTCTAAGGCTTTTTTCTTTTTCGATATGCCATGTAAATTTATGAGCAATCTCTTAGTCAAGATATAATCAAAACTTTTGTAGCGTTTTCTAAGATTTTCGATGGTGCTTTTCGAAAGAACATCTCCCATAAAAAAATCTATGTTTTCAAAACAATTGTTTTGTCGAGCCAGGTTAATCATATTTTTCGAAAAATCGACACCGACGAAAAGAGCTCTAGGGCGCTTTTGGGCCAGGAAGAAGAGCGTTCGACCATTACCACATCCAAAGTCAAGCAATTTTACTTTTGTCGGAATGAGACTCTCGAGAAAATAGAATTCCAGATCTTCTTCCAAGGGGTCAAAGTTTACGGCCTTTACGGAATAGCCATATTTCAAGGCCTGTTGATTCCAAAACTCTCTAATTTTTTGCTTTTCCATTAGCTATCTCTGCCTTCCGAAGTAAAAGATAGTAGCTGCCAGTTCAAGGGCCCGCACGAGCCTGAAGGCCTCGGCAGCCTCTACCCCGGTTTCTGACCCGCGGAGATGGGCGAGATGCCTCACTCCTTCCACAGATCGCGGATGGGGAAAGGCCCTGAGTTCTCCCTGGTAACACCGAAGGGCCTCAATCTTTCTTGCAAGAAATGGAGTTATCTCGAAATAGACGTTAGGCCTAAAACTACCCTCGAAGTTCCATTCCGTGGAGGAAAGGACCTCGAAGGTGTAAACCCGATGCACCGGCTCGCCCGGAAGGGGTCTTGTCGCGGTCATTACTGCCTGGGCTGTAAGACAATGATCCATGTTCAGGTCTCCCCCAAAATGGGTAAAAACTACCTCTGGTTTAACTTTTTCCTTGACCCGCTCCACGGCTTTGATGAGCTCTAATAAGGGGACGGTATCAAACCGGTTATCCGGAAAATCTTCAAAAAAGACCTCCTTGACACCCAAAGTTTTGGTGGCCTGTCTAGCAGCCTTGCGCAGGGCAGCGATCTCAGCGGCCCGCCGAGAAGGATCTCGCTCTTCATCCCGGGAAGTCACCCCCTCGCCGAGGATCAGGACGTAGACCTCATGGCCCTGATGCGACAGAAGGGCCATCGTTCCCCCGCAACCCAGGACCTCATCGTCGGGATGAGCCGCCACCACGAGCACCCTCATGCCGCCACCTCCGTAAAGACTTCGGCCACCGTGTCTTTGACCTGGTTTAC
>CAZROA010000106.1:0-6374 GCA_964601575.1 uncultured Thermodesulfobacteriota bacterium
CCGTTCGGCAGAGTGGTCTTGTGAAATTTGACCCGCATGCCGGGTGAAATACCCAGAAGCCCCTCTCCCGTCAACCGCTTTTTAGAACTACTCTGGTTCCAGATAAAAATAGAAAAACGCCAAACTACTTAACCTAATCGGGGGAGGTTAAAAACTTCGTTTATATATTTCTTTTCGATGGCCTATGGCTATTACGGTAACGATTCGCTCTTTCCAATCTAGGTGATAGATCACCCTATAGCGTCCAATTCTTAACCTGCGAAAACCTTTAAGTGGACCGGTCAGTGGTTTACCTTGTCTATCTGGAAGGAAAGAAAGTTTTTCGAGACGAGCGATGAAAGAGGTCCTCGTCTTTTGGTCAAGCCTTTTCAAAAATTCGAGGGCATCTTCCTGAATTTTTACATGCCACACTACTCGATTCCCAAGCTCTTCTTAGCTTCATCCAGAGAAAAGATCTTGGCCTCCCTCCGTTTGAATTTTTCTATGGCTTCTCGAAGATCGCGATCGTCAAGGATCTCCTTGGTTTCTTTTTCCGGAGAGAAAAAAACCTCTTCGAGTAACTCCTCCAAGACATCCAGAGGAAGAAGGGCCTTATCGTCCCGAATCTCAATTCTCTCAAGGATATCTTCCAGAGAAAAGGCCATGTTCCAACCTCACGTTTTTTCATCTAGTTATCCATATTAGCGGATAGCGGTCAAGAATCAGAAACTTTAAGCCCGAACAAAAGGCAAGAAAAACGCCAAACTACTTAACCTAATCGGAAAAAACCAGTTTATCCTTTTGGGCCAAGGGCTTAGGGGTTATGATAAGGACAAATATGCCAGGCCCTCGCGTCTTAAAAATCGAAGCCTCTGCCGGAGCAGGGAAGACCTACCGGCTGACCAATTGTTTCCTTGAGCTCCTCAATAATCATCCCCTTTCGCCTCAGGGGCTTCGGAAGATAGTGGCCATCACCTTTACCAATAAGGCCGCGGCAGAGATGAAAGAGCGTGTGGTCAAGGCGCTGAAAGAGATCGCCCTTGAGACCGAAAAAGGAAAGTTATTAGCTCGGGAGACCGGCCTTGACCGAGAAAAGGCCAGGGCTTGGCTTGAGATCGTCTTTGAACATTATCAAGACCTCCAAATCCGGACCATCGACAGCCTGGTCTTCACCATCCTAAAAGGCGTGGCCTTGGAATTGGGGCTTCGTCCAGATCTTGAGGCAGAATTAAGGGAAGATCTCCTTCTTGATCGGGCCTATGATCGCCTGCTCATTGCCTTAGGAGAAGGAAACCGGGACTTGGCCGAGCTTTTTCGAGAGGTCTTAAAGACTTATTTGGAAATAGAATCCCGTGGTGGTTTTAACCCCGAGCGCAAGATCAGAAAGACCCTTCTTGATCTCTTTCGCTACGAGACCAAAGGCCGAGACTTGGTCCCTTCTGACGAATATAAAGGGCTTGAGGCCTTGGCCGAAAGGATTGAAGCCTTAGGGCGAGAATTGGTGAACAAGGTAAAAGAAGGGGGAGGGCAATTTTTGTATCCCCGCTATCGCTGGGAGGAAAAATTTCTTGAGCCGGTTAAACATATAGATGCCACGCCGTTTTTCAAGGATTCCTTGGGGCAGGTCATCAAGGCCCCTAAATCCCTCATAGACTCACTGGAACCATTATATACAGCCTTTAAGGAGGCTCGGGAGGAATACCTCTTGGCCAAGGCCTTGGTTCGTTTGGCTCCTTATGCCTCGATCTATCAGGCGATCAAGGGAGAGCTTGAGGCCCTCCGCCAACAAGAAGGGCTTATCCACGGTGGGGCCTGGGTGGACCTGGTGGAAAAAGTCTTACAGGAAGAAGGGGTCCCGTTGGTCTATTGCAAGCTTGGTGCTCGGTTTGGCCATTTTCTGATGGACGAATTTCAAGACACCAGCCGCCGACAGTGGGAGGTGCTTTTTCCTCTGGTGGAAGATGCCCTGGCCCAAGGGGGCACTTTTACCTATGTGGGAGATATCAAACAGGCCATCTATGTCTGGCGAGGTGGAGATCCGACCCTTTTTTACCAGGTGCCGGACTCCCTTCCCGCCGACCTCTTTGAAGAACCCCTCCCTTACAATTGGCGCTCACGGGAAAACATCGTCTATTTTAACAACGAGGTCTTTTCCCTTTTGGCCAACGAGGAAATAGCCCGATGGACTGCTTTACACCTCCTTTACGGAAAGAAGCCCAAAAAAGAGGCCCAAAACTGCCAAACAGTGGGGGCCCTGACCCGGAGTATTCAAGAGGTGTTTGCCCGGGTCACCCAAGAGCTTCCGGCCAAAGACTGCCTCGGGGGACGGATAGAGATCATTCCTTTAGAACCAGCGGCCAAAGCGCAGTTCTCAAAGAATATTCAAGAAAAGTTAGCTGCTTTGTTACCCGAAGTCTTTTCTCGATTCACCGAGCAAGGCCGAAGTATAGCCATCTTGGTCCGCACCAATGACCAGGCCGAAGAAATGGCCCGCTTTATCTTTGAATTGGGCCTCCCGGCGGTGACGGAAAACGCCCTACGTCTTTCGAGTTCGCCTTTGATTCGGGCCCTGATCGCCCTCCTCCACTTTCTGGACTATCCCTTTGATGACGTAGCCCTAATCGGTTTCTTACAAAGTGAAGTGGCCAAGGATTATCTGTCTCGTAGTTTTTGGGAAAAGGTCTTGGCCTTGCGTCGAGGGAAAAAGGGGCCTCTTTTTGAACTGTTGAGGGATCTTGAGCCCGGTTTTTGGCAAGACTACCTGAAACCACTGCTTGATCGGGTAGGGTTTGTCTCACCGTATGATCTCACCCGCGAGGTCTTGGCCGCCTTTCAGGTCCGGGAGCGCTTTTCAGAAGAAGAGGCCTTTGTCCATCGGTTTCTCTCTTTGGTCCTGGCCTTTGAGCAAGAAGGAGGAGGGCTTTCGGCCTTCTTGGAACGATGGGAGGCCCGTGGTACCGAGGAACGCCTCGGTCTACCGGAGGATTTAAGGGCCGTGCGTATCCTTACCATCCACGCCGCCAAGGGGCTTGAGTTTGACGCCGTCTTCCTGCCTTATCTCCATTGGGAACTTAAATCCCCACGAATGGTAACCCTGGAAGACGGGTGCCTTGGTTATGTTCAAAGCCCCTATCCAGGGCCGATCAAGAATAAACTGCTGAAAGAAAAAGCCTCCCAAGCCTTAGAAGCATTGAACCTCCTTTATGTGGCTATGACCAGGGCCAAGGAGGAGCTTTATCTCTTCGTCCCTGCCGAGGGAAACGAAAACAAATATAGCCGTTCAAATTTCGGGACCGGGGATGTCCTAAGAGAACTCCTTAAACGCGCCGGCCTCTGGCCGAAATGATCTTGCATGCCTTATATGAAATAAGCCTGTAAAATCCTGTGGTTGCGCGGAGGGGTATCTTTTTGGTAACTCTTTAAAAGGAGGAGGATTTTTTGAGAGACTTAAAGGCCAAAAAGCCCAAAATTCCTACTATCTATCTTTGGTATTTCTTGGTCTTTTTGCTCCTCCTCTTTTTCTTTCTTGAATATAGCCGTTTCCAACCGCGGGAAAACATAACTTACAACGAATTTAAGGCCTTATTAAAAAAACACCTGGTGGATAACCTGGTTATCGGGCGAAATACCATCGAAGGGCAATTCAAGGAAGGGGCGGCAGAGGTCCTCTCTCAATTAAGGCACAAACCAGTAAAATTGACCGGCCACGGGTTTCAGACCTATCGGGTCGAAGACCAAGACCTTACCAAGGAATTAGAAGAAAGCGGGGTCAGATTTGAGGCCAAGCCGGAATCTTCCTGGTTGATGCAAGTCCTTTCCTGGGTGGTACCCCTTCTCTTCTTTTTAGGGCTCTGGATCTTGCTTATGCGTCGTTTTGGTCCCCCGGAAGGTGGTCTCATGGGGGTGGCCAAAAGCAAGGCCCGCATCTATGTCCAGGACGAAATCGATGTCACCTTTAAAGATGTAGCTGGCGTGGATGAGGCGGTGGAAGAACTCAAACAAATCATCGAATTCCTCAAAAACCCTCAGAAATTCACGGCCCTCGGAGGGAAGATACCCAAAGGGGTTCTCTTGGTGGGGCCTCCGGGCACAGGAAAGACTTTGTTGGCCAAGGCGGTGGCCGGCGAGGCCGGAGTCCCTTTTATTTCCATCTCTGGTTCCTCTTTTGTAGAGCTCTTTGTCGGCGTAGGTGCCGCCCGGGTCCGAGATCTCTTCCAGACCGCCGAACAAAAGGCCCCTTGTATCATCTTCATCGACGAGATCGACGCCTTAGGCAAGGTCCGCGGGGTCTCCCCGGTCTCCGGAGTGGATGAACGGGAACAGACCCTGGCCCAACTCCTTACCGAGATGGATGGCTTTGATTCACGAAAAGGGGTGATCATCTTGGCCGCCACCAACCGCCCGGAGATCCTTGATCCGGCCCTTTTGCGCCCCGGGCGTTTTGACCGCCACATTGTAGTCGATCGCCCGGATCTCAAAGGGCGAGAGGCCATTTTGCGGGTACACACCAGGCACGTAAAGCTTGCCCCGGACGTCGATCTAAAGGTCATTGCCGCCCGCACACCGGGTATGGTGGGAGCGGACCTGGCCAACGTGGTCAACGAGGCCGCCCTCCTGGCCGCCAGAAAAGGCAAAAATTGGGTAGAGATGGAAGACTTTGAAGAGGCGGTGGATCGGGTGATCGCCGGGCTCAAGAAAAAGAGCCGTTACATCTCGCGCCGGGAAAAGGAAAGGGTGGCCTATCACGAATCCGGCCACGCCTTGGTGGCTGCGGCCCTTCCCCATGCCGACCCAGTGCACCGCGTCTCCATCGTCCCGCGCGGGGTAGCGGCCTTGGGTTATACGCTTCAATTACCGACTGAAGATCGCTACCTGATGACCCGTTCGGAGCTTTTGGACAAGCTGGCCGTCCTTTTGGGAGGCCGTGCGGCGGAAGAATTGATCTATAGCGAGGTCTCGACCGGGGCCCAGAATGATCTAGAACAGGCCACAGAAATCGCCCGGGCCATGGTCATGGACTACGGAATGAGTGAAAAGCTCGGCCCCCAAACCTTTAGACGCAGAGAAAGCCTCTTCCTTGAGCCTACCTGGCGCCACCGGGAAGACATCAGCGAGGAGACGGCCCGGGTCATCGACGCCGAGGTGGCCAAGATCATTAACGAATCCTATGAACGGGCCAAAAACGTCCTTTCCGAAAGGCGTGAACGTCTCGAACTTCTGGCCCGTACCCTTCTTGAAAAAGAGACCTTAGAAGGCGAAGAACTCCAAAAATTATTACACGGATAGCTGCGTATGGATCGAGAACTTCCTTTGTTAGAACTCCTTCGAGAAGAATCTCCCATGACCTTTGCCCGTTACATGGAACTCTGTCTTTATCATCCTGATTACGGCTATTACGCCAAGGCCCCTCGGCTCGGACGAAAAGGAGATTATTTCACCTCCCCTTGCGTGCACGCGGTCTTCGGGGCAGCGGTAGCCACCCAGATCTTAGAAATCTGGGAAAAACTTGGTTGTCCTCAGGATTTTGTCATCGTCGAGGCCGGGGCCGGAGAGGGATACCTGGCCCTTGATATCTTGAATTTTTTAAAATTAAAGGGGTTAAGCTTTCCTTACTTTATTTGTGAACCCTTTCCAGCCAATCAAGCCCGTCAAGAAGAAATCCTTGCCTCTCATCTGGATTCGGTCACCTGGTTTAGAGACATCTCCGAACTCGAATCCTTTGCCGGGGTCTTTCTCTCCAATGAACTCTTTGATTCCTTTCCGGTGCACCTGATAGAAATGACCGAAGAAGGCCTTAGAGAGGTCTACGTCGTCGTAGAAGAGAGACCTTTTGAGGCCTTGGGGGGCTTAAGTGACCCGAAAATTCTCGAACGAGTGGCCCCTTTTGCCGAATCCTGGCCTGAAGGCTATCGCACAGAAGTGTGCCTGGCCGTAGAACCCTATTTTAAAGAGATTGCCAAACGTCTGATCCGCGGGGCGGTGATTACCTTTGATTACGGCTATTCCCGCGGAGATTATTATCACCCCGACCGGGCCCAGGGCACCCTCCTCTGCTATTATCGTCATCAGGTAGTGGAAAACCCTTACCTGGCTCCGGGGAAAATGGATCTCACCTCTCATGTGGATTTCACCACCTTGAAAGAACTAGGAGAGCGTTATGGTTTGGCCAATCTGGGTTTTACTCAACAGGCCCCCTTTCTCGTTGGGCTTGGAGTAGAAAGGCTCCTTGGCGAGATCTCGGAGATGACCTTTAAAGACATCGAGGCCTTAAAGATGCTCATCCTCCCTCAGGGCCTGGGGATGAGTCACTGGGTCCTTATCCAGGCCCGGGGCCTTCCTCCAGACACCCATCTGCGGGGTTTTTCTTTGAGCAACCGCCTCCGAATGCTGTGATT
>CAZROA010000107.1:0-3491 GCA_964601575.1 uncultured Thermodesulfobacteriota bacterium
GAGAAGGGTGAAAACTTCTATCGGATAGAGCGGAGTTATGGTAGCTTTGTACGCTCGGTCCAGATCCCGACTGATATCGATCCAGAAAAGATCGAGGCTACCTATAAAAACGGTGTCCTAAAGATCACCTTACCTAAAAAGGCTGAGGCCAAAGGCAAGCAGATCCCCGTCAAAGTAGAAAAGTAGGTCGACCTCCCGCAGGCCTGCCCAGATGGGCAGGCCCTTTTTATGTTTAGAAACAAACCTAAGGAGCGTTTTGAGGCTTCTCGTCTATTGAAATCTTGACGATCCTAGAATAGGATGCCAATTTCTAAATAGCTCCTGCGGGAGTGGCGGAATTGGTAGACGCTGCGGACTTAGGATCCGCTGGGGCTATTCCCCGTGGGGGTTCAAGTCCCCCCTCCCGCACCAAGAATAAGATATGTTGACTCAAGGGAAATTATTTAATTTTGTCCTCGTTATTCTTTTTCTTGGTTTTCTGCCTTTAAGCCTTAAGGCACAGACAAAGGAGATAAAAGTACCCAGCCCTGTCACACGTGTTGATATTTATCAGAATGCTGTCTTTGTTTACGAGAGCTTTAAAGTACACCCTGGTGAAAATGATCTCTGTCTTTCCGCGGTTTCAAACTCTTGGGATCTGACTCCGGAGGGGCTTTCTTTTTCCCTTACAAAGGAATTTCAAGTGGTTGAATTTAGCCTCTATCAAAAAGAGGAAAAAGAAGGCATTTCAGAGAAAATTAAAGAATTAGAAGAAAAGATAAGAGATCTTGGCAATAAACGTAATATTTTACTCAAAGAGACCAAAACTATTGAAAACTTTATTGAAAATGGTCTTAAACTTAGCCAAATTCCCTCCTGGCAAACATTTACTCAATATATCTCTTCTTATAGTGAGAAACTGGCGAAGATCAATGAGATAGACAAACTCATTCAACAACTAAAAAGAAAGCTTCAAGAACTCCGTTCCATGTTGACTGGCAAGAAACACTATTGTCTTAGAGTTGTTCTTGCCACTGAGAGTGCTTCAGATACATCTAAGAAAGGCTTTTCTGAAGGTTATTTAACGGTAAGATATCTTGCTCCTAAGATTCTTGATTATCGTTTTGTAAACGAATATCATCTTAACACACAGGCTAAGACGATTTCTCTTTTAAGAAAGCTTTATTTAAAACAGAAAACTGGCAAACTCTGGAGAGATGTAACCGTAAATTTCTATCCACAAAGGATGTCTTTTGAGATTGCTCCGAATCCTTTTCATCCACAATACATAGACGAAGGGTGGACTACGAAAGCTTTTCCAAAAGGATTGGCCTATAGGAAAACCATGGCCAAAAGCACGGCAAATCTTATGAAGGAAAAGGACCAATCGCTACAGTTTAAGGAAGTTAAGGAAGCAGTGTTTGACTATGTACACATCGACCATGTAAACGTTGCTCCGGGAAAAGAGACTTTGATATGTCTCCCTAGAAAGAATATTCAAATTGAAAAATTCATCGTTGAAGTACCCCTTTACGAGACAACGCAGGCCTTTTTCAAGGCTCGTATTAGACCAAACTTTACCCTTCCTTATGGTAAAGCGCGTTTCTTCGTAGACGGGAGCTATATTGGTGAATGGACTTCACCAAAAGCTACGCCGCACGAAACGATAAATGTTTATTTTGGCGAAGCACACGGGATAAAGGTAAAAAGAAAGATAATAAAAGACACTGTTGGTAAGGGTATCATAAAACGATGGCGCATATACGAAGAAAAGGCTTTTCGCACACAGATAAGCAATCATTATGATTTTCCGGTTAATTTGATGGTAGTAGATAGGATCCCTCTCGCCCACCATAAAGAGATAAACATCGAGCCTTACGCCAAACCGATCTGGTCCTCCAAAGACGAACAAGGGAAAACCATCTGGGAGAAAAGGCTCAAACCCGGAGAGAGCTTTGAAATAGAGTTCGGGTACAAAATTTCTAAACCGGTTAAGATTAAATAAATTTTTGATTAAATAAATCTTAAATCATTTTAAATATTCCAGCCCGACGTGGGTCACCAGCACCTTCGAAGTGGTCATTTACTAGGTGTACCCCACCGAAGTAGAGATCTTTTACCGGCCAGAGGTTGTAAGGGATATCCAGTTTTTCCAAGAACTCTTTTGCTACTCCCGGTTCCACCTGAAGGACCTCGCCGTCGAAGTGAAGCCTAGGAGCGTTTACCGCCTCTTCCGCCGGGAGCCCGAAGTAGGCCAGGTTCACCGCCACCTCAAAGATGGCCGAACGGATACGCTTGCTCCCTCCGCTGCCAAGAACTGTTTTCACTTCGGGCTGCACCAAGAGAGTAGGCGCCATCATGGAAGAAATCCGTTTGCCCGGCGGATCAGCAAAGAAGCCTCTAGGGTGGAGGTCGTCTTCCCCCATGATGTTGTTGAGCACTATGCCCGTGCCCGGGGTCACAAAACCTGAGGCCTCACCAAAGGTCATGGTCAGTGCTCCGAGATTTCCTTCGGCATCCATCACACTGATATGCGTGGTCCCACGACTGGCCTTAGGAGATCGGAGGAGGGCCAGGATCTCTTCCGGCTCGTCCTTGATGACCTCCTCACGTAAGCGGTACACCTTATAAAGGGCCTGGGTAAGAGACCTCAAATGGTCCTCGGAAAGAAATCCTCCTCCGGAGAAATTCTCCTCAAAGAGCTTGAGAGAGAGGGCTACCATGCCCCCTCCAAAGGCAGGGGGAGGATTGGTGAGGAGGATCCCCTTGGCAAAGGAAAAGCGCAGAGGTTCTCTGCGCACGACCTCATAAGAAGCAAGGTCTTCTTCGGTAAGGAGCCCGCCACCTTTGGCCATAAGCCTTACGAGTTCTCTGGCAACCGAGCCCTGGTAAAAATCTTCTAGAGAATCCGGCAGACCTTTGAGAAAGGAAGCGAGTGCTGGGTTTTTAAGGATTTCTCCGGCTTTGGGGGGCCGGCCTTGGGGGCAAAAGATAGATCTTATCTCCGGCTCACTGGTAAAGATGGGAGTGAGGAGCTTGAAGCAGTAGGCCTGGAATTCGTCTATTTTAAAGCCATCCTCGGCGAAACGGACCGCCGGGACCACTATTTCTTTTAAGGGAAGCCGCCCAAGGTCCTTGTGTAACTCTATCAGACCTTTCAGCGTCCCAGGGACCGCCACCGAGGCCAATCCGATATGAAAGTCCTGCGAGGAGGCCGGAAACCTGACCGTCACTGTGCGAAAGTCAAGATCTTTCGGCCTCTCTTTACGGCCTAGGCCCGGGGTGTTCACAAAGAAGTCATAGATGAGCGTCTTTTCTCCTTCGGCCTGATGGATTAAGGCAAAGCCTCCACCTCCAAGGCTGGTGAGCGCCGCCTCGGCTACTCCGGAGGCAAAGGCCGCCGCCACTAAGGCATCAAAGGCATTTCCCCCAGCTTCAAAGATCTCTATGGCCGCTTGGGCAGTGTAGCGATTGCCACAAGCAATGGCCCCTTTCATGCTTTATCTCCTTCT
>CAZROA010000108.1:0-3826 GCA_964601575.1 uncultured Thermodesulfobacteriota bacterium
CTCCTGGCGGCGGGGCTTGGGCTCCTGTCCTTTTCAAGGCGCAAAAAACACTAAGCTGTACCAATCTTCCCAAGCGGCCTTGAGATGGGCGGTTGTAAACCCGCCCTGCGGCCTGTGGTGAGCTTCGATATTCGGGGGGAACGGCTTTACAGCTCAAGCTTCTTAAGGGCCTTTAAGGCCGAGGCCGCAAGTCTAATCTTCCAGGCCAAGTTCTTGCTCCACTTCCTCCAAGGAATAGGTCTTTTCTTCGCCCTTGCGGATGCGTTCGAGGACGCTGGCGGCGAGATAATAATCTTCCAGCTCGTCAAGACCGCGCATGATAAGCTCGCGCAGATAATAGCTCTTGGTGCGCCCGGTAAGGGCGGCCAAGCGATTCAAACGCTCTTCAATGTCTTTAGGCAACCGAATAGAAATCGGCATCTTTCCCTCCAAAACGCGATACATGTACTATATATATTACACAACTTGACTCAAAGCAATCCAAACATCGAACCACCGAGGAAGTTTCTAGAGCAGCGTCAAGACACCTTGCATCTTCTGTCTTGCAAATTCCTAAATTTTGAAGAGACTCTAAGGAAAATCTCGATGAAGGAGGGAAAGTGGCCCTTAAGACGGTAGATCCTGAAACCCTTTATTATTGGCTAAAAGAAGGAAAGGTACGTTTGATCGATATTCGAGAGGCCTCGGAGTTTATCAAAGAGCGCATCCCCGGGGCCTGTCTCCATCCGTATACCAGCTTAGCTCTAGGAGAATTTCGAGAAGACGAAAGGCGCATAGGGGTCTTCTACTGCCGTTCTGGGCACCGGACCACCTTGTTGGCCAAAAGGCTTTTGGCCTCTGGTTTTGATGAAGTCTACCATTTGGAGGGAGGGATCTTGGCCTGGAAAAAGGCCGGGCTGCCCCTCCTGGTCAACCAAAGGCCTATACCAGACCTTACCCGGCAGGTCTTCCTCTTGGCTGGCTTGCTATTGTTTGTGGCGCTTTTTCTTGCCTGGCAGGGCTTAACCCAGTTCCTGATCTTGGGGATAATCGTGGCACTAAGTCTCTTTTTGGCCGGTCTCACCGATCCTTGTCTCTTAAAGGCCCCTCTTTTCCTCCTGCCATGGAATCGTTCGCCACGTTATATAAAGAAAAAATTCGGTTCTTTTCGGCCCAAACCAAGTTATAAGCAGGATTAGGATGGATGTTTTACGGTTAAAGGGTGTCAAGACCCATAACCTCAAAGACCTTAGCCTAGAGATTCCTCTTCGAAGGCTGGTTTGTCTAACCGGGCCCTCGGGGTCTGGAAAATCAAGCCTGGCCTTTGATACCATCTATCAGGAGGGCCGCCGGCGGTATTTTGAGGCCCTAGGTCTTACTGAACGGGGACTACCGCAGATCAAGCCCCCGCCCCTTGAAGAGGCCGAAGGTCTTCCCCCGGCCATCGGTCTTGAACAAAAGGTCCTTCCGCCAAGCCCCCGTTCCACCGTAGGAACCGTCACCGGGCTTCTTGAATTTTTAAGGGTCCTTTTTACCGAACTCGGTCAGGTAAAATGCCAAGGCTGCGGGAAGCCGGTCAGGCCCCTGCCCTTTCATGAAATAAAGACCCGCCTCTTGGATTTGCCCTTGGGGACTAAAATCTTGGTCCTGGCTCCGTTGAAAGAGGCAACCCCTGGAGTCTTTCGGTATCTTCAAGCAGAGGGGTTTGGTCGTTTCCTCATCGATCAGACCATGGTCGATCTCACCGAGGAAGAATTGCCCACCCATTTTCAAGAGGCCAAAGTGGTTGTTGATCGAGTGATCATCAAGCCTGATCTTGGCCCGCGGCTTAACGAGGCCTTGCGTCTGGCCGCCGGGCTCACCGGAGGCATCATTCATGTCCAACTTCTTGGCGGAGAAGAACTCTATTTTACCACTAAGTGGCACTGCCCTTATTGCGGCCAACAACTAATCGAAGTCCGCAAAGAACTTTTCTCCTTTAACCACCCCTTCGGGGCCTGTCCTCTCTGCCAAGGCCTTGGAGAAAAGGACGGGGATTTGTGTCCTGCTTGTAAAGGGAAAAGGCTGCGCGAAGAGAGCACTCTGGTCACCCTTGGTGGGTTTGATTTTGGTACCCTGGCCCTCAAACCCCTAAAGGACGTGAAACACCATCTTGAAGGCCTTCGTTTTTCCGGCCTTAGGCAGCAAATCTTTGAAGGGCTTTGGGCGGAGATAAAACTCCGGCTCGAGGCCCTGGAAGCCCTTGGTTTGGAGAGGCTTTTTCTCTTTCAGTCGGTGAGCAAGCTCTCCCTTGGCGAGCGGCAACGTCTAAGGCTGGCTGCCCTTTTCGGGGCTAGGCTTTCTGGTTGTCTTTACATCCTCGATGAACCCGGCCTAGGGCTTTCTCTCGCAGAAAAGGAAAAGGTCCTCTTCTTGATCAGACGGCTCTTGGCCCAGGGGAATTCAATCATCATGGTAGAACACGATCCTTGGTTCATCACTTCTTCTGATTGGGTGCTGGAGCTTGGTCCAGGGGCTGGGGAGAAGGGGGGTAAAATCCTCTTTTCCGGGCCGCCGGAAGACCTTGTTAAGGCCCCTGATCTCCGTACTGGGGCCTTTCTTTCCGGTCAAAGGCGCCTTCGCCGTAATCGAAGAAAAGATTTTCGCTGGTTGTCTTTGGCCCTGGCGCAGGGACAGATTCAGATTCCTCAGAATGGTCTGCTCTGTCTTTGTGGCTCCTCTGGAGCAGGAAAGACTCGTCTCTTGCAAGCTATAGAAAAAGCCCTTTTGGCCCAAGGGTTTGCGGTCGAGGTCATAGAGCCTGCCGAGGGGAGAGGCCAAAACAGTATTCCCATCAGTTATATCGGGGCCTTTACTCCTTTGCGGGAACTCTTTGCCGGGGTGCCAGAGGCCAGGATGCGGGGGTTTCGGTCGGCTCACTTTAGTTTCTTTAGCAAAGAAGGTCGCTGCCCTGGCTGTAAAGGAGAAGGACAGAAGGAGATCAGAGTTCCCCTTATGCCGCCTCTGCGCATCGTTTGTGAGGAATGCGGAGGGACTCGCTATCGACGTGATGTGCTCGAGATACGCTATCGAGGTTATAGCATCGCCGAGGTCCTTGAGCTCATGGTGGAGGAAGCTCTAAGGCTTTTTTCCCGCGTCCCTTCTATCAGCGAAAAACTGCGTCTCTTGAGTGAAGTAGGCCTTGGTTATTTACGCCTTGGCCAACCCTTGCCCACCCTCTCCGGGGGAGAGAGACAACGCCTTCGCCTGGCCCGCACTCTAGCCAGGGGCAAAAGGAATTTTCTCTTGCTTGACGTGCCGACCATCGGCTTGCACCTGATAGACATAGAAAGATTACTCCTTCTCTTTGATCGGCTTTTAGGTGAAGGGCACACGGTGATCGTGGCCGATAATCATCCCGCTCTGGTCCTCTTGGCTGATTACCTTTTGGAAGTAGAAGGAGGCAAGATCACCTTTTTTGGCCCACCGGAAGAATGGATGGCTAGAGAAAGGCCCTTGGCCAAGGGGTATGAACGATATCGTTCCTTGGTCGATCAGGGCTGAGGGGGAAGATGCGTATCACCGCTGGCAAGGCCAAAGGTCTCAAGCTTAAGACCCCTGCCTCATGGGATGTACGCCCGATGACCGAGAGGGCGCGAAAGGCCCTTTTTGACATCCTTGGCCCCCAGATCGAAGGGAAACGCATCCTTGATCTCTTCTCCGGCACCGGGGCGGTGGGGATTGAGGCCCTTTCCCGAGGGGCCAAAGAGGTTGTCTTTGTCGATGCCAGCCCTAAGAGTTTGGCCCTTATTCGCGAAAATCTAAGACGCACTGGTTTTGAGTCTCAAGCCAAGGTCTTAAAACGTAC
>CAZROA010000109.1:0-4934 GCA_964601575.1 uncultured Thermodesulfobacteriota bacterium
TTATCGATGAGGCGGAGGAAGCGTAGATACATGCTGGCAATACAGTAAAAGAGATGAAAGAGAAAAATAACCGGATTCTTCAAAGTAAAATCTTTGACCCGATTGGCAGCGAGCAAAAATTCTTCAAAAAGCGGATTTTCCTTGAGGCAGATGGTGACAATGGCCTCCTCGGTAAGGATGATCCCGATGGGGATGGTCTCGTACCGAATGAAACCCTCTTCTGTCCGCGGGTCAGGAGCCCGAAGGATGATGAGCAGTTGATCTTCTTCCAGCTCAATACGCGGGATTTCTTCTTCGTCAAGGGGATAGCGGAGGAAGTCAGGAAAAATCTTTAACTTTTCTTGAATATATTGGAGTTCTTCTTCAGTAGGTGAGGTCAAACAGATCCAGCAATGCCGCTCTATTTGCGGCGCAAGAGCCAAAACGCCATTGTCCGAACGATAAATTCGCAGCAAGATCGACCTTCTTCGTTCACTTTATTGGGCCAAAGAAATTTATTTTTATGCCCATTTAGCACGCTTTACCCCTTTGAGCAACCTTGTCCGGCATTTTTAATTCTCGCCTCTTCTCTTTTGTGTTATTTGAAATGCTATGGTCTTTAAGGTGGCAATCACCGGGGGGCCAGCTTCCGGAAAGAGCACGGTACTCAAGAAATTTGCTCAAAAGGGGGTACCAGTTTTTTCCGCAGATGAAGTGGTCCGTGAACTCACCACCCCTGGGCAAAAGGTATATCAACAAATAAGAGAGGTCTTTGGTCCGGAGTATTTCTTGCCCAACGGAGAGCTTGATCGTCAAGCCGTACTCCGATTGATAATTATCGACCGCCAGGCCAAAGAGACCTTAGAGGCCGTTATTCATCCCGAGGTCAAGACCAGGCTCTTCGGGTTTTTTAAAGAAAATAAGGAAGCTCCCCTGCTTGCGGCTGAGGTCCCCCTCCTTTTTGAAGTAGGTTGGGAGAAATATTTTGATTTGGTCATGGTGGTCTATGTCCCGGAAGAGGTCCAACGCCAGCGCCTGCTTGAGCGACTAAAAGACCCGGAATTAGTAGAAGGCTTTTTGAGGCTCCAGTGGCCGCTTACCAAAAAATGTCAACTGGCTGATCTAGTCATCCTCGGTATGTCCCCGGAACCTATGCCCCGCTAAGATCCATCTTCCCGATGAGGATGGAGGGCGAGCCCATGCTTCCATAAAAGCGCAGATCATTACCCAGGGCCTCGACGCGCTTGAAGAGCTCGAAGATATTTCCCGAAAGGGCCATCCCGGTTATTGGTCTGACAGAGCCCCCTTGGTGAAGGAGCCCCGAGACCCCAACCGAGAAATCTCCAGAGACCGGATCAGCGGTGTGCATCCCAAGCACCTCTAAGACTTCAAAGACAGGGCTCGCTTGGCAGAGGAGGTCTTCACGGGAATAATTCCCGGGCTTGATAAAAAAATTGGTCAACCCCACCCCAGGAGGGCTCTTAAAACTTCCTCGTCTGGCGTTTCCGGTAGAGCTTGCTCCGGCCTTACGTCCCCAATAGGTGTCAAAGAGAAAGCGTTCTAGTACTCCTTGATGTATCAGGGTCTTTGTCTCCTGAGGGTGGCCCTCGTCATCAAACGATCGGCTTTCAAGGCCTTCTGGTAGGAGGCCATCATCGACAATGGTAATCAGTTCTGAAAAGACCTTTTCCCCTAATTTGCCGGCCAAAAAGGATTTTCCTTTAACCACTTGGTCTCCGGAAAGGGCCTCAGAAACCAAATCGAGAAAATCAACGGCAATATGAGGCGGAAGGAGGATGGATATCTTCCTCGAGGGAATCATCTCGGCCTTTAGACGGGAGATGGCCCGTTTGGCTGCTTCTTGACCTATGGCTCGAGGATCTACTTGGGTGGGAGAAAGGGCAGCCTGCCACTCCCAGCCCATTTGGGCTTGACCCTCTTCTTCAGCGACTACTACGGTCACTAATGAAAAACCAGGAATAGTGACCAAGGCCCTTGTACCTAGACTGTTGGCTACCCAAATAGTGGTTGTACTCTGTTTGAGGCTTACCTCTTGAAGACGTTTGATGCGTGGATCAAAGCTCAAGGCCGCCTTTTCTACCCTTTCTAAGATCTCAAATTTTTCTTCTACCGATAGTTCCTGAGGAGTTGGGAGCTCAAGGAGGGGATATTCTTCTTTTTCTGGAAAGCCAAAGGCTTCGTCTTTTTCCATGACCTGGGCCGTCTCCAAGGCCCTTTCCGCTGCCCCGTGAATCTCTTCTGGTGTTAGGTGGGTAGTATAGGAGAATCCGCATGAGCCCCGGTGGAAGACCCTGATTGCCCCACCCTCTTCGCGAAAGGGCTCAAAGGCCTCTAAATTTTGGTCTTTTTTTTGGATCTTAAGTCCGTCCTTGATAAAGGCAAATATCTCCACCGCCAAGACCTCTCTTTTCTTTTGCCAATCAAATAGGGCTTCGGTAATCCTCTCAAAGGACATCAGAGTTCTCCTTGCTTTTCTTTGGTCAGGCTCATTATACTCGCTAATTAAGTTTTATCGTAATATTTTGAGATCTGTTTTTCGTGAGGTGGAGAGCAGAGATCAATTCTTTGACTTTTGGCCCTGATAAGATGGGCGGTTTTCTTTCCATGAGCCAAAATCAGGGGTTATTCTATTTGAGAATTAAGGCCTAATAGGGTAGGCCTAAGAAAAAATTTAAGGAGGGTAGCCGTGGAAGATATCAAAAAGATGTATCGTACGGTCATTGGGGATCACTTTCCGCCGGAAATCCGCATCTCTTTTGGTGATCAGACCCTGATCTATCGCAAACGGACCTGGAAGATCGAAGTGGAACCAGGGGTGATTGAGGAAAGGGGCCTGAGATATGGCGAAAACCCTGATCAAGAAGCCGCGCTTTATGAGTTGGTAAACGGAAACCTGGTCCTTGGAGAGTGTGAATTTATCAAGCCGGGCCTAGGTCTGGTCTCCTCTCTTTCCGAGGAAGATATGCTGCAGTTTGGTAAGCATCCGAGCAAGACCAACCTTACCGATGTGGACAATTCCTTGAATGTCTTGCGCTATTTGGCCAAAAAACCGGCCTGTGTCATCGTTAAACATAACAACCCTTGTGGCGTAGCCCATGGTGAGACCATTGAGCAGGCCTTCATTCGGGCCTTTCGTGCCGACCGTATCGCCGCTTTTGGTGGGGCGGTGGCCTTAAATCGTCCGGTGGACAAGGCCTGTGCCGAGGCCATTGCCTCTCAATATTTTGAAGTGGTGGCGGCGCCGGAATACGAAGAAGGCGCGGTTGATATCCTTAAGAAACGCAAAAACCTGCGCATCATTCGCATCCGACGCATCGATAAGCTTGAAGAATATTGGGGGCAAAGGGTCGTAGAATTCAAGAGCCTGATAGACGGCGGCATCATTGTCCAGCAGTCTCAGGTAAACAAGGTCCGTTCTAAAGAAGATCTGAAACCTGCGGTAGCAGTCAAAGACGGTAAAGAATATCGCTGTAAGCGTGAGCCTACCGACCGAGAGATCGAAGATATGATCTTCGGTTGGGCGGTGGAGATAGGGGTTACCTCGAATTCAGTGCTCTTTGTAAAAGACCTTTGCACCGTGGCCATTGGTACCGGTGAGCAAGATCGGGTGGGCGTCACAGAGATTGCCATCTTCAAGGCCTATACGAAATATGCGGATCTGCTCTGCTATGACCGTTATGGCATCCCGTATAAGCAACTTGAGCTTGAGATCCGGAAAGGCCAGCGTCCAGAGTCTCAAAAGATCGAGATCGACGAAGAGACCAAGGCCGCTCGGGCCGGGCTTCCTGGTTCAGTCATGGTCTCTGACGCCTTCTTCCCCTTCCGCGATGCGGTAGATGTGGCTATCCGCGAGGGGATTACAGCCATCATTCAGCCTGGTGGTTCGGTGCGGGACTGGGAGTCTATCGAGGCCTGTAACGAGGCTGATCCTCCGGTGGCCATGGTCTTTACTGGTCAGCGAGTCTTTAAACATTAAGGAAATGGCCTAAAGCAGAGGCGGCCTCAAGGCCGCCTTTGAATTTTTTAATTTTTAAAAAACAATTATTTATCTTCCGAAAAGAAATACCAACCCAAGTCTTTACCCATCTTTTAACCATCTTGTCTAAAAGAACGATAATATCTTCGGGGGTTTAGCAAAATGAGAGGGATACCGGTAACTATTTATTTAGAGAATGACATATGGCAGAAAGTTAAAGAAGAAGTTGAGAAAAGACAAGATTCAATTTCTATTTTTGTTCAAAAAGCACTTACTTTTTATTTAGAGGAGTTAATTCGTAGAAAAAAGGCTCAAGAATTGCTAAAAGAGCTTGAAGGAAGAGAACTAGATTCTAGCCTTCTAGAAGAATGGAAAAGATACGAGAAGGCAGAGAGAGGATTAATAACACGTAAGCTTGAGGATGTTTAATGAGTAAAATAGGACTTGATACAGGATTTTTAATTAAACTTTACGCAAAAGATGAAAAAGCAATAGAACTGTGGCGAGAAATAGTAAATCATGAATATTCATTAACTTTAAATATTCTTTCTATTTTTGAATTTTTGAGAGTTTCATTAAGAGCAAATAAAGACTATTTTTCTAGTGTAGCCTTTTTAGATAAAATAAAACAAACTACTAACATATTAAATATAACCGACAATTTGTGTTGTCTGGCATCGAAGTTGAGTACAATTTATAAGTTAGCTAGTATGGAAGCCTTGATTTTAACCAGCCTTTTTGAAGCTGGATGTGAAATTATTTTGACTACTAATAAAGATTTTAAACGTATTAAAGAGACAAAAATAATTTTAGTTTGAACTAGAAAATAGCTTTTCAGCCACTCAGGGCTTTTTCTGGCCAATTCTTATTCTCAGCCCACAACAATGTGGATGCTATCCATTGAAAAATGACCTCGGATTTGTAGGGGAACGCGGCAGGAGATTCAATTCCCTGGTAC
>CAZROA010000110.1:0-8501 GCA_964601575.1 uncultured Thermodesulfobacteriota bacterium
GAAGCACAAGGACGAATAACGGCCAAACCTCTCTTTGCCCGGCGCTCGTTCCCCCCTTTTAACGCCGCAGCCATGGATGGTTTTGCGGTAAAGGCCGAAGAGACCTTCGGAGCCAGCGATATCAACCCCCTTCTACTTAAAGTGGGAGAGCAAGCCATACCTATAAATACCGGCGAGCCCCTCCCCCCTGGAAAAGACGCGGTGATCATGATCGAAGATGTCCATTTCCCCCGAGAAGACCTTATCGAAATAAGGGCCTCGGCCTACCCCTGGCAGCACGTCCGTAAAATCGGCGAAGATGTAGTCGCTGGTGAGCTCCTTTTTACCAGTGGTCATCGTCTCTCCGCCTGGGATCTGGGGGCACTCCTTGCGGTTGGATATTTAGAAATACCGGTTAAAGAACGCCCTCGGGTGATCATTATTCCCACCGGTGATGAGCTCGTCCCTCCAGAAGAAGCCGAAGACGAGATCCTTGCCCAAGGGAAGATGATTGAATTCAACGCCACTATGATCGCCGCCTTGGTAAAGGAATGGGGAGGAAAAGCAGAGATTTTCCCCATCATACCGGATGATTATCACAGATTAAAAACCTCTCTGGAAAAGGCCCTTTCCCAAGGCCCCCATTTGATAGCCATCCTCGCGGGGTCTTCGGCAGGCAGCAAAGACTACACCGCTTCTTTGATAGAAGAGAAGGGAAAACTCCTCTTCCACGGCGTAACCATGATGCCCGGAAAACCAGTTATTTATGGCTTGGTAGCCGATACACCGGTAGTAGGTGTGCCGGGTTATCCGGTCTCCGCCGTGCTTGCCTTTGAAACGCTTATTCGCCCGGCCTTTGAAGCCATGTTTGAGACCATGCTCCCACCGCGTCCGCGAATTAAGGCCATCTCAGGGCGTAAGATCCCTTCTCGCCTGGGAATCACGGAATTCATCAGGGTCAAAGTAGGAAAGGTAGCGGGAAGGGCTGTCTTTATACCGATTAAACGGGGAGCCGGGGCCATTACCACCCTTACCCGGGCCGACGGTCTGATCAAAGTCTCGGGAGAATCCGAAGGTGTCCTTGCCGGCGAGGAAATGGAGGTGGAACTTCTGCGCCCGGAAAGACGATTGGACAACACCATTTTGGTGGTAGGGAGTCACGATCTTGCCTTGGAGCTCTTGGCCAATTTTCTCCATAAAAAGGCCCCTTTTTATGATCTCTCCTTTGCCCATGTAGGGAGCCTTTCCGGCCTGATAGCAGTACGCGATGGTTTGGCCCACCTGGCCGGCACCCATCTCTTTGACCCAGAAACCGGCGAATTCAACCTCCCCTATATTCAAAAACACCTTCCGGAAAGCCCCGTTCGTCTAGTACACTTTGCCTGGCGTAAACAGGGGTTCATCGTCGCCCGAGGAAACCCCAAGAATATCCATCAGCTCGAAGATCTCATCCGAAAAGATGTCCGTTTTATAAACCGCCAACCTGGTTCTGGCACGCGGGTCCTTTTGGATTATTACCTCAAAAAACAAGGCCTTTCGGCCAGAGAAATCTCTGGGTATGAAGTAGAAGAGACCACCCATGTCGGCGTGGCCGTGGCTGTAGCTACCGGTCAAGCCGATGTAGGGCTTGGCATTCAAGCCGCAGCCAAACTTTTAGACCTGGATTTTATCCCCCTTTTTCAGGAACGTTACGACCTTCTGGTCCGAGGGGACTTTTTTGATTCCGAGGTCTTTTCCGTGATACAGGAGATTTTGGCTGACGAGTCCTTTCGCCAAGAGGTAGCCGCCCTTGGGGGCTACGAGGTCTCGGAGATGGGGAAGATCTTACTTTAGCGTAAGGACGGCGCCTTAAAGGAGGAGCCAAAAGGTCTCTCCCTAGTTCTTCCCCCAAGCGATTCAAATAAAGCGAACCGCAGATCAGTATTTTTATCCTTTCTTTAGGAGCGGGAGTAAGTATGGTGATCCTCCCGCGAGCCGGATCAAATTCTTCGATAATGCCCAGGGCCAAGACTTGGGCCTCTTTATCCGCCATGCCGCAGAGTAGGTGTCGCCGAAGGCCCTTTTGGGGAAGACGTTGTAAGACTAAATCCTTGAGAGACAAAGAAACCGTTTGAGCCCTTTCAAAATGGCGTCGAAAGGCCTCTTGCCGACGATGACGCCGCTCGGTTGGGGTTTTGGGGAGTGCCTTGGTGGAGACAGGAAGAGGCAAGATTTCAAGGTACCGATAGGCTGAAAGGATGGGTTCAAGTTCTCCCTGACGTTCAAGGGCCAAAATAATATCCGGCCTAAGACTTTCAATCTGAAAGCTCTTCAGCGGAATACCAGGCCCCCGCACTAATCCGGTGGTGTTTATGATGGTCACTTCGGCCTGGCTCTGATCGCAAAGCCATCGGGTGCCTACTACCAAAGGAAGAAGATGACCCACTGGTGTGGTAGAACCTACAAAATAAAGGGCCTCGGCCATGAGGGGCCTTTCCGGTGGTATCTCATCTTCAAAGTGTTTAAGGCCGATGGTAGTCGGCGGGCCAATGTCCTTCTGGCCCACATCGGCGTCAACTACGGCCACAGAAACCCCTCGCTTAAGAAGATTTTCCGCCAAATAAAAACAAAGGGTGCTTTTACCTGCATCTGTAGCCCCTAAAATAAGAACTCTTCGCGGACGACTCTCTTTGAGATAGGCCAGGGCCTGGGCCCAAAGCGGTGGTATATCTAAATCAGGCCTTAACATAGACTAAAAACAATAAAAGCGGCCCCTCGAGCTAAGAGGCCGCTTTTATCCCTCCTTGACTATTGTAGCTAATCTTCGTAGCCGACGATCATGGCCTTAAAGTGGGCAAAGACCGTATGACCCAAGGTAGCCAAATAGAAGTGCACGATCAAAAAGGTGGCAAAGCTGTAGGCACAAAAGATATGAATGGCATCTATAACCCTGACCCCCCCAAAGAAATCGATCACCGGTTTAAAAAAGTGGATATCCCATAAAAACAAACCGGTTAATAATTGCACCGGAAGGAGGAAGAACATGAGACCACAATAAGCCGTCTTCTGCAGAGGATTAAACTTGGCCTCCGGCGTAGGTTCCATCAGAGGATGATCTCCCTTGAAAAAGCCAACTAAATAAAAATAGCCTTGCTTAGGAATGAGCTTAATATCTTTTTTGGTAGGAATATATTGCTTCTTAAGCTCACCTTTAACCATATAGATAAAATACCAGATCAAGAAGTTAAAAATAGCTATAAATCCAAAAACATTGTGATAATGAACGGCTGACTTAAACCCAAATATCTTAAAGACATCCGGATATCTTAACTGAAACCCTGTAATGACAAGGGTCACGATGCAAATAGCATGTGTCCAATGGTTAATACGTACCCAAACCGGATTAAGGATCTCTTTGTGTTCTTTCATCTTAATGCTCCTTCCTTCTCCTTCTTCTATTAGGAATGGTCAAAATTCTAAGAGTAGTATGGAAACCGACAAAACCGATGATACCGATGATCATCAAAACACCAATGACATCCAGCCACTTATAACCAATCTTTAGAATAATGCTATAATCTTTCTTTTTTAAGGCCTGTTTTAGATTTTCAAGATCTTGTTTAGAAATTCGGTTCTGCCCTAAGAAATAGAAACCACTATCTCTTGGAATCTTTTCTAGGCTTACCAGGATATATTTGTCCAGATCTACACCAGCCACTTCCGAAGGCCCACTAGGCAACTCTAGGAGCAATTTAGAATAGAATTTAGTATCTGGAGAATGACAGATATAACACTCTTTAGCCTTTAATCCCTTACTTGTGTAATTATGTGAAGCCTGTAAAACGACAAGGTTTACTCCTAACCTTATCTTTTCCCAACCTTTCTGATTCAGATATTCCTTATTAGCATTCAATTTTTTCAAGAAATCCGAAACCTCTTCGGTCTGTAAAATATTATCTCCGTTTTTATCTACTATGCTTTGCAATTCGGCGCCTTCTTTTAAGTTCAGCAATTTAACAATATTTTCATAGCTGACTTTACGTTCTTTACCCTGATTATCTATAGCCTCAAGATAAAACACAATCCCCTTTTCCGCACCGGGAGCATGACACATTGTACATTCAACATATTCAAAGTGTATATCTTCCTGAGGCAACCACTGGTGTTTTTCCTTGGTATCTTTATGACACCTCAAACATATAGCACTTCTCTGTGCTACTGTTAATTGAGCAAAAGGAGCCACGGAGTGTGGATCATGACAACCAGAACAACTCTTCTTACTTGCCTTGTAATGTTGACTCCCTTCATATTCTTCCATAATATCACCATGACAGTTCTCACAAACCCGAGCGCCAGAAACAACCTCAAATCCAGACGCTGTTTTCACTACCTTCAAATCCGCATGACAATCCATACATTGGATATCATTCACTCCGTGTACACTATTCCAGTAACCGGTTTGTTGAGGTATAGGAGACCTAAGGAGCACAACACGCTTGGCTATTTTTACATTAACCGTCTGATGATCTTTGGGAAGCTCTAAAACAGTATCTTTATAGAAGGGCTTTTTAGCCGCATGACACATTGTACAATCTTTTATATGTTGCACTTCATCGGTAAAATCATGAGAAGAAGCCGAAACTACTACTTGTTCATTCAAAAACGGGCTTCCTATCTTCTTTTTCTTGATTTGCTTTAAGAAATTTTCTAACTCAGCATATCCAATAACATTATCATGATTTGTATCTATCGCGGCTATTATATCTTTGGTTTCCGACCCAAAAACTCTCTTGAGATCTTTAGAGGTCAAAGCCTGTTTTTTCGCCTTTTCCTCCAAATAGACCTGTAAGATCATCATCTTTTCCGCTTTGGGCGCATGACACACCGTACACTCTAAATGTTGAAAATGATACGCCTCTTGAGGTAACCAATCATGCTTTGCTTTCTTATGACATTTAAGACAAATGGCCTGTCTCTGTTTTAAGGTAAGTTTGCTAAATGGCTGGGCATAGTGAGGATTATGACACTCATAACAACGACGCTTACTTACTTTTGCATGTTTGCTGTGCTTATATTGATCAACGATGTCTTCATGACATTGAGAACAATCTACCATACCCATATGTTGAGGATGGGGAATCTCACTAATCTCCGTATGGCAATCCGTACATTGAAAATCACCGTGTACCGAAGCAGCAAATTTCTGAGGATTTACATAGAGACTGATACCCCCTTTCCTTACCGCCTTTCTCCTAGGAGTGGGGACAACCATTTCCAGACGTTCTTGAGGTGACATGTGAAGAATGTCTTTACTACCATGACACTCCAAACACTCTTCATTACTCACCGCCCAACCTTTACTGGCAAAGGCAACACATAAAACCGCTAAAAAGATAAGTATCTTCTTCTGCATCGCTTCTCCCCTCCTTAAGGGCATCGCATAGCATAATTGAAATTTGTTGTCAAACATTTTGATCGTACATCTTCAATGCTGGTACCCTCTTTAGAATCTCCATAAGCGGGCCAAGGCCTACCTCTTCGATAACCGTGGCCAGGCGTCTCCGAGGTCTCCCGAAGCGATTAAAAAATTCTAAGACAGCCTCCATAAATAAAAGGGCCTCTTCTGTTGAAGAGACCCGGCCTAAAATCTTACCAGGCTGAGGATGATAACCGCCTTTACCCCCGACCGCGACCTTATAGCCACTTTTTATGGCTATGAACCCCAGATCAACCATATTGGCCCAGGAACAACAGGCCGGACAACCGGCTACGGCTACCTTGAATTTGTGAGGCACCGGATGACCACGAAAACGATGATAAATGGCTTGGGCCAGAGGAAAGGTCTCCCCTAAGGCCAAGTGACAATAAGGCTTCCCGAGACAGATCCGTGGTTGGAAAGAGGGACTGACCTTGCGGATTAAGGCCCCGGCCTTTTCTAAACGAGCAAGATAATCTTCAACTTTGTCTTTAGGGATATCTAAAAGGAGGATCTTCTGGGCGGTAGTGGGATGGATCTTGACCCCTTCTTGGGCCAATTTACTAAGGATCAGAAGGACCGAAGGGCCCAAAACGCCTTGATCAAGTTCCAAAGAGATGGCCCAAGAACCATTGGCCAGTTCTTTAGCCCCGGGGATCTTCTGGCCAGCCACCTAGCCTCCCACTTTGGGCGTTTTCCCTTTGTGCCATAGATGGACGATGGGGCTGGCGACAAAGACCGAGCTATACGTACCAACGATTACTCCCAGGGCCAGGGCTAAGGCAAAGTCCCTTAGGACCACCCCTCCGAAGAAAAGGATGGCCAAGATGACCAAGAGGGTGGTTAAGGTGGTAACGATGGTTCGGGCCAGCATTTCGTTGACACTCCGATTAATGATCTCCACAAAGGAGAGCTGGCCCCGGTGACGCTTTATGTTTTCACGAATCCGGTCAAAGATGACCACTGTATCGGTAAGCGAATAACCAGCCAAGGTGAGAAGGGCGGTGACCAAAAGGAGGGTAATTTCACGATTAAGCACGTAGAAAAGACCAAGGACGGCCAATACATCGTGAAAGGTCGCCGCAGCCGCGGCTACCCCAAAGCTCACGTTAAAACGAAAGGCAAGATAGCCAATGATACCCACCAGGGAGATGGCGATAGCAATAAGGGCCTTGTGTTTTAGCTCCTTACTAATGGCCGAGCCAATCTCTTGCTTTCCTTCGAGTTTGAATCCTCGATCAGGAAATTTGGTCTGGAGGATGTGACGGACCTTGGCCTCAAGGTCACCTACGGTCTCTGTCTTGCGACGGAGCTTTACGATGAGAAGATTTTCCCCTTTAACGTCTTGTATCTGATAACCGGAAAGCCCGGCCTCTTTAAAGGCCTTCCGAATCTCATCCAGGCTAAAGGGCTTTTCCGCCCGGTAATAGGCCATTACCCCGCCGCCGAAATCAACCCCGAGATTAGCCGCTCCTCGAGAGATCTGGACAAAGGCAATAAGCCCCAAGGCGACCAGGATACCCGAAAGGGTAAAGGCCACCTTGCGGAGGGCCATAAAATTGATCGCTGGTTTCTCGATCAGGGAGAGAAAGTTGATCTTCGGCGTGCGGCCTTTGGCGATGAGATAATCATAGACGATCCTGGTGCCAAAGATAGCGGTGAAGAGGTTGATCACGATACCGGCGGAAAGGGTCACGGCAAAGCCCTTGATCGGCCCGGTACCGAATAGAAAGAGGGCAAAGGCGGTGATCAAGGTGGTCACGTGGGCGTCAACAATGGTCCAGAAGGCCCGGTCATAACCGGCGTTGATGGCCGCCCGAGGGGGTTTACCTAGGGCCAGTTCTTCTCTCATGCGCTCGAAGATGAGGACGTTGGAATCCACGCCCATACCCATGGTCAGGATAATACCGGCGATACCTGGGAGGGTAAGCGTGGCTCTGAAGAGGGAAAGGACGGCCAGGAGCATGAGGATATTGAGCATCAAGGCCACGTCGGCCACCAAGCCCGAGAAGCGATAGTAAATAATCATGAAGACAATGACCGAGGCCGCCCCGATGAGACCAGAGATAAGCCCTTTCCTGATCGAATCTCGCCCGAGACTTGGGCCTACGGTGATATTCTGAATGATCTTTACCGGGGCAGGCAGGGCACCGGCCCTTAGGACGATGGCCAGGTCCGCAGCCTCCTCGTAGGTAAACCCACCGGAGATCTGGGCATGCCCACCCGGGATACGTTCCCTGATCACCGGGGCCGAACGCACCACATCGTCTAGGACGATGGCCAGCCTTCGGCCTACGTT
Source organism: uncultured Thermodesulfobacteriota bacterium (assembly GCA_964601575.1). Lineage (GTDB taxonomy): Bacteria > Desulfobacterota > Thermodesulfobacteria > Thermodesulfobacteriales > Thermodesulfatatoraceae > CAZKEG01. The sequence goes on from CAZROA010000110.1 coordinate 7,734, forward strand.
TTCACCGGTGACCTGTTCAAAGATGCGTGCCCCTCGATCAGTAAGTTCCAAGGCTACATAGGGCTCATTGTAAGGCCCACCGATACGGACATGGGCGGTCTTGACCATATCGCCGGTAAGTACCGCCCGCCTCTTTAGGAGCAGGGGCCTCTTTATCACCCGACCTGTTTGCGGGTCCTTTTGCACCAGGAAATAGATCTCGTCATCAGGGGGTATATAAGGCCGGAGGACTCGGTTGATCTCCTTGCGGGAGGCGTTGGGCTTGAGCCGCCCTTCGGAGATGGCCTTGGCGATCAGGGCTTCGAGATTTATATGGCTCATGGCCTCTTCATCGACGAGCTTGAACTCCAGTTGCGCCGTCTGTCCGATCAGGCGCAAGGCCCTCTCCGGGTCTTTGATCCCAGGAAGCTGGACCACGATTTGGTCTTTGCCCTGCTTAACGATGACCGGTTCGGTAACTCCGAACTGATCGATTCGGTTGCGAATGATCTCTAAACATTGATCAATGGCATTTTCACGAATAAAGGCGACCTGCTTATCCGAAAGGGTGACTACTACCTTTGGGAATTCGCCCTCTTCGACCTTGACGATCTTGAGCCCTTTAAATTCCTCGGCTATGACCGCCTTGACCCGCTCCAAGGCACTGCGATTGGGTAAGGTAAGGATCACCTGTTGGGGGGTGTTGCCTTCGCTTATGGTGCAACGAATGCCTTTGCGAGCCAATACTTCTTGGAGGTCTTTGACCCGGGCGTTTAGGGCATTGGCAAT
>CAZROA010000111.1:0-3657 GCA_964601575.1 uncultured Thermodesulfobacteriota bacterium
GGAAAATCCGCTTTTTGAAGAATTTTTGCTCGCTGCCAATCGGGTCAAAGATTTTACTTTGAAGAATCCGGTTATTTTTCTCTTTCATCTCTTTTACTGTATTGCCAGCATGTATCTACGCTTCCTCCGCCTCATCGATAAGCTGATTACCGAATACGAACGCGAGCTTTATCGCTCAATGCGTAACAAAGAACTCTTAAAACTCCTTAACATCGAAAAGAGCTTGGTCTATTTCAACACCGCCCTCCGGGCCAACGACATCGTGCTTACCAGGTTGCAATCCGGGAGGTTTCTGCGGCTTACCGAAGATGACCTGGAAAAACTCGAGGACGTCCAAATCGAAAATCGACAAGCCATCGAGATGGCCAAGATCTTTAGCGACATCTTGAGCGGCACTATGGATGCTTATGCCTCGGTCATCTCTAACAATCTCAATGTAGTCATGAAATTCCTCACCGCGGTGACCATCGTCCTTACCCTCCCCAATCTGGTGGCCAGTATCTATGGCATGAATATCCCCTTACCATTACAAAATTCACCCTATGCCTTTGCCATCTTGATGGGTTTTTCCTTTGTCCTTTCGGCCTTGGTGGTCATTCTTTTTGTTAAGAAGCGCCTCTTCTGACTTGCGGAGAGGAAAGAATCCTTTTACTCTCGCCGATATGACCCATCTTCAGGCCTTGGCTTTGGGCGTATTACAGGGAGTAACCGAATTTTTACCCATCTCAAGCTCCGGGCATCTGGTCTTGGCTGAATACTTCTTAGGGGTCAAGGGAGGGGGGTTAGTCTTTGATGTCTTCCTCCATTTGGGGACCCTTTTGGCCGTCCTTCTCTATTTCTGGCAGGATTGGTGGCACATCTTTTCGGGTTCCCTGAAAAAAGACTCCTCGGCCCGGCGTCTTCTTTTCTTTCTCATTGTAGGGACCATCCCCGGGGCCTTGGCCGGAGTAATCCTGGAAAAGGACGTTGAAACCATCTTCCGCGATCCAATACGAGTGGCCACCATGTTGGCCTTGATGTCCCTTCCCTTACTCCTGGCTGAGCTCTTGGCCAAACACACCAAGACCATCCGGGACTTGCGTCTCCCTCATGCCCTTTTTGTTGGCCTGGCCCAGGCCTTGGCCGTTATCCCCGGTACTTCTCGCAGCGGAATAACTATGTCTGCCGGGCTCTTCACTGGGCTCACCAGGGAAGAAGCCGCTCGTTTCTCTTTTCTCCTCTCCGCCCCGATTATTGCCGGTGCCGGGGTCTTTGAGGGCCTAAAGATCTTCCGGGCTGGGGTCCCTCTGGATACGGTCTACCTGGTCGGTTTTTTGGCCTCTTTAGTCTCCGGGCTCCTTGTCATTGCCTGGCTTTTGCGTTTTCTTAAGAAACACACCTTTTATCTCTTTATTGGTTATCGAATCCTTCTAGCGGCCTTGATTTATGCGTTGGTTAAGTTTTAGCTTGGTCATCTTCCTTTGTTGGGTCTCTTCTCTTAGGGCCCTTTCCTGGGACAAAACTCTGGCCGTGGCCTCACACCAAATAGTGACCATCATCGCTCAACAAGTAAAAGCCGATTATCTTTGGGGGCAAGACCTCCCCAAAGGAGTAGGGACTGGCTTTGTCGTCGATCAGTCTGGTTACGTCCTAGCTCCAGCCTTGCTTGTCCGTAAAGCAAAGTGGATTGAGGCCGTGTTGCCCGATGGTAACCATTGTGGAGCCATATTGATTGGGATTGACTATTTTAGCGAAGTAGCCCTCCTCAAACTCAAGACCACCGCCAAGTTAAGGCCCCTGCCCTTCAGCCACCAAAGGCCTTCGGTTGGAGAAGAGGTGGCCCTTATTTCTCGACCGCGCTGTAGATTTGCCGTGGCCATGGGGCGCGTAGAGGAATGGCCTTCGGCTATTCACCATCAGGGCTTTCTGGTTCCAGATATGATTGCGGCCAATCTCTCCTTGGCCCGTACTGGTCAAGGCCCAGTGATCAACCTCCGTGGTGAAATTATTGGCTTGGCCATTGATCTGCCCAATTTTCATTATGACCATGGTCTATATCTGGTCCCAGCCGAACGACTGAAACGGGCCTATCAAATGCTTAAAGAAAATCAAGAAGCCGTCTGGCCTTGGTTGGGGGTAAGGGTCCAAGCAATCACTCCTCCTTTGGCCAAGGCCCTTAGACTCCCGGTAAGCCAAGGGGCCATGATCGTTGAGGTCTACCGAGGAAGCCCAGCGGCTAAGGTCGGGTTCCATGGCGGACGGCGCCTGCTTTCTGTAGGTAACCTGATTTATCAAGTAGGAGGAGATATTATCACTTCTATTGATGGCCAAGTGGTCAGGTCCGAATACGATCTCTCAAGGATCATCTTAAACAAAGAGGCCGGTGACGAAATCCAAATCATCTATTACCGTGGTAAAAGGAGAAGTCGTGTCAAATTACAACTGGGCAGGAGGATGTTTATTCAGCCATGAAAATAGAAATCCCCCCTCCGGTCAAACCCATCTATGACAAACTCTCTTCCCGTTTCAATTTGGAGATTGTCCCTTTAAGCATCCGTGGAAAGACAATCAAAATTTTGAAGCCCAGTGATATAGAGGCCCTTTTACCCGAGGAAGGTCCTCTCAAAAAGATCGAAGACTTCCCCTTTTGGGTAAAGATCTGGGAGGCCTCAATTGTTTTGGCGGATTTCATCGCCGGAGTGAAACCTGATGGCCGTGTGTTGGAGTTAGGGGCCGGCCTTGGAGTGGCGGGGCTAGCGGCAGCGGCCTTTGGACATGAAGTGGTGATCACTGATTCCGAAGAAGATTGTCTAGACTTCGTCCGTCTTTCAGCCGCGCTTAACGATCTTTCTACCGTAAGGGTGGAAAGACTCGACTGGCGAGAGCTTCCGGATCTGGGAAAGTTTGAAATCATTGTCGGGGCGGAGATTGTCTTTAGCGGGCGTTATTTTGAATCTCTTTTCAAGGCCTTCCGACAATATTTGGCCCCGGGAGGAGTCATCTACCTGGCTCATAACAAAGAACGCATGCGCACCTTGGCCCCGTTTCTCTATCTGGCAGAAAAAGAATACGAAGAAGCAGTGAGCCAAAGAAATTTGCGGGCCGAAGACGAAGTCCACGAAATTATCATTTCGCGCCTGATCCCCAGGAGCAAAGATTGGGAAGGACAAAGTAACGCCTAAACCGCTGTCCAGGCCTGCAGTTGGGCCTTCCGGTCAGTGGTGCGCATAAGGCTTTCGCCGATAAGAGCGGCTGAGATACCGGCTTCTTTTAACCTTTTTAAATCCTCGATACCGCGGATCCCACTCTCAGCCACCAAAGGAATATCTTTGGGGACGAGTCTGCGAAGGCGAAGACTGACCCCCAGATCCACCTCAAAGGTCTTGAGATTACGATTGTTGACTCCGATAATCTCTGCCCCGGCGGAAAGGGCTGTATCTAACTCGGCTTCATCATGCACCTCAACCAAGGCCTCAAGCCCAAGTTCCTTGGCCGCAGTTATTAAATCCCTTAATCGCGAAGGCTCCAAGGCCGCCACGATGAGGAGAACGAGATCAGCCCCAAAGGCCCGGGCCTCCTCAAGCTGGATCTCGTCGATGATGAAATCCTTGCGCAGGAGGGGAAGATCCACCGCCTGGCGTATGGCGGCTAGATACTCAAGGTGCCCCATGAAGAATT
>CAZROA010000112.1:0-7496 GCA_964601575.1 uncultured Thermodesulfobacteriota bacterium
TTGAAGCCAGCAAGGCCTGGAAGGAATTTCGTTGTCTGTGTTTTGCCTTTGAGCCGAATGGTGAACCCAAATTAATGGAAGAGGGCCGCCTAGGAGACTGGGCCGAGAGACCTCCCGAGCTCTTGCCCGGGCTATTTGATCAGATGGAAGTGATAGTGATTGACGTAGCCCCTGAGTCTACGGCCCCTTTTGGTTGGTTGGCCGTCTTGGTAGAAGGCTTCAGTCGGCTCTTCTCCCATCAATTTGTGCGCCATACCTGGCTCAATTTCAATCAGCGCTCCCATCGTTATACTGAGGTGGATAAATTCGTCCTGCCGCCCTCCTTTGAGGCCGTGCCTGAGGGGCGCCAGCTCTACGAGGAGACCATTAATAAAGGCATGGGCGTCTATCGAAGATTGGTAGAGGCCGGGGTCAAGAAAGAAGACGCCCGTTTCGTCACTCCTCAAGGGGCCTCGACCACTTTGATCGCCACCGGGCCCTATTTTGTGTGGGAAGATTTTGTCCGCAAGCGCCGTCATCCAAAGGCTCAATGGGAGATCCGCCGTCTAGCCAAGGCGGTAGAACAGGCTTTGAAGAGACTCAACAAAGTCTAAGATCTTAGGCGAATATCGATCTCTTTGAGGTCCTTTATCCCGCGCAAGGACTGAAGAAAGCCCTTTATGGTCCCGGAAAGGGCCTCTTCCACAAAGCGGGTAAGGGGGATCGGTCGATCATCGACGATGAGTTCCACTTTGGTGCGTCTCTTGGGGAGGCGGGCGAGGATAAAGTCTGCCAGGCCCTGATAATCCTCAAGGGCAAAACAAGGAAGCTCTCGGACGGGATAGTCAGCGACCACGGCTATTATCCCTGGAAACCCTTGGCGAAAAAAGGGACTTTCCCGTTGGCCCTGGCGTGAGACCTCGATCTTGGGGATGCTCACCAACTTTTTTAATCCCTCAACCAAGATCAAATCCACCCCGGAAAAATGGCGTGAGACAAGGGTCCAAAAAGAAAGATCCTCTTTGGGGAGGGATTCTTTAAAGATGGCGGTCTTTGTCTGACCCCAAAAGATCACCTCTTTGGCCCCGGCCTCGGCAAAACGCACGGTATCAGAACCTGGCTTTTCAGAAACAGAGGCCTCCTTGGAAGACTTTATCACCCCCACCCTTAGGCCTCGACGGGATAGTTCCTGCAACACCCCACAGAGGACCGTGGTCTTCCCCACCTTATGCGGACCGATGAAAGAAAAGGCCGGCAACATGGCTAGAGCTTAACCGTCTCCCCCGGGGTGATGACCAACATCTTTGTCTCCGGGGCCATCTCTTTGAGATAGGCCTCAAAGGCCTCCGGGGTCCCGGTGAGCAAGGGGAAAGTGCCGTAATGCATGGGAATGACGATCTTGGGCTTCAGCAGGGCACAGGCCTTGGCTGCCTCCCGCGGCCCCATGACGTAATGATCACCAATGGGGAGCATGGCCACCTCTGGTTGGTAGAGCTCACCGATGAGCTTCATGTCATAAAAAAGCCCGGTGTCTCCGGCGTGGTAAAAGGCCCGCCCGTCTTCCATGTGGACGACAAAACCACAAGGATCACCACCATAGATGATGTTTCCATCTTCTTGGATCGAAGAACTATGGGTGGCTTGGACCATGGTGATCAAAAGGCCCTTGGTTCGGTAACTCCCGCCGATATTCATCCCCGTCACGTTGGGGAGCCCTTGGGCCAAGAGATATTGCTGGATTTCGTGGATGGCCACTACTTCGGTGGCTGCGGTCCGGGCAATCTCCAGCACATTGCCCATGTGATCACCATGGGCATGGGTGATGAGGATCAGGTCATAGGGCCCGATGTCCCGTGCGGTTGGGGCCTGTGGGTTATCAAGCCAGGGGTCAATGAGGATCCTGATTCCACCGGGGGTAATGATCTTAAAGGTGGCGTGGCCGTAAAAGGTGATCTTCATGATCGCCTCCCCAAAAGATTTGGACCTTTACCAAGGACTAAAACTTTGTCATCGTGTAACCGAAACTTCACTAGAGTTATCAAGAACTCTTTACTCTGATAAGGTATTTCTACCTGTGAGCAGAAAGGAAATCAATATCAATCTTAGGCCAGCTACCAGAGAAGATTGGTCTTTTATCAAAGACCTTGCCGGAGAGGCCTTTGCCGTTTTCGGTCCCTACCGGAGGATTGTTTCCGATTGGCTGGCGGATCATTTTGTGCGGACTTATCTCCTGGAGGTTGAGGACAGACCGGCTGGCTTTTTCATGTTAGGTCTTATGTTACCCTCCTTTTTGCTCTGGAATATCGAGTTAATGGCTATTGCCGTCATCCCCTCCTTACGAGGCCAAGGGCTTGGGCGTTTCATGTTAACCGAGGCAGAAAAGGTGGCCCGTCTGCGCGGGTATCGTCTTTTACGGGCCCACGTGGGTTGTCAAAACCAACCAGCCTTGCGCCTTTTCCAACAGGCGGGTTTTCAAATCAAAAAACACCTAAGGAGGTATTATCCTTCAGGCCTTGATGCCTACGAATTGATCAAAAAGCTCGGGGCCTGACCGACCGGCGATGATCCCGCTTGGGGCGTTTAGGGCGATCCCCACCCTCTCGAGGCCCTGAGGGGCGTGTTTTTCGGCGCCGCAAGGCCAACTCTTCTTTAATCATTACCGGAGAAGGAAACCACTCTTCCTCGGGTTCCGGCCAGAGGACCTCCATCTTTTGGCCCAAATCAGCCTCGATAGCCTCCAGGAAAAAGGCCCCGGTCTCGTCACAAAAACTGATAATCTCTCCGGCGTTTTCCGCCACCTTGGCCGCTCGATGACGGAAATCATCTCCGGTCTCTGGGAGATCGTAATTGATCAGGAGAGGCACTCCTTTTTGTTGAATGAACCGACAGCCGGCATCAGTGGCTACCAGAATGTCGGCCTCTCGGCCTTCGAATTGCTTTAGGAATCGCAACCTAAACTCCGGCCCCAGATCCGGTTTTAAAAATACGGCCCGAAGGCCTAGGCGCTTCAGCTCGTCGCAGAGTTTTTGGGCTTCGATCTTATTGTTGACGAAAATAATGGTCTTCGGCCACTGATATCTTTTAAGGACCCCAAGGAGGAGGGAAAACTTTTCTTCTTCGGAGACATGGATGAGCTTAAGGGCTAGGTTGGCAAAGTCTTCTCGCCCGCGTTCAATAAAGATCTCCTCCGGAGAAGAGAGAAACTGATAGGCCATCTCCAAGGCCTGATAGTTGAGATCGTCCATAAAGACCAGACCTTGGCGTTCTCCGGGAGGAGGCATCTTGCGCAGGAGGTTTTCGAGAAGCCCCTGCTCTTTGGCCACCATAGTCTCCAATTCATCAAGGACGATGACCTTACATTCGCGCAGAGGGATAAGACGCCATTTTAGGGCCCGGTTAAGCCAATATGGGGTGGTCAAAATGAGGTTTGCCCCTTGTTCCACGGCACGGAGTTGCTCTTCAGGGAGGTTTTCTTCCGCGGCAAAAGGGGTAAGCAAGAGATCGAGCCCTTCGGCCAATCGTTTGGCCCATTGGGCCAGAGACAAGGTCCGCTCCACCGAGGTAACCAGGACCAGGGTCTTAATTTGACGACCGGCCTCCCTTTCTCTTATGATGCGATCCAGAAGGATCAGAATATAACCAAGGGCCTTACCGCTCCCGCGGCGGGCCTTGACAATGACGTCGGAGCCCTTGAGGGCCACGGGTAGAAAGAGATCCTGAATGATGGTGGTCTTGGTAAAGCCCAATTTGGTCAAGTTACCCAAGATGAGGGGGTGGAGATTAAAGCTACTAAAAGGTCTGCCGTGTAAGGCCATGGAAAGCCCTTCTTTTACTGCTTCCTCAGGCATCGCTCTAACTCCATGAGGAACTCTTTTGGAGGGCAACCTGGTGCCGAAGCGGGGACTCGAACCCCGACGGGCTTACGCCCACTAGATCCTGAATCTAGCGCGTCTACCAATTCCGCCACTTCGGCACCTGATAATTGAATAACAATGCCCTTATGGCTTGTCAACGAAGGAGGTTAATGGAAATGGATTCTTATCACAAGATCAAACAGAGGGCCCTATGCAGGTAAGACCAGCGGCTCAACGAATCCGGGCCAAGATGGAAAATCTGGCCGTGGTCATGGTTGAGACCCTTTATCCGGAAAACGTGGGGGCTGCAGCCAGGGCCTGTGCCAACTTTGGTGTTCATGACCTAATCCTGGTCCGCCCCAAAAAACTCGATGAAGAAAAGATGCGGGCCATGGCCACCCGGGGCGGGCTTCCGGTGCTGGAACGCTTACAAATATTCGAAGACCTGGAAGAGGCCTTGGCTCCGTTTCACTACGTGATTGGGACCACGGCTCGTTTGGGGCGGCAACGAAAGGTCTTTGAGACCCCGAGAGAGATTGCCCCTCGCGTGATTGAACTCTCCCAAACCAATCGGATCGCCTTCTTATTCGGTAACGAAAAATGGGGGCTGACCAACGAAGACCTCTATCACTGCCATACGGTAATCACCATTCCCACCACCGAACAGGCCTCATTAAATGTGGCCCAAGCGATTATTATCATCCTTTATGAAATTTTTACCCAGGCGGCGGAGGTAAGTCTTAAAAAGCCACGGCTGGCCTCGGTGGAAGAACTCGAGCCTATGTATCGTCTGCTCCGTGAGACCTTAGAAGTAGTCGATTATGTCCCCCATGATAACGTCACTTTATGGATGACCACCATCAGGCGTTTTTTATCGCGCCTTGAATTGACCGCCCAAGAAGTCAAAATAATTCAGGGTTTTTGTCGCAAACTCCTTTGGAAATTCAAAAAGATAAATGAAAAATCCGTCGTTTGAGTTCTAAGACGGACGTGCTAAATTGTCTCAAAATTATAAAACAAGGTTAGATAAACCTTCCAATGGATAAAGGGAAAAATCTTTTCAGACTAATCGGCCTTTTATCCTCTTTTGTCTTTATTCTAGGCCTTGGTAAAGGGGTAGTCTTTGCCTATCCCAAGGCTGTAAAGGCCACCGGTGGCCCTTCGGAGATTGAGGATCTGATCTATCTTGAACTGGCCAAAAAGAAGAGTCCAGTATGGTATGTGGCCCCGACCAATGTCTTTCTCACCAAGATTGTCCTAGTCCCTGAGGAGGACTATCTCGTCCCTCTTTATGAGATCAAACTTCGCTATCCTTTAAAAAGCGTCCTTTATCAATCCTTTTTAGAGATGAATTTACGCTATCTCTTGGCCGATCAGATCAAGGCCCTCCTTGACTATCAAGAGCAATTGGCCAAGCTCAAGGCCTTTCAGAAACGGGCCAAAGAACTACTCGGTCCCTATCTGGCTGAAGTTTCGAGTACCGACCTTGGTTATGGAGAAGAAGGTTCAGGACCTTTACCCCTTTTTGAGATAGGTTCTCTTTTTAGTGCTTTGAGGAGTAGTCCCGGGGGGCAACCTATTCTTCCTTCTCTTGGCGGAAGCGGTGCCGAAGGAGAAAAGGCTGGCTTCGGCATGTCCCGGGAAAGACAACCCAAGCCCAAAAATCGGGAGACCGAAGAAGGAGGAGAAATGCCCGGGCCTTTTAAGGCCTTACTCAAAGGTATCTTTGGCGTTATTGATTGGCTTGGAAAAAATAAAGAAATCCTCTTAGGGGTTTACCTTTTAGTAATCTTGTTCGCCTTTCTAATTTCAAGTGCTAAGCGTTAGGATGAAAAAACTTTTGATCGGTTTAATAATCATTTTTTCTTTGGTTGCTTGTCATAAGCAACCCAAATACGAAGAATTGTTACAAAAATCTCAAATTTTGATAGAAAAAGGCCAATATTATCAGGCCTTTAAATTACTTAAGAAGGCCAAAAAGCAGCGTCCAGATGATGAAAAGGTCTGGTTTCTATTAGGAGAGGTCTCTTTATGGTCTGGTAAACCCTATCAAGCTATTCGTTACTTTGAGACCACCTTAGGCCTCAATCCCAAACAGCCTCAAGCCATGATAAAGCTTGGTTATCTCTATTTGGTCACCGGTTATTATGACAAGGCCCGTCACATAGCCCAAGAACTACTGAAATTTGAGCCTCAAAATGTCTATGCCAATCTTATCTTAGGTAATGTGGAGGCCTTAAAAGGTAATCTGGAGGAAGCCAGGAAATACTTCAAAAAGGCCTTAGAACTTCACCCTACAGATTTTCGCTGTTATTTGGAACTCGGTGACTTTTATCTCCTTTGTCGGAAACCGGAAAAGGCCCTTTCTGCCTATCAAAAGGCCCAAAAATTAGCTCCCAAAAGGCCTGAAGTCTATTTGGCCCTTGGCAATTTTTATCTCCATCAAAAGGAATGGACCAAGGCCGAAGAGGTCCTTAAGCAGGCCATTCAATACGCCCCTTCACCTTATGAAGCCAGGGGCTACAGGGCTTACTTAGCCGAATTTTATGTAGAGGCCGGTCGAGTCCAAAAGGCCTTTAATCTTTATCGAGAATTACTCCGAGAAGAGCCGTCTAATTATTATTTTCTGGTCCGTTATATCGAGATTTCCCTAAACATCGGGCAACTCCAAGAGGCTGAGAAGACCCTCAAGGTCCTCGGAAAGACCTATCCGGAACTATTTGCCGTTCCTTATTTAAAGGGGCACCTGTTTTTGATCCAGGGGCGCTATAAAGACGCCATCGCTTCTTTTCAAGAGGCCTTGACCAAAGGTGAAGACCCCAGAGCCTATTATTTCCTTGGGCTTGCCCAGTGGCTTTCTGGGCTTCCGCGTCAAGCCCGGAATAATCTGGCCAAAGCAGTGACCAAAAACCCCCTTCTACTCGAGGCAAGGCTGGCCCTAGCCGCCTTGGAAACGACGGAAGGTTCACCGAGTTTGGCCCTTAAAGAACTGGGTAATATCTTACCTTATCGGGCCGAAGCCCATGCGTTGGCCTTGGCCGATCGTTTACTCCTGAAAGATTGTGAAGAGGCCCAAAAAGAATGGCGATTCTTGGAGAGACTCGATTTAGATCCCCGGAAAAAAAATCTTTGGGGCCTTATCTTTGCTGCCGAATGCGGTGTTCCCAGAATACCCAAGGGGGAAAAGCCTCCTTTGGCTGCCTGGATTATCCTCAGGGAAAAACCGGATCTCATCCCTCTGCGTATTTATGGTCCTAAAGAGCCCTTAGAGGCCTTAAAGTTTTCCCTGTATGCCGAAAAGGGAGACTGGATAAAGATTTACCAGGCCCTTTCCCCTCAGGATCCCCAAGAACCAGCCTTAAGATACATCAAGGCTTTGGCCTTATTAAAACAAGGAGAAGGGGAAAAGGCTATTCTCTTATTGGAAAAGGTAGTCTCTGAGGTGCCTGAATTTGTTCCGGCCCAATCTCTTCTAGGAGAACTTTACATGGAAGCCGGTGAGATGGATAGAGCGGCAGAGGCCTTCAGGCAGGCCTTGGTCCATGATCCCCAAAACGCTACCCTCTTGAACAACTTGGCTTGGTGTCTCCTGAAGATGCCTTCGGAGAAGGGAAACCTAGAGGAAGCCTTGCGTGTGGCGGAAAGGGCCAGAGAGCTTGCCCC
>CAZROA010000113.1:0-16182 GCA_964601575.1 uncultured Thermodesulfobacteriota bacterium
GACACGTCTGTAAAAGGGGAAGTCTTTCAGAGAAAGGGGCTCCTGAAAACAAAGGCCACCGTATATAAATCCTGCCAAAAAGACCGCGACCCAAAGAAAGGAAAGCCGTCTAAAACTAGAGATTACCAATGTAAAAAAGACTACAAAAAAGACCTTCTGTTCCCCCTCCCAAGCCAAAAATAGGGCCAGCCCAAAGAGGAGAGCTGTTTTCTGAAGGGAATTGGCCTCAATCAAAGGCCTTCTGTTTGTAAAACTCACCTAAAAGGCCTTAGATTTAGAATGTCCTCAAAGACTTTTAGATATTTCGGTTTCTCTTATGAGTTCCCAAAAGAAAACAAAAATAAGGAAAGACGGCGTCCTCCGAGTCTATTCGGTTCAGAGGACGCCGATCTATTATTTCTCTTCGGTAGGTTTAGCTTCGGAAGGGGACTCTTCGGTGGCCTCGGCTTTTTCTTCTGTCTCAGAGACAGCCTCGGCCTCTCTAGCCTCGGCCTTGGATTCTTCGGCCTCGACCTTGGCCTCTTCAGCCTGGGGCCCTTCGGCCTTGCCCTCGGTCTCTTCCGCTTTCGCCTCGACTTCTTGGACCTCGGGTTTAGCCTCTTCTACTTGAGTTTCAGCCTGGGCCTCTTCTGTCTCTACCTCGGGTTTTGGTTCTTCAACCTTAGGCTCCTCCCTCTTCGGAGCCATGGCCAAGGCCGCTTTATCGGCCTCGATCTTCCTTCGGGAACGCTTGTGTTCGAGCTTTTCCGCCACCAGCTCCACAATAGCCATCATGGCAGCATCACCCCGACGGGGCCCTATCCGGACGATCCGGGTATAACCGCCCTGCCGGTCACCAAAACGTTCCTTGGCCTCGGCAAAGAGTTTACGAACAAGTTCTTTATTTTGGAGTACGGCCAGGGCCTGCCGCCTGGCGTGTAAATCACCCCGCTTGGCCAAGGTGATCATCTTGTCTGCGGCTCGCCGGAGTTCCTTGGCCTTGGCTAGGGTGGTGGTAATGCGCTCATGCACAAAAAGCGAGTTCAAAAGATTGCGGATCAAGGCCCGCCGATGTTCCCACTTGCCTACCAGCCGACGGCTTCTCTTTCTGTGCCTCATGGTCTCACTCCCTAACCCTCTTTATTCTCTTCGCTCTCCGGTGGTTTCCAATCCGGGATCTCCATCCCGAAGGAAAGACCCATTTCCGCCAGGATCTTCTTGAGCTCATTCAAACTCTTACGACCAAAATTTTTGGTCTTAAGCATCTCGGACTCGGTCTTCTGGACCAGTTCACCGATATAGCGAATATTGGCGTTCTTCAGACAATTGGCCGAACGAACCGAGAGTTCGAGTTCGTCGATCTTTTTGTCCAGATATTGATAATATTCGGGCTTCTTTTCCTCTTCTCTCTCGGCCTCGGCGGCCTTTTCTTCCTCGGCAAAATTGATGAAGACAGTCAACTGATCCTTCAGGATCTTGGCAGCATAGGCCAAAGCGTCTCGAGGATCAACCGTCCCATCGGTCCAAATCTCCATCACCAAGCGATCATAGTCGCTTCGACGCCCCACCCGGGCTTGGGTCACGGTGAAATTCACCCTGGTGATCGGAGAAAAGATGGCGTCTACCGGAATGACACCGATCTCTTTACTCTGAGACAGTTCTGCTGGATGATACCCTTTGCCCCACTGCACATGGAGTTCCATCTTAAGGCGACCACCTTTAGTTAAAGTGGCAATATGGAGATCTGGATTGACGATCTCAGCCTGGCCGTTGGTCTGAATATCTCCGGCCTTTACCTCACCCTCTTCTTCCTTTTCCAAAACAAAAACCTTAGGCTCTTCATCAAACAATTTGAACCTGACTTGCTTTATATTGAGGATAATGTCCACTACATCTTCTACTACTCCAGGAAGACTAGTAAACTCATGTGGTGCACCCTCGATCTTCACCCAGGTGACCGCTGCCCCTTGAAGAGATGACAACAAGACCCGCCGCAGGGCATTCCCCAGAGTAACCCCAAAACCTCGTTCCAAAGGTTCAACGATAAATTTGCCGTAAAACGGAGGCTTTGTGTCTTCGTCTATCTGGACACCTTTTGGTTTAATCAGCTCAAGCCAATTCCGGCTAACGGGCACCTTGGTCTCGACCATCTTTCTCACCCTTTTTCTTTTTATGAAAATGGGCCTCACCTTTTAACGGAAAGGCGAAGCCCATTAAACCACCCTTAGCCTATTATCTGGAGTAAAACTCAACGATGAGCTGTTCTTGAATAGGCATGGTAATATCTTCGCGCGTTGGGAGCGCCTTGACTTTGCCCCGAAAGTTGTCTTTGTCAAGCTCAAGCCATTGGGGGACACCTCTTCGAATCACGGCCTCGAGATTGTCCAAGATCTCCTGGTTCTGACGATATTTTTCCTTAAGCTCGATCACATCTCCCACTTTGACCTGATAAGATGGAATATCTACCGGGCGACCGTTGACCAAGAAAAGTCCATGGGCCACCATTTGCCGGGCCTGCATCCTAGAAGCGGCAAAACCAAGGCGATAGACCACATTATCCAGCCGACGCTCAAGGAGTTGTAAGAGATTGTGACCGGTCTGCCCGCGCATCCGGTCGGCCCGTTCAAAGTAGCGGCTGAACTGCTTTTCTGAGACCCCGTAAATGCGTTTGACTTTTTGTTTTTCACGCAAACGCACGCCATAGTCTGACCGCTTGGCCCTCATCTGCGCCTGGCCGTGTTGGCCCGGTGGATAACTACGACGCTCAAAGGCACATTTATCCGTATAACAACGCTCACCCTTTAAGAACAATTTCATCCCCTCTCGGCGACACAAACGACAACGAGGCCCTGTATATCTACCCAAGGCTTATCTCCTCCTTCTGGTCACAGATTAAATTCTTCTCTTCTTCGGGGGGCGACACCCGTCGTGCGGAATGGGTGTCACGTCTTTGATCAAGGTGATCTGAAAACCAGCGGCCTGAAGGGCACGAAGGGCCGCCTCACGCCCGGCACCAGGCCCTTTCACATAGACCGCTACCCGACGCATACCGTGTTCCATGGCCCTCCTCGCTGCCGCCTGGGCGGCAAGCTGCGCAGCATAAGGCGTCCCTTTACGGGAACCTTTAAACCCTTCTGTCCCGCCGCTAGCCCAAGCCACGGTGTTCCCCTGTTTGTCCGTAATGGTGACGATGGTGTTGTTAAAAGTGGCATGAATATGGGCAATACCCTCGGGAATGTTCTTTTTTTCCTTTTTCTTACCCCTTACTCTACGACGCCTAGCCATCTTCCTTCACCCCTTACTTTTTACGTCTACCACGCAAAGACGACGGCCTCGGACCCTTACGCGTCCGCGCATTGGCCCTGGTCCGCTGCCCACGCACCGGAAGCCCCATCCGATGACGCAGCCCTCGATAGCACCCCATATCCATCAGGCGCTTGATATTACTAGTCACCTCACGCCTTAGATCACCCTCTACCTTGTACTGACGCTCCACTATATGCCGGATCCTCGTCAACTCCTCTTCGGTAAGATCTTTGGTCTTTTTGTTCCAGTCCACTTCCGCCTGGGTCAAAATCTTCTGCGCCAGTGTCCGACCTATGCCGTAGATGTAGGTCAGGGCAATCTCTATGCGCTTGTTATCTGGAATGTCAACTCCTGCAATACGTGGCAAGGCTAGCCCTCCTTTCTTAACCCTGTCTCTGTTTATGACGCGGATTTTCACAGATGATGCGTACCACTCCCTTGCGTCGGATCACCTTGCACTTTCGACAACGTTTCTTGACCGAAGCTTGCACCTTCATCGTCCCTTCTCCTAACGGTGTTTACGGTCTTTTTTACTCCCTCGATAGACAATTCGCCCTCTGGTCAAATCATAGGGCGAAAGTTCGACAATGACCTTATCTCCGGGCAAGATACGAATATAGTGTACCCGCATTTTGCCCGAAATGTGGGCCAGGACCTTGTGACCATTTTCCAATTCCACCCGAAACATGGCATTTGGTAAGGCCTCGACCACCGTTCCTTCGACTTGAATGGCATCTTCTTTCGGCATGCTTACCCCTCTAGCCGCGAAAGGATTTCCGGACCCTTGGCCGTGATAACGATTGAATGTTCAAAATGAGCCGCTAGCCCTCGATCTTTAGTCACCGCTGTCCACCCGTCGGGAAGCACCTCGATCTCATAGCCGCCGGTCACCACCATAGGCTCGATAGCCAAGACCATCCCAGCCTTAAGCCGTGGGCCCTTACCCGGCCTGCCAAAATTGGGAACCTCTGGAGGCTCGTGTAAAGCTTGCCCTATCCCATGGCCCACATAATCGCGGATAACGTTATACCCATGCCTTTCGGCATGGCGCTGAATGGTAACGGATATATCCTGAAGGCGATTCCCGATACGGGCCTTCTCAATGGCCAAATACAAGGCCTCTTCCGTAACCTTCATCAAGCGTTTGGCCTCAGCGGAGACCTCACCTACCGCCACGGTAAGCGCCGCGTCCCCGTAATAGCCCTCGTATATGGCCCCAAAATCAAGGCTCACTATATCGCCTTCTTTTAAAACCTTTTCTTTGAGCGGCATTCCGTGTACTACCTCTTCGTTCACAGAAACACACAAACTAAAGGGGTAGCCACGGTAGCCCTTAAAGGCTGGCCGGGCTCCCCTTTTTTGACAAATCTCTTCGGCAATGCGATTTAAATCCCAACCCGTTACACCAGGCTCGATTATCTCCCGCAATGTGGCCAATACTTCGGCCACCACGGCATTTGCCTTGCGCAATAACTCTATTTCCCAAGGGGCCTTAAGCCTTATCCCCGAAGGACCCTTGGCACCTGGTGTAACGATCGTCTTACGCAAAACCTTTAGCCACCTAAGACTTTAACGATCCTATCAAAAATTTCGTCAATGGAGCCCATTCCGTCAATCCGATGGAGGACTCCTTTCTTTTCATAGAATTGGATAATGGGCTCGGTCTGCTCGTGATAGACCTTGAGACGGTTCCTCACCGTCTCTTCATTGTCATCCGCCCGCTGATAGAGCTCACCGCCGCAAACGTCACACTTACCCTCTTCCTTGGGCGGCTTGAAAATGACATGATACATCATGCCACAGTTCTTGCAAGTACGGCGCCCGGTAAGCCGTTTGACCAGCTCATCATCCGGGACGTCGATGCAAATAGCATAGTCGATCTTCTTCCCCATCTTCTCAAGGAGCTTGTCCAGGGCCTCGGCCTGAGGTACGGTCCGCGGAAAGCCATCCAAAATAAAGCCCTTCTCACAGTCAGGCTGCTTCAAGCGCTCTTCGACCATGCCAAGCACGATTTCATCCGGCACAAGCTGACCCTTGTCCATATACTCCTTGGCCTTCTGTCCAAGCTCGGTCCCCTTGGAAAGGTGCTCCCGGAACATATCACCGGTTGAGATCTGGGGAATACCATACTTTTCAGCGATCTTCTTGGCCTGTGTACCCTTACCAGCCCCCGGCGGTCCCAAAAATACGATGTTCATAACCCCCTCCTTTCTATTGCTTTTTTAACGCCGACCGCGAAGCCTGCCCTGCCTCAAGAGCCCTTCATAGTGACGACTCAAGAGATGCGACTCGATCTGGGCCATGGTATCCATGGCCACTCCAACCACAATCAACAGGGCCGTACCGCCAAAGTAAAACGGCACGTTGAACTTCGCGATCAAGATTGTTGGTAGCACACAAATGGCCGAGACGTAAAGGGCCCCGATCAGGGTAATCCTGGTGACCACTCGATCCAAAAATTCGATCGTCGCCCGACCAGGACGAATACCCGGAATAAATCCGCCATATTTGCGTAAATTGTCCGCTACTTCTTGCGGATTAAAGATAATGGCCGTGTAGAAATAACAGAAAAAGATGATCAAGGCCACGAATATGATCTCATATATCAAAGTGCCTGGGCGAAATAGATTGGCGATCCGCTGGACGGATTCCACCGGGACAAAACTGGCCACCGTCGCCGGAAACATGAGGACCGAAGAGGCAAAGATCGGCGGGATGACCCCAGCCATATTGACCTTAAGGGGGAGATAGGTCGTCTGTCCACCCATGACCTGTCGCCCAACCATCCGTCTGGCATAATGTACCGGGATACGCCGCTGGGCCCTTTCCATAAACACGGTAAAGGCCACCACCGCGATCACCAAGATCATGACAAAGACCAAGACCGCTGCCGAGAGTTCACCAGTCTTGACAAAGCGCACCGTATTGACCACTGCCGAAGGGAGCCTGGCCACAATACCAGCAAAGATCAAAAGCGAGATGCCGTTTCCGATACCGTGTTCGGTGATCTGCTCACCAAGCCACATCAAAAAGACCGTCCCGGTGGTGAGGGTGAGCATGGTAAGCAGGCGAAAACCCCAACCAGGGAACATAACAATGGGCTGACCATTAGGACCAGTCATCCGCTCAAGGCCGATGGCAATACCAAAACCCTGAATCAAGCAAATAGCCACGGTGAGATAACGGGTATAATAAGCGATCTTCCTTCGCCCTTCAGGGCCTTCCTTTTGCATCTCCTTAATGCTCGGGAAGACCACGGTAAGGAGCTGAAGAATAATGGAGGCACTAATATAGGGCATGATCCCCAAGGCACAGATCGAGAGCCTTCGCAACGCCCCGCCGGAGAACATATCAATAAAGCCAAAGATCGTCCCCCCGGCCCGAGAAAAGAGGGCCATCAGGGCATCGGCGTTGATCCCCGGCGTGGGGATCTGGACAGCGATTCGATAAATGGCCAAGGCCCCTAAAAGAAAAAGGAGCCGCCGACGCAGCTCCGGTATATTAGCTAAATTCTGGACACCGTCTGTCTTAAACACGCCTTAACTCCTTACAAGGCCAATATTTCTACCGACCCCCCTGCCTTTTCGATCTTCTCTTTGGCGCTCTTAGAAATAGCATGAACTTTTAGATTAAGGGCCACCGAAATCTCGCCGTCACCCAGGATCTTTACCGGGAGTTTTTTCTTAAGGAGCCCTTTGGCCCGCAAGGCCTCCGGATCTACCACCGCTCCGCTCTCGAAACGCTTCCCCAATTCACCGACATTGATCACCGCATATTCAACCCTAAACGGATTCTTAAACCCCCGCTTTGGTAAGCGGCGGAGGATCGGCATCTGTCCACCCTCAAACCAAGGCGGAACCCCGCCACCAGACCGAGAACGCTGGCCCTTATGCCCGCGGCACGAAGTCTTCCCATGGCCGGAGCCAGGACCGCGCCCTACCCGTTTCTCCCTCTTCTTCGAGCCCGGAAAGGGCGAAAGATTGGAAAGGCTGACCCCTTCAGCCATCGATCTCCTCCACTTTGACAAGATGTTTGACCTTTTCGATCATTCCCCGGATACAAGGATTATCTGGCCGGATCACCGTATGTCTGATACGGCGAAGCCCCAAACCAGCAAGGGTGGCCCGCTGCTTCTTGGACCAACCATATTTGCTCCGCACCAAGGTGATCTTAAGCTGTTTCGCCATGGCCCTCACCCGTCAGTTCTTCTTTAGACAATTGCCGTTTAGCCGCCACATATTCCGGGCTCTGAAGCAACTCAAAGGCCCGAAAGGTGGCCTTGACCACATTGTGAGGATTGGTACTGCGGATACACTTGGTGACTACGTCCCGAATCCCCACCGCATCCATGATGGCCCGGATGGTACTCCCAGCGATAACCCCGGTACCAGGACGCCCGGGCTTAAGCAACACCTTCGCTGCCCCATATTCTCCGATGATTTGATGGGGAATGGTGCCATTGATCACCGGGACTTCGATCATATTTTTACGGGCCCGCTCTAAGGCCTTACGAATGGCATCCGGAACCTCTGGAGCCTTTCCTAAACCATAACCCACCCGGCCCTGACCATCGCCTACCACCACAATGGCCGAAAAACGAAAACGCCGGCCACCTTTGTGTACCTTGGCCACACGATTAATGAAAATGATCTTCTCGATGAGTTCACCTGCTTCCTTTGGTGATGCCACCAAGGCTCTTCCCTCCTCTAGAATTCAAGACCAGCGGCCCGAGCTCCGTCAGCCAGGGCCTTTACTCGACCGTGGTATTTATACCCACCACGATCGAAACAGACCTTCTTAATCCCAGCCTCGATAGCCCGCTTGCCGATCAGCTCCCCTACGGCCCGAGCCACCGCCGTTTTTCCACCCTCTTTCTTGAGCTCAGCCAAACGCTCCCTAATTTCCGGCGTGAGCGAAGAGGCCGCTACTAAGGTGCGCCCCTGAACGTCGTCAATGATCTGGGCATAGATGTGTTTACAACTGCGAAAGACCGACAACCGTGGGCGCTCGCTTGTCCCGAAGATCTTTTTCCTAACGCGACGTTTCCTTCTCAACCGTGCCAAGACTTTCTTACTTGTCCTTCCCATATCTCATTCACCCGCCCTAAGCTTTCTTGCCACCTTTACCAGCCTTTCTGAGGATGACTTCGCCTGAATAACGAACCCCTTTACCCTTATAAGGCTCCGGCGGACGTAGGCGGCGAATATTGGCCGCTGTCTGCCCGACCAGTTCTTTATCAATACCTTCTAGGGTGATTCGAAACTGAACCTCCCCTGTACCCCTTTCCACCTTGGCCTTGACCCCTTCTGGAAGTTTGAATTCAATGGGATGAGAGTATCCCAATTGGAGGACCAAAGTATCACCTTTAAGCTCCGCCCGATAGCCAAGGCCAACGATATCCAACGACCGGGTAAAGCCATTGGTCACCCCAACCACCAGGTTATTGATCAGCGCCCTGGCCAACCCATGAAAGGCCTTAAGCTTCTTGGCCAACCTCTTCTGGACCTGCTGCGGCAGGACCTTGATCTCGTTGTCTTCGATCTTCACGTCCACCAGGGGAGGAATCTGTTTCTCAAGGCGCCCTTTAGGCCCTTGAACCACAATCCGGCCTTCGTTGATCTCGACTTTTACCCCCTGAGGGATCGGTATCGGCTTTCTCCCTATCCGTGAAAGCATCGCCCTTCACCTCGTTCCGGATTACCAGACTTCACAAAGGACCTCGCCGCCAATACCCCGTTTCCGTGCCTCTCGGTCGGTCATGATGCCCTGCGAGGTCGAAATTATAGCGATCCCGTAGCCGCCAATCACCTTGGGTAACCCGTCCTTTTTGACGTAGACCCGCCGCCCGGGCTTACTCACCTTTTTAAGCCCGGCTATAACCGGGCGCTTATGTTCGTCATATTTGAGAACGATCTCGATCTTGCCCTGCGGCCCTTCGGGAACAAAGCGAAAATCTTCGATATACCCCTCTTCTTTCAAGATCTTGGCAATGGCCAACTTCACCTTAGAAGAAGGGATCTCTACCACCTTATGCCTGACCATACAGGCGTTTCTGATACGGGCCAACATGTCTGCAATGGGATCGGTCATCATACTTCAACACCCCTTACCAACTGGCTTTCCTGACACCGGGGATCTTGCCTTCTGAGGCCAATTTCCGAAAACATATCCGACAAAGCCCAAACCTGCGGATGTACCCCCGTGGGCGCCCGCAGATAGAACAACGGTTCCGCTTGCGTACCGGAAACTTCGGTTCCTTCATGGCCTTTACGATCTGTGCTTTCCGAGGCATAGGTCTCTATCTCCTCCTAAACGGCATACCTAAAAGCTTCAAAAGCTCAAAGGCCTCTTCATCGGTCTCCGCCGAGGTCACAAAGGTAATATTCATGCCCTTGATCTTTTCCACCTTGTTCGGATCTACTTCTGGAAAGATGGTGTGATCCGTAATGCCCATGGTGTAGTTGCCCCGGCCATCAAATCCTCGTGTAGGCACCCCGCGAAAGTCACGCACCCGGGGCAGGGCAAAATTGACCAAACGAGTAAAGAAGTCATACATGCGGTTGCCCCGCAGGGTGACCATCACCCCGATGGGCATCCCTTCACGTAGCTTAAAGGCGGCAATAGATTTCTTCGCCCGGCGGATACAAGGCCGCTGCCCAGCAATGACCGCAAGTTCTTCCACCGCCTGGTCGATGATCTTCGGGTTCTGGACCGCCTCGCCCAAGCCCATATTAAGACAGATCTTGAGCAACCTCGGGACTTCTAGCCTATTTTTGTACTCAAAACGCTCCATCAATTTCGGAACAACCTCATTTTCGTAATATTGTCTGAGCCAGGACATGACCATCTTACTCCTTAGCCTCGATTATCTCTCCGCACTTTTTACAGACCCGCACCTTAGTCCCATCTTCGAGGATCTTACGCCCCACCCGTACCCCTTTCATACATTTGGGGCAAACGACCATCAGATTGGAAATATGGATCGGGGCAGGCTTTTCCACGATACCACCTTCGGCATAAGGAGTCGGCCTCATATGCCTCTTGACGATGTTTACCCCTTCGACCACCGCCCGCTGACGACGCGGAAAGACCTGTAGTACTCGACCGACCTTGCCTTTGTCCTTCCCAGCGATGACCACCACCTGATCGTTCTTGCGAATACGAAGCTTTACTTGATGCGGCTTCAGTCCTCTCCTTGCCTTACTCTTAAACATAGCCCACACCCCTTAAAGCACTTCCGGCGCCAGAGAAATAATCTTCATAAACTTCTTGGCCCTGAGCTCTCTTCCCACCGGACCAAAGATACGCGTCCCTACCGGTTCACCCCACTGATTGATGAGTACCGCTGCGTTCTCATCAAACTTGATCAAGGTACCATCAGACCGGGGCTGTTCCTTCTTTGTCCGCACGACCACCGCTCGCACTACGTCTCCGGCCTTGACCTTGGAATTGGGAAGGGCCTCCTTGACCGAGGCAATGATCACATCTCCGATCCGGGCGTACCGCCGCCCGGAACCACCCAACACCCTGATACACATGATCTTCTTGGCCCCGGAATTGTCAGCCACATTAAGATAACTCTGTTGCTGAATCATAGACCATCACCACCCTTTACTGCTCTTCGCTCTCACCTTTATCAAGCACCTTGGCCCGCTCAAGGATCTGACGAACCCGCCATCTCTTGTGGCGGGAAAGGGGCCTAGTCTCTTCAATGAGGACCTTGTCCCCTATCCGACAGGTGTTTTCCTCATCGTGAGCCATAAATTTCCGGCGGCGGCGGATGTATTTCTTGTAAAGCGGATGCTTGACCAACCGCTCTACCATGACCACCACCGTCTTATCCATCTTGTCGCTGACCACGATGCCGATGAATTGTTTCCTATTGGCCACTTTATTCTCTCTCATCGCCTACCGACCTTCCCGAAAATTTATGGCTAACGGATGCCCAGTTCCTTCTCACGGATCACCGTCAGCACCCGCGCAATATCCCTCTTTACCTGGCGAATCCGCATGGGATTCTCCAACTGATGAATGGTCTTTTGAAACCGCAGATTGAAAAGCTCTTCCCGAAGCTCCCGTAATTTTTCCTGTAGCTCAACGATCGAGAGCTCTCGCAACTCTTCGGCCTTCATAACCGATCCTCCCGCGAGACGATCTTGCACTTGATAGGGAGCTTGGCCGCGGCAAGCCTCAGGGCCTCACGGGCCACCTCTTCCGGCACCCCTTCGATCTCGTAGATGATTCGACCAGGCTTGATCACCGCCACCCAGCCTTCTACACTCCCTTTACCTTTACCCATTCGGGTCTCTGCCGGTTTCTTGGTTATGGGCTTATCCGGAAAGACCCGAATCCAGACCTTGGCCCCCTTCTTGGCACAGCGCACGATGGCAATACGCGCCGCTTCGATCTGCTGCGCGGTAAGCCAACAGTGCTCCAAGGCCCGCAACCCAAATTCACCAAAGGCTACCGAATTACCGCGCCAGGCAAGACCTCGATTGCGGCCCTTTTGCTGTTTCCGATATTTGACCTTTCTTGGTGAAAGAAGCATCTTTACCTACCCCCTAAAGGCTTACCAGTGGCATCTCGCCCTTCTCTGGTAAGACCTCACCCTTAAAGATCCATACCTTGACTCCGATCACGCCGTATTTGGTGATGGCCTCGGCAAAGCCATAATCTATATCCGCCCGTAGGGTGTGTAGTGGCACCCGTCCTTCTCGGTACCATTCGCGTCGAGCAATCTCTGCTCCGCCAAGACGTCCAGCACACTGTACCCGAATCCCCTGGGCCCCAAAGCGCATGGCCAAACCCACCGCCCTCTTCATGGCCCGTCGGAAGGAGACCCGGCGCTCAAGCTGCACAGCGATGTTTTCCGCCACCAATTGGGCGTCTAGTTCTGGACGCCGCACTTCTTGAATATCAATATGGATCTCTTTCCCGTTGGTTAGCTTTTCCAGGGCCTTTTTTAAGGCCTCGATCTCGGCCCCTTTTTTGCCGATCACAATCCCAGGTCGCGCCGTATGAATGATGAGCCTGACCTTATTCGCCGCTCGCTCGATCTCGATCCGAGAAATACCAGCGTGTTTTAATCGATCTTTGATATAGCGACGAATCTTGTAGTCCTCGTGGACCAACTGCGGAAATTCATTCTTGGCAAACCAACGCGAATCCCAAGTCCTGGTAATCCCAATCCTAAGCCCGATGGGATTTACTTTCTGACCCAACGCTCACCCTCCTGTTTAAGGCTTCTCTTCGACCACAATGGTAATGTGGCTCGTCCTCTTAAGGATACGACTGGCCCGCCCAAAGGCTCGGGGCCAAATCCTCTTCCACCGCGGGCCTTCATCCACATAGGCCCGTTTTACATAGAGCCTATCCGGGTCCATCTGGTAGTTATGCTCCGCATTGGCAATGGCCGACTCCAGCACCTTCTTTACCAGACGAGCCGCCTTCTTTGGTGTAAACTGCAAGATATTTAAGGCCTCGCCCACCGGCTTCCCCCGGATCAAATCCACCACCAATCGTGCTTTGTAAGGCGAAATCCGGACATATTTAGCCACCGCACGCGCTTCCATAGCCTATTTCCCCTTCTTCTTCACTTTGGTTTTGTCACCGGCGTGCCCCCGATAGGTTCGAGTAGGGGCAAATTCTCCCAGCTTATGCCCCACCATATTCTCCGTCACATAGACCGGGATAAATTTATGACCATTGTGCACGGCAAAGGTGAGCCCTACCATCTCCGGCAAAATGGTCGAACGACGGCTCCAGGTCTTGATGACCTTTTTGTCTCCTGTCTCCAGGGCCTTACGAACCTTCTTTAAGAGATGTTCATCAACAAAGGGCCCTTTTTTCTTGGATCTAGGCATATCTCACCTCACCCCTTAGCCTTTACGCCGCCTGACAATAAATTTGTCTGAAGGTTTACGCCCACGAGTCTTAAGCCCCTTGGCCGGCTGCCCCCAGGGCGAACAGGGATGCCGCCCACCATGGGTCCGGCCTTCACCACCGCCCATGGGGTGATCCACCGGGTTCATGGCCACGCCACGCACATGCGGGCGACGCCCCAACCAACGGGAACGCCCGGCCTTACCCAGAGTGACGTTTTCGTGATCGATATTGCCCACCTGGCCAATGGTCGCCCGGCAATTCTCGTGCACCATCCGAATCTCACCTGAAGGGAGCCTCAGGTGCACATAGCCCCCCTCCTTGGCCATCAGTTGGGCAAAGGTCCCCGCCGAACGAGCCAGTTGCCCGCCCTTTCCCGGACGGAGCTCGATGTTGTGAATAATGGTCCCCAAGGGAATATTCTTAAGGGGCATACAATTACCCACCTTGACCTCGACCTGCTCCCCGGAGATGACCGTATCTCCGACCTTGAGCCCAAGCGGAGCCAAGATGTAGCGCTTCTCCCCATCGGCATAATGGAGCAGGGCAATATTGGCCGAACGATTGGGATCATACTCGATGGCCGCCACCTTGGCCGGGATACCGTCTTTGTTACGCTTGAAATCGATCTTCCGGTAGAGTCGTTTGTGTCCGCCACCACGGAAACGGACCGTCACCCGACCGTAGCAGTTCCGCCCACCGGTCTTCTTGAGTGGTTCAAGCAAAGACTTCTCCGGCTCCTTTCCCGGCGTAAGATCTGGATCGATCACATAGGTCTGAAACCTACGGCCCGGTGATGTCGGCTTACATTTTTTGATAGGCATAGCCCCTTACCCCTTTAGATTGTCTCAAAGAATTCGATAGTCTCACCCGGAGCCAATCTGACAATGGCCTTCTTCCGCAAAGGCCGCCGGCCCTGGTAGCGCCAAATCCTCTTCGGCTTGCCCTTGACCCGAATAGTCTGCACCTTTTCCACCTTTACGTTAAAGATGGCCTCTACCGCCTTCTTGATCTCGATCTTATTGGCCTCCGGATGAACCCAAAAAGTCACCTGATTATTCCGCTCCTTGAGGAGCATGGACTTCTCGGTCATCACCGGTTGCAGAATAATCTCCCTCGGGTCCTTCATCGTGAAAGCCTCTCTTCGATTTTTGGAAGCGCCTCGCGTTTGATAAGGAGATACTCGTGATCCAAAATGTCGTAGACATTAAGCCCTTCCACCGCCAGCACCTTCACCGTGGGGATATTACGGGCGCTCTTTTCGACTATCTCATCCCGTTCCGGGACCACGACCAAGGCGTCTTCCACCCCAAGCTGTTTTAAAAAGGCCACAAAGTCCTTGGTCTTGATCTTGGTGAGCCCAAAATCTTCCACCACCAAAAGTTTTCCTTCTTGGGCCCTGGCCGAAAGGGCCATCTTTAAGGCCAGGCGGCGCTGTTTCTTATTAAGTTTGAAAGAGTAATCCCGAGGCTTGGGACCAAAGACCACTCCACCACCGACCCAGTGCGGGGCCCTAATGCTTCCCTGACGAGCACGCCCGGTACCCTTCTGGCGCCAAGGTTTGCGTCCACCACCACGGACTTCACCCCTCGTCTTGGTGCAAGCCGTCCCTGCTCGCCAACGGGCCATCTGCCATCGAACTACTTCGTGTAAAAGGCCAATCCGCACCGGCACACTATAGATCTCTTCTGGTAGATTCACTTCCGAAACCTTTTCGTTTTTATGATTGACGACCGCTATCGTGGCCATTGATCCACCCCAAACTACTTATTGAAATAGACCAGGACGTAGCCATTAACCGCCCCTGGGACCGCGCCCTTGACCAACAAGAGGTTCTTCTCTGGCTTAAGGTCCACCACCTGGAGATTCTTGATGGTCACCGTCTCGTTACCATAATGCCCTGGCATCTTCTTGCCCTTGATCACCCGACCCGGAAAGGTACTCGGGCCACTGGAACCAGGCTTACGGTGTACCTGCTTGGCACCGTGGCTCATGGGTTGCCGCTTAAATCCCCAGCGCTTAATCGCTCCGGCAAAACCACGCCCCTTGGATTTACCAGTCACATCAACCAATTCACCCTTCTCCAAGGAAACTTCCGCCAGGGAAATCACCTGACCAGGCTGAAATTGTCCCGGATCCGCCACCCGAAACTCCCGCAGGATATAAAACCCGTGATCAAGCCCAGCCTTAGCGAAATGGCCACGCATAGGCTTGGTGAGCCGGGTAAACTTCTTGGGCTTAAACCCCAACTGCACGGCGTTATAGCCATCTTTTTCCACGGTCTTTACCTGTACCACCGTGCAGGGCCCGACTTCTAACACCGTGACCGGGACCACCTCCCCGGTTTCGGTGAAGATACGAGTCATACCTAATTTTCTACCAATCAGTCCTTCGACCATGGCCATCTTCAACCCCTCATCCTAGAGCTTGATTTCCACTTCGACCCCAGCCGGAAGCTCAAGCTGCATAAGCGCATCTATAGTCTGCTGGGTGGGCTCCAAAATGTCCAAAAGCCGCTTGTGGGTCCGGATTTCAAACTGTTCTCTTGAATTTTTGTCGATATGAGGAGATCTCAATACCGTCCACCGACTAATCTTGGTCGGAAGCGGAATTGGACCCACCACCCTCGCTCCGGTATCGCGAGCGGTTCGGACTATTTCAGCCACCGAATGATCTAGGACCTTATGATCAAATGCCTTCAATTTTATGCGAATCCTCTGGGTCGGGACTATCATGACCGGACCTCAAGCCTCCTAAAGCCTACTCAATAATTTTGGTGACGACACCAGCACCTACCGTCCGTCCACCTTCCCTTATCGCAAACCTCAACCCCTCTTCCATCGCTACCGGCTTGATCAACTGTACCTCTAACTCCACATTGTCTCCCGGCATCACCATCTCTACACCCTCCGGTAACGTCACCACTCCCGTCACATCCGTCGTCCGAAAATAAAACTGCGGCCTATACCCATTGAAAAACGGCGTGTGCCGCCCCCCTTCCTCCTTCGTCAGTAC
>CAZROA010000114.1:0-48231 GCA_964601575.1 uncultured Thermodesulfobacteriota bacterium
TTCATAAATAACAGGTTGTAATGGAAAACAAAAGGACTGAGGCACCAACAACTCGCTAGAGATCTTGTTGGTCAAAAAGAAGCATGTTAGTTTTTTGAAAACTCATATTTCTCGCCTTTGCCCCCGTAGCTCAGGAGGATAGAGCACGGGATTCCTATCCCGGTGTCGCAGGTTCGAATCCTGCCGGGGGCACCAGTAAAATCAAGGCTTTCAGAAATTAAGGTTTAAGGGTGACAACCTCGTTTGTCACCTATTTGTCACCCTAGAGAGAAAAATTACCCACTTAGAAGCTCGTATTTTCATTCTGATGGCTTTTCTGTGCTTACTGATAGTTGGGCCTTTCTAACCCAAAAAAATCGCTCAGGAGCCAAATATAAGCCTCATCGCCGACAAGGTCCTTATTAAAGGCTCGCTTCAATAAAGGGCAGGTAATTCCTAAGGGTCATACTCTCGAATTAAAACAGTCTTTTATAGACCTTCAAAAATTTTAAATTTTAAAAGATGCTAAATATTGTTTTATTATTGATACATATTCATTATAAGTTAGGGAACAATCTAATAAATCATCAAATTGTTTTACACTTAATTTAAGCTGTCTTGCCATAGCTTTATAGGTTTTTGGCGGGACAAACTTACGTCCTTTTGGAACAGTAATTCTTGCTATTTTTTTATTATCTAAAACAAACCAACCATTAAATTCTCCACTACTTCTAAATGATATATTAAGTTTTTGTTCACAGCATTTTTTAATATGAAATGTATTATATTGCGTATTACGCATTTCATTATAAGCTCAAAGTTAAATCACTATTGTTAAAAGGAAATTTTTTATATTTTGCCATTCTTGCGTTAAATTATTGTCTTCTTCGTATAATAATTCTTCATGTAAGGATTCTATTTCAATACAAAGATTTTTAATAGCTTCTTGGATTGTGTTTCCAAAACCAAAAAGAGGTAAAGCATGTGTCTGAGCTAAATATCCTTCGCCATCTTTTTCTATACAAACAAGCAAAGGTTCTTTTAAATATTTAGTATTTAAACGGTTTAACTCATAAAATATTTTTTCAGGTAAAGGTGTAGAAGTTTTTTGTAAGACAGCACCTAAGCTAGATGAAGAAGTATACTTAATATTTTCTGAATAAAAACCCTTAGAAGGACCTGT
Source organism: uncultured Thermodesulfobacteriota bacterium (assembly GCA_964601575.1). GTDB lineage: Bacteria > Desulfobacterota > Thermodesulfobacteria > Thermodesulfobacteriales > Thermodesulfatatoraceae > CAZKEG01. The sequence continues at coordinate 1,163 of CAZROA010000114.1, forward strand.
ATTATAAGCTAGTAATGTTGCTATATTATCTTTAACTATCGAACTCTGTAACATCTTTACCTGTTTTTTCTTCTGATTGCAATTTTTCGAGTTTTTGAATCAATTCACCAAACCATTTGTGAATTTCTTTAGCCTTATCTAAATGTAAAATTATACCATTTTGAATATAACGAATAATTTTAGGTTCTTCTGGTTCTATCGCAATTTCATTGCCTAACGTTCCTTCGGCAGATAATTCATAGGTTTGAGATTTAGGTAAACCTTGTCTTTCAAAAAAGAAATTTATTACTATTTCTCCTCTCGGAGAAATGCCACCTACTGCTCCATTCACATAAACGGGATTATAATCATCAGGAAAGATATACTTAAATTTTATAGAATTTTGAGATTTTGATGATTCACCCATAATACCCCCACTTTTTATAGGTGCCGAATATCAAAAATATAGGTTTTGGTCAAGACGATTTTCATTTTACCTCTTCATGATTATCGGGCAACAAAAATCCATCCATGAAATTGAAAACAGGTATGGAAAACCATCTAAAAGCTGGCCTATTGGGAAGCAAGAGGTTTGTGGGGCCTCTAACGAAAGAGGCCCGGCACTAAGTACCGGGCCTCTATGCCTTGCCTCGCTGACCAATTAAATTGGTCTGCCTCGCCTCGAAGTAAAAACAATATACCTTATTTTGCCTACTCCTTCAAGGCCTCCTTGTCTTCCTCGGTAAGAAAATCGGGTCTAATCCATCCTCTCTTGACCCAGGTCTTACGATACCTCGGCTCAGGCCAAGTAAGATAGGGGTTAAAATCTTTAGCCTCCGCAGGCCAGATTCGACCGGCCCCACCTGGATGCGACCACCCAAATTCTATCTCTCGGCCACATTTGGCACATACGACGTAAATCTCCTCTGAAATGTCTTCTTCGGTTTCTTCTATCAGTTCACCTTCCTCGTATGGGTCAAAGCACTTTTCACATAAAATTTCTTCCTCTAGTTCTTCCTCTTCGACCTCTTCCTTTAACTCTTCCATTTCATCTTCACAGTAGTCTCTTGCTATCCGACGCCAACCAGGACGATGCTCATCATCCAAGAAATAACAATCCAAATAGATCTCAGTGATCTGAATTTCTCTTCGGTAGGCTAGGCCACCCTCTCCTTCTCCACATTTGCATGGTTGTCCATAAACCTGGCGAGTCACAGTAGTTGTATAAAACTTGACCAGTAAATCGTGCCCTCCACACTTTTTACAGGTAAAAAGAGGGTTTCCTTCTTCGTCAACAAAAATCGGCGCGTCTTCTACAAATTTTTCAGTTATGTCCTTTATTCCCATAGGCACCTCCTATTTGTTTAAGCCCGGACCGGAAAGGTCCGGGCCTGGTGGGGCGTTAGGCGGTCCCTTCTACTTCGGGCCCCGACTCTTGTACCTTACTAGATTCGTTGCTTTTGGGAGCTCGGGTTTCTTCACCATTTTTACTTTTACCGTAGCCCTTGAGTTCCTGGACGGCTTTCTCAATGACATAAATATCCCGCTTAGGTCTTCGGCCATCCACGCGGTGTGGGTGTGCAAAAGGTCGAAAACCCAGTCGAGGCCATCAACCACCTTACCCGAGAGGTGGGAAAGATCGGTCTTTTCGTCCGGGTCCGCGTTCTTGGCCTCTTCTACCAGACGAGCTACCCAGGAAAGAAATTCCAAGGTGAAGGAAACGTCATAAAGTTCGTTTTCTTTGATTTTGAGACCATCTATGGCCCGAGAAATCCGTTCTTCCGGATGCATCCAACCAAAACATCAACATCCTTTGTTGACGCTTGTTTGGTTCGGCATGGCTACCTCCTCTTAATTGTTTTTTTGGCTTAAATTTGATCGGCAAGTTTAGTTTCTCTGTCCCTTAAGACTTAGGCCGTACCTGCCACTTCTTCTTGAATAGAGGTTGAAGTCTGAGAGTCTTGGGCCTCCGCTGCCTGCTTTTTCTCCAGGCCTTCTTTGATAATCTCGATCAGATTGCTGATTTTGGTATGGCGGTCCGCAACATATCTGGCGGCGAGTCTGGGGACGATAGGTAGGGTGTTACGAACCTCTTCCATAAACTCTTGAAACGTCGATGCTTTTAATCTTGCCCTCACTGATCTCCTGATCAAGCTGGTCCAAAAGGTTCATGGTCCAAGCAGTTCCTTCTAAGAGATGGACCACGCTATCTAAGTCCACCAGTTCGTTATGCAGGAAGGTTAGTGCCGTTTGTGGAGAAATAATTTTTTGCTTACTCATGCCCTACCTCCTTTATTAATTGATTTATTGATTTCTATTTTTCTATAGCAGATCAATAGAAATGTTGTCAAGTAGATTTCAATAGGCTATAAAAGAGGCATGGCTACCAAGGGAAAGAAAGTTTTAAATACGTCCATCAATGAGGACCTTCTAAAGGCTTTCAAAATTCTGGCCGTAGAGCAAGGGAAGCGCTTAAACGAGCTCCTTGAGGAAGCAATGCGGGATCTGCTCGCCAAATACGGCAAGAAGGTCGAAGAGGGGCAGAAGTAGCCTTTCCTCTAAAATTCTTTGGAAATTAGCCCGTCAAGGCTTTTTCTCCACACATAAACCCTTCCCCCCACCTTTACGCCTTCAACCTTTCCTTGTTGAATCCAATTCCGCACGGTCCAGTAGCTTCTGTTTAGCTTATCCGCCACAATCGTTGCCTCAATAAGCTCACCCTTACGCAAAAGTTCGCTGATTTGGGCAAAATTAAGCTTTGCCATCGCACCTCCTAGAGCCATTTCTTAAATCCACCTACATTAAGCCAGGAGTTGTATCTCCTTCGCGGTCTCTGAGGCGTTTTAGCTTTTTGTTGTCCCAAAATCCCCTGGGGCCTTTTCAAGACTTCAAGGCCTCCAAACCACTCGGTGTCCACCGTGGCCATGGCGTAGACCTCGCAGTCAAGGGCGTGGTTCTGCTTGTACACCCGCACCCACTTCTCTTTCCCCGTCTTGGTGTCGATGCGCTTCTCCTCAGATAAGAGCTGTTTGACGTACTCCTCGGGCGTTTCGCTATGCAAGAGAAAAGAACCCGGAGAACCGGGCTCAAGAGATAGCCGGTAATGAATGGCCTCCTTGAAGGCAATCGTGTCAATCAAAAAGAGGGTCAATCCACCAGGTAGGGGCTTTCCTGAAGGCATCTTGTCAAGGACGGTACGCTTTACCCGTTTTCCGCTTCTCTGGCTAAGCCCCTTAATCCCAAAGACGATTCCCCGGCTGTTTTGCCGGAGCCAGTAGTAAACCGCCTCGGTCATGGAAAGGCCGCCATCAAGAGCCGTTCCGCCGGTGTCAATCGCAGCTCGCCAAACTGACATCCTCTCGTTGGTGTCTTCTATGGGATAGGCCCTCTCAAAAATCACCCGCTCAAGCTCCTCAAACGATGGCACAAAACCAAAGTCCACCAGGTAGCTTGTCCGGTCCCTCAGCCAGGCCCGCACTACATACCAAAAGCCATTGGCCTGGGTGTCTATCCCCATGGTCAAGCACAAAGTATCCCTGGGCACTGTAAGCGGCGGAAGACTAGTCCTGTGGGTCTCAAGAAGCTTGACCGGATCCTTCTTCTGGACGGCTACGTCTTCCCACTCCTCAGCAAGCCAGCCGTTTACAAAGGTCATCAAACGCGGCGGATCGTCCTTGACCTCGAGGAACTTAGCCGCCACTTGGCCAAAGGTGATGAAAGGCGAATAAAGGCTTGAGATCCAAAAGCCTATAGATTCAACGCTCTCAGCCCTTGGACTTCCATCAAACCGGAGCCACTTCCCTTTGGCTAGCATCTTAGGCTTGTGCTTGTCTCGGATGGGCTTCTTGCAGGTCTCGCACTCATAATAGGCCGTCTCCCTGGCATACTTCTGGGCTACAGGGTCGCTTGAATCTACTCCCTCGGGCAACTCCCATTTGACCTGTTCAAATTTGAGCACCTGGTAAGACCCACAATGGGGACAAGGCACAAAGTAGCACAGCTTCTCTTCGCAGCTTTCAAAGTAGCGGCTTATGGCCCCGTCACTGGTGGTCGGCGAAGAGACAAGGACGGTCTTTCTAGTGTAAGGGAAGGTCTTCTGTCTTTCCATGGCAAGCTGGACGGGATCACCTTCCTTGCCGCTAAATTTGGGATACTTCCCAAGCTCATCGCAAAACAGGTACTCAATCGGCAAGCTGGCCAGGGCCCCAGGATTCTGGGCTGAGGCCAGGTACACAATGCAATCCTGGAAGTGCATCTCTTCGATCTTGAACTTGTCCGGGTTAGGATGCTTCTTGGCCCGCAATACCGGACAAGCCTCGATCATCGGCTGAATCCTGGTAGTGGAAAAACGCTTGTAGGTCTTCTCCGAATCGTAAACGATCAACACTGGCCCTGGGCTCTCATCAATCACCCACCCAAGACAGTTCAGAATCGTTTCGCTCTTCCCTAATTGGGTGCCCCACTTGAGCACAATGAGCCTGACCTTGGGGTCGGAAAAGGCGTCCATTACCTTTTTGAGGTAAGGCACCCGGCTAGTGCGCCATCTTCCTGGCTCAGAGCTAGCAAGACGGGTCAAGATGCGGTGCCTATCTGCCCAGGCGGAAACCCGCCTCAGCACCCCAGGCCGCCAAGCGTCCCAAACCGCCTTTAAGACCGGACTATCTGGCTTTCGCGATCTTCTTTTCGATGGCATTGATCGTGGCCCCGTCCGCCAGGTTCGTCAAAATCTCTTCCACCATGTCCTGAAGGACTTCCATCTGCTCGGCTTGGCTCAGGCCCACCAAAAGGCCCGGAGCCTTTTTGGGGATGAGCATGAATGCCCGCTTGGCTGTGATGATTAGCTCTCGCAAGGCCGCCTCGACCTCAGCCCGGGGAAGCAGCTCGCCTTTCATGCGAGCCACTTCAAGTTCCATCTTGGTGGCCCGGGCCCGCTCATACCTTAGCCGCTCAGCCTGAATATCAGGCGAAGATTCATCAATGCCAGAATAAACGTTCTCTAACCACCACCGATGCAACTTTATGGCATCCCATCTCCCACGGCCCAGATAAGCGCAATCGGCTCCGATTTTCTTCCACCGCGTCAGCGTGCTTCTGTTGATTTCAAAGAACTTCGCTGCTTGGTCCGTGGTCCAAATCAAAATAACTTTACTTTCTTGGAGACCAGCCATTACGACCTCCAAATATTGAATGTTGCATGGTTTTTCGTGTCACTCGTAGCAAAAAACCGCGGGGCGGGGAACCCTCGCTAGCGCCCCCAGGAAGGACCCGCGAGCCGAGGGCGCGCTCCTTAGGGATTGCCTGGCACGAAGCTCGAGGCCTCCTCGGACCAGTTGGACTGGTTAAGCCGGTGAGAGGGCAAAACCCTGGCCTTTACTGAAGTCTCCCTTTAACAAAGACGCCTTACTTACCCTTTATTGAAGCGAGCCTTTAACAAAACCTCATCGAGGCGGAGCCTTAAGAAAGCAAGCCATTTTTTCTCTTTTGGGTGGGGAATAAGTGGGGAGCTATCTTCTTGGGGTTAATCTACAAAATAAAGAATTTTCTGGAAACCCTTGAAACTTGTGGTGCCCGGGGCCGGACTCGAACCGGCACGGGGCATCACCCCAGGGGATTTTAAGTCCCCTGCGTCTACCAGTTCCGCCACCCGGGCAAGGTGAAAGGCTTGGGCTACAAGGGATTTACCATGATTTGGTCCCTCTCGCAAGAAAGCACCCATTTTCAAAGATAGCTCTCTCTTAATTGATCGGCTACCTCTCGGGTCAATCTAAGGGCCTGTTCAGCCAAATTTTCAGGTAGCGTGCCCATCCCGCAACTGGGTGTAACCAGTGATTGGGAGATTATTTGTTCCGGTGGGATATTGGTCTTTTGAGAAAGTTGGTTTACCGCTTTTTTCAAACGTTCCGTAAGCTCAGGTGACGCCACCTTCTCTAAGGCCTCCGGTTTTAGGGTGGGGACAATACCCCAAGCAATAATACCTCCCTGCTCTAAAAATCTCTTGAGATCAGCGGTAAACAATAGAAAACGATCGAGATAATCAAAGGCATCAAAGCTGATAACAGAGACTCCGGCTTCTACCAAAAGGCGCCATTCGGTATTGGCGCACACATGCGTCCCTGGTAGGGCCCCTTTGGCCCTGATCTCATTGGCTACCTCAGAAAGCACCTGAACAATATCTTCTTCGCTTACACCAACAAAGGCCGAAGAGCCAAAACCAGCCAAGGCCGGTTCATCAAAAAAGATGATGACCGGGACCCCTATCTGGGCTAAAAACTCGGCCTGCCAAGCCCCTTTTAAGGCCGCTAATTTGGTAATCAAATCTCGGAGCTGAAGGTCATAAAAGACGGCTCGATCATCAGGGGTCTTTAATCCGGTGGCCAGGGTAAAGGGGCCGGTTATCTGCCCTTTTACCGCCTTTGGTTTGGTGACCTTTTTTTGGATCTCTTCTACTAAGAGATACATCCCCAAGGCCTCTTCACGCCGGATTGCAAAGCGCGTTTCAGAAAGACTTTGGGCTCCTTCTTGAACAGCCATATATTCTTCATAAAAGGCGAGCATCTCGGCCTCGAATTCTGGAGAAGTGGAATCAAGGACTAGATTTTCGGGTCTAAATCCTGGAAGCCCGGTGGTAAATTGCCTTAGCATCCCTTCCTGAGGATAGGCGGGCAACTGCGGCCAACAAGGCACCTCTGGGCAATATTTAAGCACTTGATTTATGGCCTTGCTGTGGTCTTTTCCTGGAAAACTACCGATAAGTGTGGGATGAGAAAGGGCCTTAAATTCCATAAGCCTCTCCTTGGTTGGGATATGTTCGGGATGGCTATAACAGACAAAAATGTTTATGTTAAGGGAAAAGTAAAGCGGAGTCTTGATGTCGGTGGTTAAAGCCCAAAGCTGTACCTGGTTATATCAAGCGGTAAAAGACAGTATACCTCTAGCCCTTTTTATTCTGGATTGTGATTTTGTCATCATCGACTATAACCGCCGGGCCCAAGAACTCCTCGGTTGCCAAGAGGCCGACTTTATCGGTCAGCCGATAAATAATATCCTCAAAGAAGAACTTTGGGATAAGAATTCTTACCTCCTACGGGTAATAAACGAGGGGCTTTTTGTCGAGAACTTCGAGAGTCGGGTCTTTAATCGGCGCGGAGAAAAGATTCCTGTACTGGTCAACGCCTATCCCATTAAGGAAAAAGATTTGGTCATTGGTCTGGTCATTTATCTGGCCGATGCCCGAGAAATCAAACGTTATGAGGCCCAAAAGAAACACTTCATGTCTATGCTGGCCCATGACTTTAAGGCCCCTCTGGTCATTACCCTGGGGTTTATAAGGCGTTTACTCGAAGAAAAGGCCGGTCCTTTAACCGCCAAACAACAAACTTATTTAGAGACTATCTCCAAGGAACTAAGTAAGCTTGAATCGTTAATCCTCTCTTTTTTGGATATGTTACGTTTTGAGACCGGGCAATACCGGCTCCAGCTCATGCCTTGTGAACTCGGGACCATGGTCAAGGAGGTCTGTGAGCGATTTAAGCTCAACGCCGAAAAAAGTGGTATTTCCCTGGTTTATTCCCTACCCTCAGAAGGAATCCAAATTGTAGCGGATCGGCTCCAATTAGAAAGGGTCTTGTCCAATCTTATCGACAACGCCATCAAATACTCTCCAGAAGGGACAGAGGTGCGTGTACGCTTATTAAAGGAAAATGACTCTGCGGTGATCGAGGTCGAGGATCAAGGGCAAGGTATCCCTCAGGAGGCCCTACCCCATATCTTTGATCCATTTTATCGAGTAAAGACCAAAAAAGAAGGGGTCTCCGTGGGGACCGGTCTAGGACTAACCATCGTCAAAAACATCGTTGACGCTCATGGTGGAAACATTAACGTCCAAAGTAAGCCTGGCCAAGGAACGGTATTTACGGTAAAGATCCCCCGTCTATGTCAACTCCGATTGAACAAATAAGCCGAGCTTTTGGTGCGGTAGCCCATGAATATGACGCCTGGTATGAGGACAATCCCCTTTTTGTCAACGAACTAAAGGCCATTAAGGCCTTGGGGCCTTGGGGAAGACCGGCCCTTGAGGTTGGGGTGGGCACAGGACGTTTTGCCACCGCCTTGGAGATAGAGTTCGGGCTAGATCCTACCTTTGAAATGTTGGCTTTGGCCCAAAGCCGGGGTATTCATTGTGTCTGCGGTCTGGCCGAGGCCCTCCCTTTCCACGATCAAAGCCTGGCTACGGTGGCTTTCTTTTTCACCCTTTGTTTCGTCCCTCAAAAAAGGGCCGCCTTAGAAGAGGCCTTCCGGGTCTTGAGACCTGAAGGGCGAGTCCTTTTAGGAATGGTGCCCAGGGAGTCCCCATGGGGGCAATTCTACACCCAAAAGGGCCAAGAAGGTCATCCTCTTTACCGGTTTGCCCGATTTTTGACCATTGAAGAGTCCTTGGCCCTGGCCAAAGAAGTCGGTTTTTCGTTGGGGAAGAGCTCCTCTATCCTCTTTTTTGGACCTAAAGAGCCCCCTCGACCAGAAAACCCGAGATCAGGTCTCGCCTCGGAAGCGGGTTTTGTCGCCTTAGAATTGGTTAAAAGGGCGTGGTGAGGGGGAGGAGGTCTTTCTCATTAAGGGGTTCACACTTACGATTTTCCTCACAAATACCACTGGGAGCAAGGAGAGAGGGAAAGGCCTCCTTTTCTTGCCTCTTTAGATAAGAAAGGATAAGCCCTGAGCCCACCAAGACCTTCTTTTCACCGTCTCGATTGACTATCAACACCGGGACTCCTTTTATCCCCATTAATTGAAGGAAGGCCAAGGCCTTGTCTTTGGGACAGAGTTTGAGGTCGATGTCTTTTAAATTTTGACAAAAGGAGAGCACTTTATGACAATGGGGACAATCTGGGGCGTAGATGAGGATCCATTTTTCGGTGGGTGAGCCGCGGTGGATATGCTTGGTCGAAGCTTGAGAGAGAGACTGGAGAGAGATAGGGGTGAGGATCATGGCCGCGGCGACACCGATTATGGCTCCAAACACCGCTAGTCTTTTGCAGACCAATAAAATGATCCCGGCTGAGACCGTGGTAAAGGCCGCCACTATCAGACAAAAAGGACAGTGGAGATGATAATCGACAAACTGCCGCAGGAAGAGGATGCTTTCTGCGCCGATGGCCATGGCCGCTACTAGGATTACAGGCCGAAGAAAAGAGGTCTTACCCCGCCAGAGATAAAAGGCCCCGAGACCCTGCAAGAGAAAATAAAAGGCGGCAAAGCCTGAGAGGACCGGCCTGGAAAGCAGGGAAAAAGTCTCTACTAAACGGCAAGTTTCTGTCTGACAGAGGGTGCGACCTGTAAAACTTAAGACCACCTCTGTCCCGCAAAAGATGGCCCCTCCAAAGGAGACCAGGGCAACGAGGAGAAAGATCTTCCGATCTATGTGAACGCGACGGTGATAGAGCATCCGTTCTTGAAGCTTCATAGGAACTCCGACCAAGCCCTATCTTCTCCTCCAAAATAAACCCTTTTAAACCTTTTGCCAAAACCCAAAAATCTTTTAGCCCCAAACTTTTACTGTTTATTGAGACTAACTAACAAATATCATCCATTATTAATATTTCGGCAGTGAAGATGATTTCCTTAGAAAGGAGTTTTAGAAGGATAATTTATTAGGCGAAGAATTTATTTCAGGCTGCCGGGGAGTCCCGGCAGCCTGAAAATTAGAGCAACTTCCCGGTCGGCGTCATGTTATCCGGAGGAGGATGTCCCTTTTCCCGCCTATATTTTTTTCGCGCGCATTCTTCGGATTTCTTTCGGTTCTCACAATAAAGCTTGATCCAACCCTGTTTGATCACCTCTGAATTACCCTTAAAATTCTTAAAAAACCCACAATTTTCCAGAAATTCACACTTTTCAGCCATCTTACCCCTCCCGTTTGTTGTTTTTCTCACCCGCCCCTACCAAAAAATAGAAACGAATTGCAAAACAATCTCATTTAATCTTTTAGGCTCTTATCGTCTATTTTGGGGAGGGGCTAAAATTAGCCTCCATGGAGCAAGCGAAGGATGTCGTTATAAAAGACCACCAGCATCAGGGTGATCAATAGGGCCAGGCCGATCTGTTGGGCCACTTCACGCTGGCGCATACTCAAGGGCCTCCCCCTTATGGCCTCGATGGCATAGAAGAAGAGATGCCCCCCATCGAGCACCGGGATGGGAAGGAGATTCAAGACACCAAGGTTTACCGAAAGCACCCCGGTGAAAAAGGCAAGCGGCCAGATCCCCTGTTGGGCCTGTTTGCTGGCCAATTGGGCGATAAAGATGGGCCCACCCAAGGTAGAAAGCGGAAGGACCCGTTCAATGAGTTTGACAAAGGCAAGGAGGGTGAGTTTGATCAAGACTACGACCCGGACCAAGGCCTCGATCACCGCCAGGAGGGGGTTTAATTTTTCCACCGCCGTATCCCCCGCCGCCGTAATCCCAATAATAGGGACCTTGATCTTTTCTCCGAAGATATTGGTCACTTCCTTGAGCTTGGGGGTTACAGTGAGTTCCAAGGTCTGGTCCTTGCGTTTGATCAGGAGTTTTAGGGGTTTCCCTTCACTTTGACGGATCAATTCCGCCATTTCATCCCAGCTCTTGACCGGATGACCGTCGATCTTCAAGACCAGATCTCCTGGCTTTAGACCAGCTTCAGCCGCCGGAGAATCAGGCATGATATTACCTATGGCCGGAAGCATATAGGGCCGCCCCTGAAATAAAAAGACAAAACTAAAGAGCAACCAGGCCAAGACAAAGTTGGCCACCGGCCCGGCGAGGACAATCAAGACTCGATCCTTAAGAGGGCGGTGAGAGAAAGAATAGGGAATATCCTTTGGAGAAAGGGACTCGTTGGGGTTTTCCCCGAGGAGTTTGACATATCCCCCTAGCGGGATGAGGGAAAGACAATAATCTGTCCCCCCGCGGTTAAAACCAAAGAGCCTTGGGCCAAAACCAAGAGAAAAACGCAGGACCTGCACACCGACCAAGCGCGCCACCAAAAAATGGCCCAGCTCATGGAAAAAAATAAGGACGCCCAAGACGAGAATGACGGCGATGATAGGGTTCATCAGGATGTCTCCCTGGATAATTTTTCGAGCACGGCTTCGGCCTTAAGTCTAGCCAATGTATCGGCCTCTAGCACGTCTCCGATCTCTTTTACCGGGCAAAAGGGATATACCTCCAAGACCTCAGCCACCAAACGAGGGATAAGATCAAAACGCAATTTACCCTTCAGGAAGGCATCAACCGCCACTTCATTGGCGGCGTTGAGTACCGCCGGGGCCGTGCCCCCAATCTTGATGGCTTGATAGGCAAGCCCCAGGGCGGGAAATTTCTCCAGATCAGGCTCTTCAAAAGTAAGGGGAGAGGCTGCGACCAAATCCAACCGGGGAAGATCAAGGGGCAGACGCTCAGGATAAGAAAGGGCATAGGCAATGGGGACCCGCATGTCCGGGAGGCCGAGTTGGGCAATGACCGAACCATCTACGTATTCTACCAAGGAATGAACGATACTTTGGGGATGGATCTTGACCTCGATCTTTTCCAGCGGCACTTGAAATAGATAATGGGCCTCGATGACCTCAAGGCCTTTGTTCATTAGGGTGGCGGAATCAATGGTGATCTTGGCCCCCATCTGCCAATTGGGGTGTTTCAAGGCCTCTTCTTTGGTCACTTGGGCCAGTCTTTCTTTAGACCAAGTCCGAAAAGGCCCCCCGGAGGCAGTCAGGATGATCCGGGCCAGATCTTCTTTACGATTCCCTTGCAAGGCCTGAAAGATGGCCGAATGTTCACTATCTATCGGGAGGATCTTCACCCCGCAGGCCTCGGCCTTCCGCATGACCAACTCACCAGCCATGACCATGGTCTCTTTATTGGCCAGGGCAATATCCTTCCCTGCACGAATAGCCTCATAAGTGGGGATAAGCCCCACCGCCCCGACCATAGCCGAGACCACCAGTTCAACCTCTGGATGAGTGGCCACGGCCAGGGCCCCTTCTTTGCCGGTTAAGAGTTTGGTCTCCGGCGGGATGGCCTCACGAATCTTATCCGCCAAAAGAGGATGTTTACAAGAAATGAGTTTGGGACGAAATTTCCGGGCCTGTTCGGCCAGAAGGTCTACGTTTTCACCGGCAGCCAGGGCCACGACTTCGAAACGTTCAGGAAAGCGGGCGACAATATCAAGGGTGTTGCGTCCGATGGAACCGGTTGAGCCCAAAATGGCCAATTTTTTGCGTCTGACAGAATCGGTTTTCATCCTCTAAACATTCGGTTCAGTCATAAATTTACATCAATTTTAAACAAATAACTAAGAACCAATAGAGCAAAGGAGCGGCAAAGATAAGGGCATCGACCCGATCAAGGATACCTCCGTGTCCAGGAAGCAAGCCCCCGGAATCCTTTACCCCACAGGCCCGTTTGATCATTGATTCCAAAAGGTCCCCGATCTGCCCTACCACGGAGACCAGAAAGGTCACCAGAAGGAGCCACTTTGTTTCTACCAGCCCAAAATAAAGACCAAGACCTGTCCCGAGGCCGGTCCCGAGCAAGGTCCCTCCGATGGCCCCTTCGACCGTCTTCCCTGGGCTTATATGAGGGGCCAGTTTACGGCGGCCAAGGGCCTTTCCGGTATAGTAGGCCCCGGTATCTGTGCCAAAGACCGCGGCCATTAAGGTGAGAAGCCAAAGTCTTCCCTTGGAAAGCTCGGTTAAGGCAAAGAGATGAAAAAAACCCAAGGCCACATAGAGGACCCCGGCCAGGCTCAAGGCCCAAAGCCTAAGAAAGGAAGCCTGGTCAAAATGTCTCAAAAAATAGAGGGCAAATAAAAATAGGCCAATCCATAGGCCAGCAGACCAAGAAAGATTTTCTAGAAAGACACTGGAGGCAAGGAGCCAAAGGGAAAAGAGCCCCAGGCCAAAGAGACCACGAGGAAGGGCGGTCATGCGGGCGTATTCATAAAAGCCTAGAGAGGCCAAGAGGGTAACCATGGCCAAGAGCAGATTTTCAGGGCCTTTGAGGATCAGGAGGACGACAAGGGGGAGCAGGAAAACGGCGGTAAGGACCCGGGCACGGTGCATTTCACCTCTCGCCCTTTATCTGTTCGCTGGTCTTACCGAAACGCCTCTCCCTCCGGGCATAATCACGAAGGGCGGCCATAAATTCTTCTTCCCGAAAGTCAGGCCAAAGCACAGGGGTAATGTAAAACTCGGTGTAGGCGCATTGGTAGAGTAAAAAATTAGAGATCCTCTGTTCACCGCTGGTACGAATAAGAAGGTCTGGATCAGGGAGCCCGGCGGTATAGAGATATTGGGCAAACATCTCTTCGGTGATCTCCTTGGGCAAGAGATCTCCTCTTAGGCAGGCCTCGGCAATGAGCCTTGCCGCCCGGGTTATCTCCGCCCGCCCCCCGTAGCTTAAGGCCAGATTGAGGATCATGCCTTGATTTTTGGCTGTCCTCTGGATGGATTCCTTGAGCAAGGCCTGGATGTTTTTGGGGAGCATCTCGGTCTCACCGATGGTACGAAGGGCAATCCCCTGACGATCCAGGTCATCTACCTCTTTACGAAGATAGGTCTCAAGAAGGCCCATCAAGGCCCCGACTTCATCCTTTGGTCGACGCCAATTTTCTTTAGAGAAGGCATAGAGGGTAAGGACCTTGATCCCCAACTCGCGGGCCTTGCGCACCACGACCCTTACGGATTCCATTCCAGCACGATGCCCCATGACGCGGGGAAGCCCCCGCTTCTTTGCCCAGCGGCCATTACCATCCATGATAATGGCCACATGTGTAGGAAGTTTTTCCAGGTCTTCCATCAGACGGTCATGATTTCCTTTTCCTTGGTCTCTAGGATCTTATCGATCTTTTCAATATGCTCGTCAGTGATCTTTTGGAGCTGATCCTGAGCACGATAAAAATCGTCCTCAGCAAGTTCCCCTTCTTTTTTCATCTTCTTTAGGTCATCCAAGATATCACGTCGGATATTCCGAATCGCTACCCGGGCCTCCTCCGCCATCTTGCGGACCATCTTTACCAATTCTTTACGTCGTTCTTCGGTAAGGGGTGGGATGGAGATACGGATTACTTTACCATCGTTGACCGGGGTAAGTCCCAAGTCTGACCTTTGGATGGCCTTTTCGATGGCCCCGATGGCCGAAGGGTCCCAGGGCTGGATGACGATCAGGCGCGCCTCAGCCACGGTGATGGTGGCCATTTGATTAAGGGGCATGGTTGAACCATAGTAATCGACCTTGATTCCATCAAGCAGGGCTACCGAAGCTCGTCCGGTGCGTACCCGGGCTATTTCAGACTGGAAGGCCTTGACCGATTTGTCCATCCGTTTTCGGGCATCATCCAGTTGCTCCTTCATGACTGTTTACCTCCTACCAGAGTTCCCACCTGTTGTCCGCATATAGCCTTAAGGATGTTGCCGGGTTGCTGCATACTGAAGACCAATACCGGTAAATTATATTCTTTGGCCAGGGAAATGGCCGTGGCATCCATTACCTTTAGTCCCCTTTCAAGGACTTCGTCATAGGTAAGAAAGTCAAATTTCTGGGCAGTAGGGTCTTTTATCGGATCAGCGGTATAGACCCCATCCACCTTGGTGGCCTTGAAGAGGATCTCGGCCTTGATCTCCAAGGCCCTTAAGGCGGCGGCGGTATCAGTGGTAAAAAAGGGGTTTCCCGTGCCAGCAGCAAAGATAACCGCCCTTCCCTTTTCCAAGTGACGTATGGCCCGGGCCCTGATATAAGGCTCGGCCACGGCCCTAATCTCTAAGGCCGAAAGCACCCGAGCCGGGACCTTGTGAAATTCCAAGGCATCTTGTAAGGCCAGGGCGTTGATCACCGTGGCCAGCATACCCATATAATCCGCTCGGGCCCGATCAAGCCCCTTGGCTGCCCCGGCTACGCCGCGGAAGATATTCCCCCCACCGATGACGATGCCTATCTCTACCCCTAAGGCATGAACATTGGCAATCTCCTTGGCCAAGGTAAACATGACCTCCGGGCTGATGCCAAAAGAAGTGGTGCCCATCAGGGCCTCGCCACTCAACTTGAGGAGAATGCGGCGATAGCGGGGCTCATCCATCTTATGCTTCCTCCCCTACCTGGTAACGGGTGAAACGACGGATGACGATGCGCTCCCCGGTCTTAGACATGAGCTCGTTTAGGAGATCCTGAATGGTCAGATCTGGATTTTTGACAAAGGGCTGTTCAAGGAGCACGGCCTCTTTATAAAACTTTTCTAACTTACCTTGGACGATCTTTTCAATAATATTTTCCGGCTTTCCGCTCTCTCTGGCCTGGGCCGCGTAGATCTCTTTTTCTTTCTCAAGCACTTCCTGGGGCATATCATCCCGGGAGATACAGATGGGGTTAGTGGCCGCGATATGCATGGCCACGTCATAGGCAAATTTTTGAAACTCTTCCGTACGGGCCACAAAGTCTGTCTCGCAATTTACTTCAACCATAGCCCCGAGCTTTTTATTAGCGTGAATATAGGCTACGACCACGCCTTCAGTGGTGGCCTTTCCAGCGCGCTTAGCCGCTACGGCTAGACCCTTTTGCCGCAAGAGGTCTACGGCCTTCTCCATGTCTCCACCAGCCTCTTCCAAGGCCTTTTTACAATCCATAAACCCAGCTGCCGTGCGCTCACGGAGCTTTTTGATCATTTCCATGGTTACTTCTGCCATTTCAGAAACCTCCTTTTGATATTTTGAGCCCTTGTAACCCTAGGCCTGGGCCTCGGTCTGAGCCTCCTCGGTAGGCTCGGCTGCCTCAGTGATCTCTTCCGTTCTTTCCGCCTCACCTCCGGCGGCCTCCGCCGCCTCGGCCATTTCTTCTTCAATGGCCTTGTCTGTCTCGGCCTGGAGTTTCTCTTCCCAGAGGGAAAGGCCTTCGAGACAGGCATCGGCGATCTTGCTGGTCAAGAGCTTGATGGCCCGGATGGCGTCGTCGTTTCCAGGGATGATGTAGTCGATGAGATCGGGATCACAGTTAGTATCGACGATGGCCACAATGGGAATCTCGAGTTTCCTGGCCTCAAGCACGGCGATATGTTCCTTCTTGGGGTCCACGATATAGATGGCCTGAGGGAGTTCTTCCATCTCTTTGATACCCCCCAGGTTTCGTTCAAGCTTTTGCTTAAGGCGTTCGAGTTTTAGACGCTCTTTTTTGGGAAAACGCTCAATGGTCCCATCCTCAAACCATTCTTCCAGTTTTTTGAGTTTGTCCACACTCTGGCGGATGGTTCGAAAATTGGTGAGGGTGCCGCCGAGCCAACGATGATTCACATAATACATTCCGCAACGCTCGGCCTCTTCCTTGATGGTATCCTGGGCCTGACGCTTGGTCCCAACGAAGAGGACCTTGCCCCCGTTGGCCACTGTCTCCACGATGAAGTCATAGGCCACGTCAAAGAGCTTTACCGTCTGTTGGAGATCAATAATGTGGATACCGTTTCGCTCACCAAAGATGAAGGGTTTCATCTTTGGGTTCCAACGGCGGGTCTGGTGCCCGAAGTGGACTCCAGCCTCGAGTAGTTGTTTCATGGTAAGCCTTGCCATAGAACAACCTCCTTTGGGTTTTTCCTCCGCCCACAAGGGTGGCCATCCGTTTGACACACGGACACCCTACCACCCTCGTCTAAGGGCGTGTGTTTTGCGCGCTATTTAACACCAGAGCGCCAAGAAGGCAACCAAAAGAAAAAATTCAGGACAAGATTTTCCAAAATTCTAAGGGTGTCTTTAAAATGAAGGCCCCGTGTCCTAAAATATATATTCGTTCAAAAATACGTTAATTAGAGGTCTAATCAGCCATGTCTGAGCTCAAATGTGCCTTAGCCGAATCGTGTGAGTGCCCCTTAGACGTCCTTAAAGATCTCAAGGAAGACCTGGCCCGATATCTTATCCAAGAAAAGGGATATTCTCCAGAAGATATCCGGTTCGATGTCCCCTTGGTGGTGGAAGTAGCCAATAAACGTCTGGAGGCAAGGATAGACCTTGTGGTCTCGGTAGACGGAAGGCCTGGGATGTGTATTCGCTGCCATCCTACCTCGGTGGTGAGCAGGGAACGGGGGGCCATGGCCGCGGCGAGGCTCCTCTGCCCAGATCACGTCCTCCCTTTTGCCGTCCAGACCAACGGCGTCGAATATTCCATCCTTGATTGTGTAAATAAAAAAGTCGTTGGACATAGACGGGAGGATCTACCTTCACGTGAGGAACTCAAGAAACGCCTGGAAAAATTGGTCAAGTTGCCCCCCAAACGTCGCCCGATAGAGGAAAAGATCCTCTATTTTTACGAAGGTCTGGGGTGACCAACTTGCAATCCGGTAGAGGATCTACCGGCCAAGGAAGGATAAGGAGATGGAGCCACTCTATCTCTCTCTTCATGAAAAAGGTGAGCTTAAGGAAAGGGCCGAAGAGGCCTTCTCACGCATGGAGGCCTGTAACCTTTGTCCCCATGAGTGCGGTGTAAATCGTCTGGCTGGAGAAGCTGGTTTTTGTCGGGTGACCGAAGGTCCTATGGTTTCGAGCTACGGGGCCCACTTTGGTGAGGAACAACCTCTGGTCGGTTTTGGGGGCTCGGGGACCATCTTTTTCACCTATTGCAATATGGCCTGTGTCTATTGTCAGAACTGGGAGATAAGCCACCTGGGCCAAGGGGATGTGATCAGCATCGAGGAATTAGCGCGCATGATGCTCGCCCTTCAGGCCCGGGGCTGTCACAATATCAACTTCGTTACCCCGACCCATCAGGTGGCCTATATTTTAAAGGCCTTAGTCATTGCGGTCGAAAAAGGTCTTCGAATACCTTTGGTCTACAACTGCGGTGGATACGAAAGCCTTGAGACCTTAAAACTCCTCGATGGTGTAATCGATATCTACATGCCTGATTTCAAATACTGGGACGAAAAGACGGCCTTAAAGCTCTCAAAGGTGCCTCATTACCCTCAAATAGCTCGAGCAGCCATCAAAGAGATGCACCGTCAGGTGGGAGACTTAGAGCTTGACGACAATTTTATCGCCAAAAAAGGGCTCCTCATCCGGCATCTGGTCCTTCCTGAAAACCTAGCCGGAACACCGGAGATCCTCAAATGGATTGCCTCTGAGATCTCACCTCACACCTATGTCAACGTAATGGATCAATATTATCCTTGTGGTGATGCCTGGAAATACCCCCCACTTGATCGGCGGTTGACCAAAGAAGAATACGAAGAGGCCTTACGGGCTGCGCGGGCCGCTGGCCTTAAGCGTCTCGATGATCGTCGCTTGAGGGCCATGATTTGGCTTGACCTCTAGCCATGGGCAAAATCATCGCCATTGGCGATATTCATGGTTGTCTAAGACCATTAGAGGACCTTCTTGATCGTGTACCTATTGACTGGCAAGAAGATTATTTGATCTTTTTGGGGGATTATATTGACCGAGGGCCTGATCCACGCTTGGTCCTCGAAACAGTGATGGCCTTAAAGGAGACCTATCCTGAACGAGTAATCTGTCTCCTTGGTAATCACGAATGGATGCTCCTTCGCTACCTGAGGGGCTATGATCAAGATCTATACCTCCTAAACGGAGGTAACGTTACTTTGGCCCAATTCATGAAAGATGGTATATTGGATATACCACCTGAACATATATCTTTTCTGCGTAGTCTTTTACCTTTTTGGGAGACAGAAGATTACATTTTCGTCCATGCTGGATTAAGGCCTGGGGTGCCCCTTGAAAAACAGCGGCTGGAAGATTTAATCTTTATCCGAGGTGAGTTCATTTATTCGGATTATGATTGGGGCAAGAAGGTTATCTTTGCCCACACACCGTTTCCAAGGCCTTTCATTGCTCCCAACAAGATTGGTATTGATACCGGCTGTGTTTACGGTGGCGAGTTAACGGCCTTAGTTTTACCGGAAATCGACTTTTATTTTGCCTGGTGCGGGAGGTGAAGAAATGGTCCCACCTCATGATGATGAGCGTCCCTCTTGGCGAGAGATAGATCGCCTTCGTGATCGTTCACCGCACACGCGGCGTCGAGAACGCTCGGAGAGCCATCTGGAAAAGGCCCTACGATCCAAGTGGTTAAAGGAACGGTATCTCAAAGAAGTAGAAAAGTTTTTTAGCGGTAAAAAGGGCTCAGAAGAACACGAAAAGGCCTTAAAGGCCATCCACCGGGCCTACGGTACCAATCGTTTCAACCGAGCGGTGAAAAAATACATCGAAGAATACGGACTCCCCGAAGATTGGGGGACCTTGATCCTACTGCTTGATCACAAAGATCCAGGGATTGTCTGCCAAGCCTTGGAGGCTTTGAAAAACCTCTATCCCCAAAAGGGCTTAGTTGAACAGCAAGGCTTTGTCAGCAAGACCCGGGTCTTGGCCATGACCGCTCGGCAAGAAGAGGTAAGAGAAGCCGCCCAATCAATCCTAGAAGAGATCCAGGCCTGATGTCTCTTGATCTCATCGTCGATGAATATCTGTCTACCCTTGCCGTAGAACGTGGATATTCTTCCCATACAATCGAGGCTTATGCTACGGATTTGAAGGACTTTTTAACCTTTCTGGAACCGCACGGGATAAGACATTATCAACAGGTCACCCAGGCGCATATCCTCCTGTACCTATCTGATCTGCGTCGTCGAGGTTTCAAAGAAGAGACCCTGGCCCGTAGGCTTTCTAGCCTGCGGGGTTTTTTTGCCTTTTTGGCCCTTGAGCATGGCCTTAAGGAAAATCCCCTGGCTTTGATCGAAGGTCCAAGGCCGGGAAGGAAGTTGCCGGTGGTCCTCTCGGTGGAAGAAGTCAAGAGACTCCTTGAGGCCCCTGATCCAAAGACACCTATTGGACTGAGAGATCGGGCCATGCTGGAACTCATGTATGCCTCTGGCCTCCGGGTCTCGGAGTTATTGGGGCTCGATCTCTTTGATCTGAATCTTGAGATAGGCTTTGTCCGCGTGAGGGGAAAGGGCTCCAAGGAAAGGATCGTGCCCACCGGTGAATATGCCCAAGAGGCCTTAAAGACCTATCTACAAGAAGGGCGCCCTAAGCTTTTGAAAAAAGGGCAGGACGAAGCCCGTGTCTTTCTAAATAAACGGGGAAAGCCCCTTACCAGACAGCGCTTCTGGCAAATCATCAAAGACTACGCCAGAAGGTGCGGGCTCAAGCAGGAGATCACCCCCCATGTCCTGAGGCATTCCTTTGCCACCCATCTGTTGGAACACGGAGCTGATCTACGGACGGTGCAGATGATGCTCGGTCACGCTACCTTGGCTACTACCCAGATCTACACCCATGTCCAGGCCGAGACCCTGCGTCGGGTCCATGCCCGTTACCATCCACGGGGCTAACGGCTCTTAACCGGGACTCAAGTTCCTTTCCCTGGAAAAGAGGAGATGGTATCATCCTCCGGCATGGGCAAGTTGCGGCTCAAGGATCTAGCGGCCATCCCGCCATTGACCATCTCGCCCAAGGCCTCGCTAAAAGAAGCGAAAAGGCTCTTTTCTCTCTCCGGTGTCCAAGCCCTAATAGGGGAAGAAGGCAGAAGATTTTGCGGGCTCCTTGAGCGCCTGGTCCTGGACAAGGCCCTGGCCTTTGGTCTTGCTGAAACCGTGGTTGAGCTCCTCGATCCAGAGGCCCCGGTCTTGAAAGCCGAAAGCGAGGCCAACCCTGAGACCCTTGCCAAGGCCCTTTTGAGCCCCTCTTCTTTGGCCGTGCTGGAGGAAAACGGTCGAATAATCGGAAGCCTTTCTATTAAAAATTGGCTATGGTCTGGTCTTATCCCACCAGCACCTTTAAAAATTGCCCTCAACGACTTCTCTGAGGAGATAAGGACCATCCTCTTTGCCGCCCAAAAAGTGGCCGAAGGGCTAAATACCGCTGTGTTTTTGGTAGGCGGGGCGGTTCGAGATCAACTCCTCAAACGATCGGTCTTTGACCTTGACCTCGTGGTCTGTGAACAGGCCGAAGCCTTGGCCCAGGAATTGGCTAAGGCCCTTTCTGGCAGGCTTATGGCTCGTTCTTTGTTTGGCACTTACAAAGTGGCTCTTCCCAAAGGCCAGGTGATAGACGTGGCCCAAAGCCGTTGGGAATACTACGAAACCCCAGCGGCCCTTCCTAAAGTGAGCCCTGGTCCCCTGTGGCAGGATCTCTTTCGGCGTGACTTCACCATCAACGCTATGGCCCTGGTCCTGAACGGCCCTCTGGCCGGCACAGTGGTGGACTTCTTTGGCGGGCTTCAGGACTTAGAGGCCAAACGGCTGCGTGTTCATCACGTCATGAGTCTGGTTGATGACCCCACCCGGATCTTTCGTGCCGCGCGTTATCTCACCCGTTTTGACCTTACACCGGGAAAGACCTTTTTTGTCTCCCTTTCCTTGGTGCATCGTTATCAGGTCCTTAAGGAGCTTTCACCAGCCAGGGTCCAAAGAGAATTTGAACGCATCCTTGATGAACCAGGACCAGAAAAGGTCCTCTCTTTTCTCTTTGACCTTGGGGTCTTTGATGACCTCTTAGGGGTAGAGACCAAGTCGGTCAGAGACGAGATCAAGGCGCTCTTTACCTTGATCCAAGGGCTTTCTTTGACCAAAAGGGATCTGGTCGAGGCCTTGGCCCTGCTGTTTCACAGGATAAGCCCGCTTTGGTCGAGACTCCTTGACCTTCCTAAAC
The DNA here is from genome assembly GCA_964601575.1 of uncultured Thermodesulfobacteriota bacterium. Taxonomy (GTDB): domain Bacteria; phylum Desulfobacterota; class Thermodesulfobacteria; order Thermodesulfobacteriales; family Thermodesulfatatoraceae; genus CAZKEG01. The sequence continues at coordinate 22,812 of CAZROA010000114.1, forward strand.
CCCGGGCCGAAATCTTGGAGAGGGGCTTACAAGACTTAGAAACTAAGGTTCCCTTTCTCCTTTCCGGGGAGAGATTGAGCCGCAAGGTGGCCCTATTAGAAAAGGCCCCGCTTCCTGTCCTGTTGGTCCTTGCCGTACAATTTCCCCTCGTCAAAGGCCTGGTCAGAGATTATCTTGAGAGGCTAAAAACGGTAGGGCCCAGGCTTAAGGGAGAAGATCTGCTGAAAGTCGGTCTTAAACCTGGACCGGAGATCGGGCGTATCCTTAGGCGACTTAGGGAGGCCTGGCTTGACGGGGAGATCTCTTCCCCTGAGGAGGAATGGGCCTTGATAAAGAAGGAGTTTCCAGATGTTTTTTCCTGATCTGCGGACCTTGACCGTGATGGCCGTTCCGCTTCTAGCGGCGGTAACCATCCACGAAGTTTCTCATGGTTTGGTGGCTTATCGCCTGGGAGACCCTACGCCCAAACTGGCCGGGCGTCTCTCTCTAAACCCTATCAAACATTTAGACCTCTTTGGGACCTTGGCCTTTATCCTGACCCAGGCCATCGGTTGGGCCAAACCGGTACCCATCAATCCGCGTTATTTCAAAAACCCCAAACAAGATATGATCTGGGTGGCCTTGGCCGGTCCGGTTTCAAACCTCCTCCTGGCCACCCTCTTTGCCCTTATGCTCAAATTTTTACCCTATTTTCTCTATCCCTTGAGCCTCTTTGGACGAAGGAGTGTGGTCTTTTTTGGAAAACCCTTAGTCCTAATGTTCGCCTTGGGGATTCAGTTAAATATCGGCTTAGCTATCTTTAATCTCTTACCCATTCCGCCGCTTGACGGGAGTCGTATCCTCTTCGGGCTTTTACCACCCAAGATGGCTTATTCTTATCTTAGGCTTGAGCCTTACGGCTTCATCATTCTTCTCCTCCTTATCTTTACAGGTGTGATCCAAAAAATTATACTCCCGGCGATCCTTTATCTCTCAAGCATCCTACAGGGAGGGTTACTGTGAGCGAAAGGCGCGTACTAAGTGGAATGAGACCTACCGGTCCGCTTCATCTAGGGCATTTACACGGGGTCTTAAAGAACTGGTTGAGGCTCCAGGACCAATATCGTTGTTTTTATTTTGTGGCTGACTGGCATGCCCTGACCACGGAATACGAAAATCCCAAGCGTATTCCCGACTTTTCCCGCGAATTGTTGCTCGAGTGGCTCACCGTAGGGCTTGATCCGGAAAAGGCGGTACTTTTTATCCAATCGGCCATCAAGGAACACGCTGAGCTTTATTTGCTCTTTGCCATGTTTACCCCGGTCTCCTGGCTTGAACGAAACCCCACTTACAAGGAAATGGTTCAACAGCTCAAACACAAGGATCTGGCCACCTATGGTTTTTTGGGCTATCCCGTGCTTCAGGCGGCAGACATCTTGATCTATAAGGCCCATTACGTGCCGGTCGGGGTGGATCAATTACCCCACCTTGAACTCACCCGCGAGATCGCCAGGCGGTTTAATTACCTTTATCAAACCGAGGTCTTCCCAGAACCAGAACCCCTCCTTTCTGAAGTGCCTAAGGTTCCAGGAATCGACGGACGTAAGATGAGCAAGAGTTACGGAAACGCCATCTTTTTAAACGATGACGAAGAGGCCATCCGTAAAAAGATCCTCTCCATGGTCACCGACACCCAGCGTCCGCGGAAGAGTGATCCAGGAGATCCAGAAAATCGCTGTGTGGCCTTCCACCTGATTAAACTCTACATGTCTGAGGAAGAACGAGCAGAAATCATTGAAGAATGTAAGGCCGCCAGGCTGGGTTGTGTAGCGTGTAAACGCAAGCTGGCCGAGAAAGTAATTGAAGGCTTGAGACCCCTTTGGGCCCGCCGGGCCGAGCTAGAGGCCAAACCCAAACTATTCGAGGAAATTATTGACCAAGGTATTACCAAGGCCAAGGAATTTGCCCGAAGGACCCTTGAGGAGGCCAAAGCCGCTCTTTTTGGGACAAAGTGGTATTAGCCCTTGGCCCGTTCTACGGCGCGTTTGAAGCCTTCGCGGGCGCGTTCGATAAAGATTTCATCGACACAAAAGGCCAGCCTAATGTGCCCCGGGCCGCCAAATCCCCGACCAGGCACGGCAAGGATCAGTTCTTCCTGAAGGAGTTTGCAAAATTCGAGGTCATCAATCGGGGTCTTTGGGAAGAGGTAAAAGGCCCCTTTGGGTTTGACGAACTCAAGGCCAGCTTCCTTTAAAACTTCACAAAAGAGATCTCGTCTCCTTTCGTAGATGGAGACATCGACCACCTCCTCGACACAAGCGGCGGCCAAACGCTGGGCCAGGGCCGGGGCATTGACAAAACCCAAGATCCGATTGGCCAAGATAAAGGCAGCCATCAATTCCTCTTTATCTTCGGCCTCAGGGTGCAAGGCCAAAAAACCGATACGTTCCCCTGGCAAGGAAAGCTCTTTGGAAAAACTAGAAATGACCACGCTGTTTTCGTAAAGGGGAAAGATAGGTGGGGTCTCTAGGCCATCGAAGACCAGGTGCCGGTAAGGTTCGTCTGAGAGGAGAAGGATCGGATGCCCCAGGTCTTTGCCCTTTTGGCTTAAGAGAGCAGCCAAGTTTCTAAGTTCTTCTTCGCTGTAAAGTTGACCAGTGGGGTTATTAGGGGAGTTGATCAAAACAGCCTTGGTCTTTTTGGTAATGGCCTTTTCGATGGCCTCAAGGTCTAGGCCAAAGTCTTCCTTGGTTGGGACAGGCTTGGGTATACCGCCATGGTTTTCGACGTAAAACTTGTATTCCACAAAAAAGGGAGCGGGAAAGATGACCTCATCTCCGGGTTCAAGGATGGCCTTTAGGACCACGTTTAAGGCCCCGGCTGCCCCGCAGGTCATGACGATGTGTTCCATAGGCACTGCCAACCGCTGTTCCTTGGAGACCTTAATGGCCATGGCCTCACGGACAAAGGGGAAACCGGCGTTGGGCATGTACCCGTGAAGGGCTGGTTCGTCTTTGCGAATCAGGTCTTCTAAGGCCTTCTTTACCCCTGGAGGCGGGGGGACATCCGGGTTCCCTAGGCTGAAATCACAGACCCGGTCTGCCCCATAGCGGGCCTTAAGCCTTGCCCCTTCCTCAAACATCTTCCTGATCCAAGAGGCCCCGGCTAGATATTCTTTAATCTTTTGGGAAACGGGCATTATATCCTCCTTTTGCCTCAAAGTTAAAAACGCCAATATGGACGAAGGGTCTCCTTTACTTGGTTAATGACCCCCAAGGAGGCCTTGACCTTTTTTAGTTCTTCTAGGCGATCTTCTGGAATAATCGATTGTCCGGCAAGTTCCGAGATAACGGCAGCCACACATTCAGCCAAGCCTTGAAGATTGTATCCACCTTCCAGCGTGAGCAATATCTTCCCTTGGCAAAAGCGCTGAGCCAGGTCCTTGATCAAGCGTGTCAGATAGGCCACACCGATGGGTGTGACCGACATACCACCCAAGGGATCGGCAAAGTAGATATCAAAACCGGCAGAGATCAGGATGACCTCAGGCTTAAAACCCTCGGCTACCGGGATGAGGATCTCGTGAAAGACAGTGGCGTATTCTCCATCCCCACAGCCGGCAGAAAGGGGCACATTGACTGTAAAACCAAGCCCCCTACCCCGGCCAATCTCTTCCACCCGACCTGTACCGGGATAATAGGGAAATTGATGGGTAGAGAAATAGAGCACCTGGTCAGACTCGTAAAAGGACCACTGGGTGCCGTTTCCGTGGTGAAGATCCCAATCAACGATCAGGACCCTCTGACAGCCGAGCCTTTTTAGGGCGTAATGGGCGGCAAGGGCCACATTGTTAAAGAGGCAAAAGCCCATGGCGCGATTGTATTCGGCATGGTGCCCTGGGGGACGAACCAGGGCAAAGACCGCCTCCACCGAGCCCTGAAACAGGGCCTCAAGTCCTACAAATTGGGCCCCAACGGCATTGAGGGCCGCTTGGTAGGATTCAGGAGAGGTGGCGGTATCCGGGTCAAGTTGGACATGGGCCTGCCCGGCGGTGGCCGCAACGCTTCTGATATAGGCTGGATCATGGTTCCAGGCCAGTTCTTCTTCAGTGGCCGGGCGGGGAGAAAGGACCTTAAGCCACTGGGAAAATTCGGGATCTTCCAGGCGGGCATAAATCTTCTCCAATCTTTCCGGACGTTCTGGATGATAATCTCCGGGATTGTGTTTTAGGAAGATTTCATCCTTGATGATGGCTACTTTCATGATGCCTCCTTTAGACCCTTTCAGGGGGCCTTAAGGCCTTAGCCAACCGGGGAATAATTCCCTCAACCCCCTTGCCATATATTCAACGGAAATCACCGCCAGAATCAAGCCCATTAATCTACCAAAGAGATTGGTCCCGGTATGTCCTAAAATTTTGGAGATCCGGGTGGCATAACTCAAGATCAAGAAGCTGATAAAACACACAATGATACTACCCAGGACAACCCGGAGCTTGGTCTCAAGCCCTTGACCGCTGGCCAGGACCATCACCGTGGTGATTGCCCCTGGACCAGCCAAAATGGGAACACCTAAGGGGACAATGGCGATGTCTTCTTTTTGGCGGCTTTCTAATTCTTCTTCAGGTGAACTCTTGGTCCCTCGGGGGCGGGCCTGAAGCATCTGAAGGGCAATGGTGAAGAGAATAAAGCCCCCAGCCACCCGAAAAGAGGCCACGGAGATATTGAAGAAAGAAAGGATTTGGTCACCGAAGAGGGCAAAAAGACCCAAGACCAAGGCGGCGACCAGACAGGCCTTGGCTGTCATCCTCCGCTTTTGGTCCTCAAGGGTCCCTTCGGTGAGGCTGACAAAGAGTGGGATATTCCCTATCGGATCGACGATGATAAAGAGGGGAACGATGGTGTTTAGCCAACTCTTCCAATCGATACTCTCAAACATCCTTTGGCCTTTGACCAGAACCACGGGTGAAATAGATTATGCCTCCGATGGCCCCACCCAGGAGGGCCACGGCATAGACCAAAATACCCAAAGCCAATCCATATTCAGCCCCAAAGCCAAGAAGCCTCAAGAAGTAGACCAGGGTTCCCTCTCGGACCCCTAATCCTCCAAGACTCACCGGCATGGCAGCCAGGACCCCCATAATAGGGACAATAATCAGATATTTGGTCAAGGGAACCGGGAGGTTTAGCCCACAACCCAGAAAAAAGAGATGGATACTGTAGAAAGTTTGGACCAAAAGGCCCAAAAAGAGGAGGATCAGAAAGACTCGGAGGTGAAAGACCGCTGAGGCCAAGAGAAGGTGATAATTTTGTAGTTTTTTACCCCAAAATCTCCTCAAAAGGAGGATGATAAGACAGAGTAAAAGACCTGATCCTGAGAGGAGATAAAGGGTCTTTTGGGTGGGTGGCGGCAAAAACTCACCTTCAAGGGGCAAAGAGACCCCTACCAAGAGTAGGGCCCCCAAAAACCCGAAGGCCCGATCATAAAAGACCGATAGGGTGGCTGCTGTCTTGGAGGCGCCATCTTTGAGTAGATAACCCACCCGAATTATATCGCCACCCAAAAGACCAGGTAAAAAGGCGTTAAAATATTGGTTTATAAAGTAAAGTTTTAGGAAATAAACATAATTTTTCTTAAAATCGAGACTTTTACAGATAAGTTGCCAACGAAAGGTACTGATCATCTGGAAGACGAGGTAACAGAGAAAGGCGGCGGTAAACCACCACGGAGAGATCTTGCGGATGGTCTGCCACAGGGTGGCTAGATCAGTATGGCGTAAAAGGTAATAAAGAAGCCCAAGGCTTACGGCAACCTTTAGGGAAAAACTCAAATATCTTTTCACTCAAGGACCTCACGGATGGAATAAATACGATGATTTGAGGCCTCAAAATAAGTACGCATGACCATTTCGGCCAAAAGTCCGGTCCCTAAAAGATTGATTCCCGTGATGATCAAAAGGGCCCCAAGCAAGAGGAGCGGCCTCTGGCCGATATTTTGGTGATAAAGGAGCTTTATGCAGGAGAGATAGGCCTCGATCAGAAAACCGGCCAAGAACATGAGCCCTCCAGTAAGCCCGAAGACATGGAGGGGACGGGTGGCAAATTTGCGGAAGAAGATCATGAGCAACAGATCGAGCAGGACTCGATAGGTTCGGGAAAGGCCATATTTGCTCTTTCCGTGTCGGCGGGGATGATGGTTGACTACCTCTTCGGCGATCTTAGCCCCACGGAGGCTGACCAAGACCGGGATGAAGCGATGAAGCTCTCCGTAGATGGCCAGGCCTTGAATGACTTCCGCTCGATAGGCCTTGAGTGAACAACCATAGTCATGGAGTCTGACCTTGGTCAAGCGACTGATGAGTCTATTGGCCAGAACAGAGGGCAACCGGCGGGAGAGAAAGGGATCTTTACGATTTTTTCGCCAGCCGGAGACGACATCATAGCCCTCTTCGATCTTTTTCAGGAGCTTGGGGATGTCTGCTGGATCATTCTGGAGATCACCATCCATGGTGACAATGATCTCTCCTCGGGCATAATCGATCCCGGCGGTGAAAGCGGCACTTTGGCCGAAATTGCGTCTTAGAAAGATCACCTTAAGCCAAGGGTAGCGGGGTTTAAGGCTCTTTAAGACCTGGGCTGAGCCATCAGTGGAACCGTCGTCTACCATGATTACCTCAAAGGGCTTACCCAAAGGGGTAAGGGCCGCCTCAAGCCTTTCTAGGAGGGGAGGAATATTTTCCTCTTCGTTAAAGATCGGAATGACTACGGAAACATAGGGTTTAGCGTCTTTTTTGTTCATGGTCGTGGATAGATAGGCGGTAGTTTACCAAGGATTATCGGAAATTTTAAAAGTTTTCCGTCTCGCAAGACCGTAAGGGTGATCCGGTCGCCGGGATGGTGACGGGTAAGTTCATCGACGATATCAAGGCGCCGGCGGACAGGTCGACCATTGACCGCGACGATGATATCGCCTCCGAGGAAGATCTTTTCTTCACCGAGGAGGATCAGACGATTGCCTCCTTTTAGTCCGGCCTTGTCTGCCGGGGAGCCAGGGATGACCTGTTCGACAAGGACCCCTTCGGTATATTTGAGGCCAAAGAGATTGGCCAGCCGCGGGTTGAGGTCTATGCCCCGTATCCCGGCAAAGGGTCTTATCGCATAACCTTGTTTGATGAGTTGGGGGACGATCCGAACGGCTACTTCAGCCGGGATGGCAAAGCCGATATTTTGGGCATCGGGTTTCAAGACGGCGGTGATGATCCCAACCACTTCTCCCTTAGAATTGAGCAAAGGTCCGCCTGAGTTTCCGGGGTTAATGGCGGCATCGGTCTGAATGATATTGTGGGAGAGCTCAAGGGTGGGGCTTGGGAGGCTACGGTTGAGGGCACTGACCACCCCAACCGTTAGGGTGTTATCCAGACCAAAGGGATTACCGATGGCCAGGACCTTTTGCCCGATCCTTAATTTTTCGCTCTCGCCAAAGGAAAGGGGTTTTACTTCGGTTTTGGGCTCGATTTTTAGGACAGCCAAGTCCGTAGGGGGGTCAGTGCCAATGATCCGGGCCTGATAGCGATGGCCGTCTCCGTCAATGACATAGATCAGATAGGCGTCTTGGATGATGTGAAAATTGGTGAGGATGAGGCCGTCTTTGGAGATAAAAAAACCAGACCCAAGGGCCCTTTTGGGGGTCTGAGACTTGGTAGAACTTGGCCTTTGAAGGCATTCGATATGGACGACAGCCTCTTTGGCCTTTTGATAGACGGCGATATTATTTTCCTCAAAAGGGGTCAGGGCTAGGGCCTGAGTGGTTAAGAGAAAAAAGAGGATCCATAAGGTAAAATTTCCCCGAAAACACCTTCTCTTTAAAACCTCTTTTCGATTTTGGTCCTTATTTTGAAGATCCATGGGTTTCTCCTTTATGTATGGGCCTTCATTTAGCCCATCACATGGCTCTGTCAAGTAAAGGGTTGAATTCCGCGGCAAGAGGCGCTATAGGTCGAGCCGAATCCCAAAGGAAGGAGAAAAGGATGTTGCGCTTGGATATCTCTCAAGAAACCATTTCGCAAGAGGCCCTTACCACTTTAGAGGAAATGTGGCGTCGGTGTGCCAGACGAATCATTTTGTCCACCACCCTTGCTGGCTGTGGTCATCCCGGGGGGTCCCTTTCTTCTCTTCACCTGTTGCTCATGCTTTATGCCTTGGTAGAACACGATCCCAAGGCCCCGCGTAACCCAGATCGGGACCGTATCGTCATCAGCCAGGGACACATTAGCCCGGGAGTGTACGCCGTGCTCTGCGAGTACGGCTATTTCCCAGAAGAACCGTTTTTGATGGAGTTTCGACGAGCGGGTTCGGCCTTTGGCGGCCACGTGGAACAATCCGTCCCTGGGGTAGAGTGGAATACGGGTAATCTCGGCCAAGGGCTTTCGGCGGCTTGTGGTATGGCCAAGGCCTTAAAACTCAAAGGCCTTCCGCGTCGTGTATTCTGCCTCATGGGAGACGGCGAGCAACAAAAGGGCCAGGTCATCGAGGCCCGGCGCTGGGCCGTCAAATTTGGCCTTGATAATCTAACGGTCCTGATCGACTACAACCGTCTTCAGATCGGAGGCCATATCCAAGAGGTCATGCCTCAGGATATCGCTGCGGAGATCAGGGCCACCCATTGGAACCTCCTTGAGACCAAGGGCCATGATTTTAACGATCTCTTTCAGACCTTAAAAAGAGTGCTTACCAAAGACCTCCCAGATCCCGAAAAACCTACCGCCGTTTTGGCCCATACGGTGATGGGCAAGGGGATCTCCTTTATGGAAGACGAGGCCAAATGGCATGGCATGGCCCTGCCACCGGATATGGCTAAAGAGGCCTTAAAAGAACTAGGCTTTGATCCGTCGGAGGTAGATATCCTTTTGGAAAGACGCAAGAGCTATCCTATTTCTTTTCCGCCTCAGGAGCATGAGCCCGAACACCCGGAGATCAACCCCGGCGAGCCCATCCTTTATGATCCTGAGACAAAGACTGATAATCGCTCGGCCTACGGTAAGGCCTTGCTTTCCCTGGCAGAGCTCAATAACCTGGCTGGTCAGACACCCAAGGTCCTTGGGCTTACTTGTGATTTGGAAGGCTCGGTCAAGATGACCGCCTTTCGTAAGCACTCCCCTGGGGCCTTTTTTGAATCCGGCATCCAGGAACACCATACTGCTTCGGTGGCCGGGGCCTTGTCCAAGGAGGGTTTTTTGGTCTTTTTCTCTACCTTTGGTGTCTTTGCCGTAGACGAGACCTATAATCAACACCGTCTAAATATCCTGAATCTCTCTAATCTAAAGATTGTCAGCACCCATCTAGGTCTTGACGTGGGTGAAGATGGTCCTACCCACCAGTGCGTCGATTACTTAGGTCTTCTCTTGAGTCTGGTAGGGCTTCAGATCTTTATGCCCGCTGATCCCAATCAGACCGATCGGGTCATCCGCTATGTAGCCAGGCAAAAGGGCAATTTCTTTGTTGGTATGGGGCGTTCAAAGATCCCGGTGATCACCGATGAAGAAGGCAACCCTTTCTTTGGTCCAGATTATCAATTTGTCCCTGGCAAGGCCGACTGGCTGAGACGAGGAAGCCAAGGGACCTTTATCACCTATGGTCCGTTGGTCTCCCGTGTCCTTGAAGCCAGAGAGATCTTGGCCTCTGAGGGTCTATCCATAGGGGTCTTAAACATGGCTTCCATTAGGCCTCTGGATGAAGAGGCCATCCTTGAGGCAGCTAAGATCGGCCCTATCCTCGTGGCCGAAGATCACGTGGTTGAAACCGGTTTAGGCACCCTAGTAGCGCGGACCTTGGCCCTTCATCGACTCACCGTGCCCCTTTGTCTCAAAGGGGTCAGCCGCTATGGGAGTTCCGGGAAACCAGACGATCTTTATCGTGAACAAGGGCTTGATCCAGAAACCCTGGCCAAGGAGATGAAGGATCTCGTACGCTAAGGCCTTGGAAGACAAGGAATTACCCCTAACCGAGCACCTGGCGGAGTTAAGGGATCGGATCGTCAAGTGTCTGATCGCGGTCACCATAGGAGCGGCCTTTTGTTACTGGCAGATTGACCGACTATTGGCCTTTATCTTGGCCCCTCTTCTCCCTGTGCTTCCCAAGGGAGAAAGGGTTATCTTTACCGCCTATCAGGAGGCCTTTTTCAGTTATCTAAAATTGGCCATCATCGCCGGGGCCCTCTTGGCCAGTCCGGTGATCATCTTTCAGGTTTGGCGTTTTGTGGCCCCTGGGCTTTATAGCCATGAAAGGCGTTTTGCCCGACCAATGATCCTCTTTTCCTGTATTTCCTTTTTGGGCGGGGCGGCCTTTGCCTATTTTTTGATCTTTCCCAAGGCCTTTGCCTTTTTGGCTGGCTTTGCCGGCCCAAGACTCATCTTGGTGCCCACTTTGAAGGATTACCTAAGCTTTGCCCTACGGCTTTTATTTATTTTCGGACTAGCCTTTCAGGTCCCGGTAGGGCTCACGGTGGCCTCTCATTTAGGGGTAATTACCGCCAGGGATCTTCGACGTTTCCGGCGTTATGCCATCCTGGTGGCCTTTGTGCTTGCCGCCATCCTTACCCCCACCCCGGATGTGGTTAATCAGCTCTTTTTGGCCGTTCCTTTGGTCTTACTTTACGAACTGAGTGTCCTTCTGGTAGCTTTAGTAGGTAAATGACGAAAGGAGGGTCTCATGTTTGGGCTCGGCAGTCAAGAACTATTGATCATCCTTTTGATTGCTCTGGTCCTCTTTGGGGCCAAAAGACTTCCGGAGATCGGTGCCGGCCTAGGCAAGGGTATCCGAGCCTTTAAGGAAGGGCTCAAAGAGAGTGATACCAAAGAAGAGATCGAGAAAAAGGCCTAATTCTGAATGCGGGCCTTTGTCTTAGCGGCTGGGAAGGGGGAAAGGCTCCTTCCTTATACTCGTTTTGTACCCAAACCCCTCTTTCACCTCCTTGGCAAACCACTGCTTGAGATCATCTTTGATTCCTTGGGTCAATTGGGATTTAAACACATAGGTCTCAACGTTCACCATTTAGCCGGGCAGATCAAAGAATTTGTGGCCCTTTATCAAAGACGCCATCCAGAGGTCCATTTCGAGATCTTTGAAGAGGAAAAAATTTTGGGGCCGGTGGGGGCCTTTCTTGGGGCCAAAGAATTCTTCACCGAAGATACCCTGGTCATAAACGCCGACGTGGTCACCAATTTCCCCTTAAAGGCCCTGCTTGAGGCCCATAGGCGCCTGGGTGGGGTGGTGACCCTCCTCCTTCACAGACATCCAAAGTTTAACAAAATCCTGCTCTCTGGAGACGAGGTGGGTGGGTTTGATGAAAAGGCCGAAGACGCCTTTGCTTATACCGGCTTAAAGGTCATTACCCCTGAATTTGTTAGATTGCTTCCCGAGGGGGCACGCGAATTTATGCCTGCTTATCAAAGATTGCTCCAAAAAGGGGTACCGATTAAGGCCTTGGTAGGGACTTCTTTTTATTGGCAAGACATCGGGACCCTGCCTTCCTATCTTAAGGCCCATGAAGATTTACTTCTTAGACGGGCGGTGATCAAAGGGCTTGAGCCTCCCCCCCGTCAGTTTGAGGTCTCGCCGGAGATCTCGGGTGAAGGCGTAGTATTTGAAGATTGGGTCTTTCTTGAAGAAGGGGTTCGATTATCCCCTGGAACTAGGCTCAGGCGAGTGGTGGCCTGGAAAGGGGCTCAAATCCCCCCTGGCACCCATCAGGACAAATTATTTATTCCCGGGGCCGAAGGTCTTTAATCCCTTTCTATTACCTGTCGCAAAACTTCTTTTAATTTATCTAGAGTATAGGGTTTTACTAGGCGAGCCTTGAAACCATATTGCTCATAGTGCGCCATAACCGGATCATTGGCGTAACCGCTTGAGACGATAGCTTTTATCTTTGGGTCAATTTTTAGAAGCTCTTTGATGGTCTCTTTACCGTCCATTTTGCCTGGTATGGTCAAATCCATAATAACGGCATCAAAAGGATCATTTTCTTCCAAAGCTTTACGATACAACTTAATAGCCTCTTCCCCGTCGGCTGCTGTTTCAACTCTATATCCCAAGAGAGTTAGAATCTCTTTAGTTGTATCACGAATTATTTCTTCATCATCCATAATTAATATTTTTCCTTTATATTTTTTCTCCTCAGGAATTGTTTCTATTTGACAGACATCTTCCTCGCATAACTTTTCTTTTTTAGCTGGCAGGTAAATAAAAAATGTTGTTCCTTTACCAACTTCTGATTCTACTCTAATATGGCCATTATGTTTATGAATAATAGAATAACATATAGCCAAGCCCAATCCGGAACCATTTTCTTTTGTAGTAAAAAATGGTTCGAATATCCTTTCTAATCTTTCCTTAGGAATTCCAGGTCCATCATCACTTATACTTATTTCTATATAAGGTCTAACCGGATATAAATTCAACTTTTGAGCCATTTCTTCTGGGATATTTCGGCATGATATGATTATATTTCCGCCATTTGGCATAGCCTGTCTAGCGTTAATAACAATATTTTGTATAACTTGACTAATTTGTCCTTTATCTACTTCAACAGGCCAAAGATCTTCTTCTATATCAAAATAGCACTTAATATTAGAACCGACCAAAACAAATGAAGCTGAATCTTTTACAATATCTTTTAACGAAGCTAGTTCTTTTATTGGTTCTCCGCCTTTAGCAAATGTCAATAATTGCTTTGTTAAATTAGTAGCTAAATATATTGCTTTTTGAGCATTAGTTACATACTTTTTTGTTTTATTATTTGGATCAAGTGAAATGTTAGCTAATTCTAAATTTCCTAAAATAGCAGATAAAATATTATTAAAATCATGAGCGATACCACCAGCTAATAAACTTATAGATTTGAGTTTTTCTGTTTTTATAATTTCATTTTGCAATAATTTCTCTTTAGTAATATCTCTAAAGACCAAAACAACTCCTATAATTTTACCTTGTATATCTTTTATTGGCGCTGCACTATCTCCGATATATACTTCTTCTTCATTCTTTTTAATCAAAATAGTATCACTTTCTAAATTAACAATTTTCCCTAATTTTAATACTTTATTTACCGGGTTTTCATATAATTCTCTTGTTTTACCATTTATGATTTTAAATATATCATCAATTTTTCTACCTATAGCCTCTTCTTCTTTCCATCCTGTCAATTTTTCAGCCATATTGTTAATTAGTATTACTTTACCTTCATCATCTGTAACAATAACTGCATCTCCTATTGATTTTAAAGTTACCAATAGTCTTTCTCTTTCCTCTTGTAATTTTCTATATAAAGCATATATATCTTCTAAATTTTGTCCTGTAAGGATAAAAAATTGGTTATTCTCCAAAATAATTCTAGATAAAGCCATAAAAAATGGTATCTTCTCTCCCTTTTTATTTTTTAAATATGTTGTTTCAAAAATAGTCATTTTTTCATTGTTATTTAAAATTTCATCTTTAAAATCATCCCAAATTAATTTAATATGTTTATTGAGAATTTCTTTTTCAGTATATCCTAAAATCCTGATTAGTGTCTTATTAACTGAAATAATGTGTGCTTCTTTATCGAGAAAGATGATAACACATTCAATTGTATCTAAAAAAGTGCGAAAATATTCTAATATAGATGATAATTGATAATAACTTGTCCGCAAATTTTTGACCATTTTATTAAAAGTATCACCCAAAATTTTAAGCTCATCCTTACTATCTATCTCTACTTTTGTCTCTAAATTTCCTTTACTAATTAATTCGGCGCTCTCTTTTAGTTTTATTATTGGATTGGTAATTCTATACGAGAAGTATAGACTATAAATACAAATTATTACCAAAATTATTAACAAAAATATGATCCAGAAAGCAAACAAATGCTTAAATATATAAGCAACTCCTGATTTTTTTATGCTAGCTTCACATAAAATAAAATATTTTTTGTTATCATTGATTTTTATTTCTGTTATTAATAAATTTGGTTTTTTTGAAACTTTACATATTAATTTATTACACGCTCCATTTTCAATCTTTTGTTTATATGAATTTATTAATTTGTCTAGATCAATATGTAAATTATATGAACCAAAAATAGGTTTATTGTTTTTATCTAATATCCAAATCCTGAGACCTGCTATGTCTTCCGTCTTTTTAATTAGATATATTATTCGTCTAAAATTTTTTTCGTTGACAATTAGATCTTCTATATTTGTTTTTAATAATAATAAATTCTTTTTAGTTTCTTCTTCTACGTGCTTCTTATATAGTATCCAAGCAGACCACCCTAAAAATAAATATAAAATAAAGATAGGTATAAAAGATATAGCAATAAAACTATGAAGTATTTCCCATTTTAAACTCAAAAACTTCTTTTTAATCATTTTTCTTCAATTAAAGGTAAAAATGATAACCATAGTATATAAACAGAAATAAAGATAAAAATTCCTCCTATAGAAAAAAACTCAGAACATTCTTCTACATCACACCAATAACAAGTAAAAATATGATAAGCTGGTATTATTTGAATTAAACCTAAAGAAAAAAATGATATGGAATTTATTAAAATTTCTCTCTTTTTTTTCTTTTTAAAATGACTGAGATATTGTATACTTACTAAAAAACAAAATATCATTATTGATAAAAAACTTAATCCTTGAATATTAGTTTTCTCTTTGTATACCATTTCGGATGGCAGTTTTATAAAGAAAATTCCGATAAATAATACAATTAACATCAAAAAAAATATTATTGACGTTGATAACATTATATTTTTTAAAATTGTATTTTTAAGCGATTTATCAAGATCTTTATCATATAAAATATGAAATATTATCAAAAGATAAATTATCAAAAGTCCTATAATAATAGGATAATTATGTGCTGAACCACATATTCCTAAATCAGCACAAATTTTGCAGTAGTCATTATGAAATGTTGTAATAGCTATTCCTATAGCATACAGGATAAGACTAATTGGTATTAATCTTAATGTAATTAGGTTTGTTTTTTTATATATATTTTTAGTCAATATTGCTAATATAGTGCACATAATTAGTGCAGCTAATCCTAGCCAGAAATGAAAATACCATTCTATTTCAATCTTTGAAAAACTAAAATTGCCTGTATTCCATCCTTTGATAAGACTTATTATGGAAATAAACAATAAAATAAAGAATGATATTTTTATATATGTTATAGAATCAAATTTTGTTTTATCAATATTCATTTTTCTATATCTTTAGTCTTCTAAAAAGTTTATATAAAACAAACGCTCCTAGATAATTTAGAAGTGCCTTTCTAATTTTCTGGAATAGTCTTCTATTTTTATCGGAAGGTCTTTTGGCCCCTAAAAGATTTCTCTCAGAAGGTGCTTGAGAGACCAAGGCTTGGGGATTATCATCGACCTCACTTGAGACCGGGGCGTGGGAATGCCGGAACTACCAGAAATTGAAACCATAAAACGGACCCTCTCCCCCCTTATCTGCGGACGGGTCATTCAAAGATTGGAGATTCGTCTGGCCAAGATCCTGCGTTCTGATCCAGAACTTTTCCAAAAAAGCCTTCCTGGCCAAAAAATTAAGGCCCTCTCCCGACGGGGAAAGCTCCTTATCATTCATTTGACCCAAAACGCGCTCCTTTTTCATTTCCGGATGACAGGAAATCTGATCTATTTAGTCCCTTCGGCCTCTGAGCCTCGATACACCCATCTCCTTTTTTATCTCGATCAAGGGATCAGACTAGCCTATACCGATCTTCGTCAATTTGGTTGGATAGAACTGGTCAAAGAAGAAGACCTTTCTCACCACCGAATATTGGCTAAATTAGGGCCGGAACCATTTGAACTAAACGAAAAAGAATTTTTTGCCCTTCTCCGAACCCGAAACAGGGGTCTTAAGGCCTTTCTCCTTGATCAAGAAATGATTGCCGGGCTGGGTAATATTTATACGGATGAAGCCCTTTTCCGAGCCGGCCTTCATCCGAAACGGAAGACTTCTTCCCTCTCTTTTGAAGAAGCTGGTCGACTCCTCAGAGTCATCAAGGAGGTTTTGGAAGAGGCCATAAGAGAGAGGGGATCATCGGTCAGAAACTATGTCGATGGCCAGGGTCAGAGGGGAAATTTTCAGAGACAACACCTGGTCTATCGAAAGAGAGGGGAGCCCTGCCCTCGTTGCGGACAGGAAATCGCCTATCAAAAGATCGCTGGCCGGGGGACATATTTCTGCCCTGGCTGTCAAAAATAAGGCAGGCTTTAATGTCTTGTCTTAAATCGAGAAATCAGACATGTTGTTAATATGAAAGATCTTTGGGCACGTTATTATGGCCTACTGAGCCTCTTCTTTCTCCTTCTGGCCGAGGTATGGCTCTTTAAAGGCTCCAAATTCGCCGGCCATTGGTTTTATCTACTGGCCTGGTGGCCTTATATTTTTTTGGCCGATTGGTTGGTCAGGCGAAAGACTGGCAACTCCCTTATCATCGACCGAACCCGAGAGTTTTTGATTCTTATCCCGTGGTCCACCTTTTTCTGGCTTATTTTTGAGTGGTTTAACCTCTATCTCAAAAATTGGCACTATATAAACATTATCTCCTGCCTGCCGTTACGCTGGCTTGGCTATTTCCTTTCCTTTGGGACTGTACTCCCCGGGCTCTTTGAGACCTATGAGTTGCTCTTGGCCTACGGTCTCTTAAAGAGACATCGGGTAAAACGGTTAAAACAGGCCCAAGGCCTTTATCCTTGGTTTATCCTCCTTGGTGGGCTCTTTTTGATCCTTCCTGTGGCCTATCCCACATATTTTTTCCCCCTGGTCTGGGGGAGTTTTGTTTTTCTCCTAGAACCTATAAATCACGCCTTGGGCGTCCCCTCACTCCTCAGAGAGTGGGAGAAGGGGTCTTTGCGCAAGTTTTTACTCCTCTTGATCGCCGGCCTTATTTGCGGCTTTCTCTGGGAATTCTGGAACTTTTGGGCAGAGAGTAAGTGGATTTATACGGTACCTTTTGTCGGGAACTTAAAACTCTTTGAGATGCCTGTCCTTGGATTCCTGGGTTTTCCACCCTTTGCCGTCGAGTGCTATGTAATGATGAACTTCGTTTCCCTTTTTCGCCAAGGCCGGGGTTGGGAAAGAGAGACCTACCTTCTTTCTGGCCGGGTGGGTCCTAAATTGCTCGTTCTGGCCGTAATCATTCACCTGACCTTTGATCTCTTTATGTTCCACCAAATCGATCTACATACGGTCATAAACTTCGTTCATTGATGATAAAGAAAGAAAAGGTAGGTTATATATAAAACCAAGGCCAAAAGTCCCTTAATCCTCCCCATTCCTTGCCCAAAGGAGAGCATTGCCCAACAGGAGAGAAAAAAGGCCATCATCACGGACAGATCGAGAAAGACCTTTTCTTGAGGAAAAGAAAGGGGCCTTATCAAGGAAGTACAGGCCAAGACGGCCAAGATGTTCATGACGTTTGAGCCGATAAGGTTACCCAGGATGATTTGTCCGGCCCCGCGATAAGCGGCGACCAAGGTGCTGGCCAGCTCTGGGAGACTGGTCCCCAGAGCGACCACCGTAAGACCAATTATCCTCTGGGAAAGACCGAATCTTTGGGCCAGGATCACGGCTCCGTCGATCAGGACGTCGGCCCCAATGGAAAGAAAGACCACCCCCAGGGCGATTCCCAAAATATGCACAAAGAGCCTTTTACTTTTCTTGACCTTGGGGACGAGTTCAGAGGAGATGCTAGGCAAATGGTCTCGCCTAAAAAGGACAAACAAGAAGATCAAGAGAAACAAGAAGAGAACCAGGGCCTCTGCCCGACCGAGGCGACCGTCGTTTAGCACAAGAAAGAGGATCAGCCCGGTGAGGATCATAAAAGGGAGCTCTTGCCGAACAAAACGGGAGGTAGGCCTTAGGGGAATGATCAGGGCCGCCGCCCCCAGGACCAGACTCACATTGGCGATATTCGAGCCAACGATGTTGCCAAGGGCCACAGCTTCCATCCCTTTAAAGGCAGCAATCAAAGTGGCGGCAAGTTCCGGGGCCGAGGTGCCCAAGGCCACCACCGTTAAACCAATAAGGAGGGAGGACCAACGGAGGGCCAGGGCCAAATTCGAGGCACTCTTGATCAGGATCTCTCCGCCCAAATAAAGCAAAAAACTGCCCCAAAGGACATATAACCAGGCCATAACCATTTAATTTCCGTCTTAAGCAAAATAGTCCTTATTTCCCGTAGAGCAACTATCCAGAGTAGGTCTAGAGCAATTATCCAGTTTGCGTTCCGGGAGTGAAGAAAGGGGACAAGGGCCTATAAAAACTAGAACAGGCTGGGTGTTACCCCAGCCTGTTCTAGTTCGATAAGGATCCAGTCTAGATGGATTTTTTCTCGCGTCTGATGGCGATCAAACCAGTACGGACCAATTCCTTGATACCGATGGGCTTTAAGAGTTCAATGACCGCCTTAAGCTTGCTCTCCGGACCGGTGACCTCGATGGTATAGGTCTTAGGGCTCACGTCTACGACCTTACACCGAAATATATCGCACATCCGCAGGACCTCGGCCCTGGTCTCCTTTTCGGCCTTGACCTTGATCAAGGCCATTTCTCTTTCGACAAATTCACCCTCTTCGGTCACATCCACCACTTTGTAAACATCTACCAGACGTCGAAGTTGTTTGATGATCTGTTCGATGATCAAGTCATCTCCATGGGTTACCAAGGTTAGGTGCGAGAGAGTAGGGTCCAAGGTCTCTGCTACACAGAGGCTGTCGATATTAAAACCGCGACCACTAAAGAGCCCAACAATACGGGCCAGCGCTCCGGGTGTGTTCTCTACTAGCACCGAAAGGGTATGTTTCCTCTCCATAAGCCTTCTCCTTAGACCAGAATCATTTCCGTTGTGGCCCGACCAGCGGGGACCATGGGGAAAACGCCCTCCTCAGGGGCGATATGGATGTCGACCAAAACCAATCCCTTGGTATCAAGGGCCTTTTTGAGAATTGGTTCTACCTCCTCTGGCTTGGTGGCCCTAAAACCTGTGGCCCCGTAAGCTTCGGCTAATTTGACAAAGTCCGGAAGAGTCGGGAATTGAACGGCCGAATAACGACGATCATAAAAGAGCTCTTGCCACTGGCGGACCATCCCGAGATAACCGTTATTCAGGATGATGACCTTGATCGGCAGACGTTGATCGATGGCTGTAGCCATCTCTTGGATGTTCATCTGGATAGAGCCATCACCGGCGATATCAATGACCAATTTATCAGGGTTGCCCATCTGGGCTCCGATGGAGGCTGGAAAGCCATAGCCCATGGTTCCTAGACCACCAGAGGAAAGCAATGTTCGAGGACGATCAAATTTGTAAAACTGGGCGGTCCACATCTGGTTTTGCCCCACTTCGGTACAAATGATCGCCTCTCCTTTGGTCAGTTCATAGAGTTTTTCAATGACATATTGGGGTTTGATCTGTTGGTCGTCCTTCTTGTAAGTCAAGGGATAACGACGGCGCCAGATATCGATCTGCTCCCACCATTCTTTGAACTGTTCCCGCCAAAGTTTGGCCGGGCGACCAACTTCTTTGATGATCTCTAAGAGTTTGATCAAGGCCCGCTTACAGTCACCCACAATAGGTACATCAACTCGGACGTTTTTCTGAATGGACGTGGGGTCGATATCAATATGGACGATCTTGGCCATAGGGGCAAAGGCATCGACCTTACCGGTCACTCGATCGTCAAACCGGGCCCCTACGGCGATAATGAGATCGCTATTGGCCACGGCCATATTGGCATAATAGGTACCGTGCATGCCGAGCATGCCCAAGGATTGCTCGTGGGTCCCTGGGAAGCCACCAAGTCCCATGAGGGACATGGTCACCGGAAGGTTGAGCAATTCGGCCAATTCCCGAACCTCTTCATGGGCCTCGGAGGCGATGACCCCTCCGCCGACAAACAGGATCGGGCGAGTCGAGGTCTCCAGCAAACGATAGGCCTTTTCTACCTGTCTAGTGTGAGGTTCATAGACCGGATTGTAACTACGGAGTTTGATCTCATCCGGATAATAAAACTCCGTCTTGGATTGCTGGACGTCTTTGGGAAGATCGATCAGGACCGGACCAGGCCGCCCGGTACGGGCGATGTGAAAGGCCGCCTTTATGGTCCAGGCCAGGTCTTCTACCCGTTTGACCAAAAAATTGTGCTTGGTACAGGGCCTGGTGATCCCGACGATGTCTACCTCTTGGAAGGCATCGTTTCCGATCAATTTGGTGGGCACCTGTCCGGTGAAGACCACAATGGGGATAGAATCCATGTAAGCCGTAGCGATGCCGGTTACCGTGTTGGTGGCTCCAGGACCAGAGGTGACCAGACAGACCCCTACCTTACCGGTTGAACGGGCAAAGCCATCGGCGGCATGAGCAGCCCCTTGTTCATGGCGGACCAAGACATGTTTGATTTCCGGGGTGCGGTAGAGTTCGTCATAGATGTCTATCACTGCCCCCCCGGGATAACCGAAGATAATCTCCACACCCTCGCGTTTGAGGGCCTCAATAATGATTTGGGCACCGGTCATTTTCGTGGACACTATCCTTCTCCCTCCTCCATTCGACGATATTTTTCAACTATAGCCATAATTTTATCCTTAAGAGCCAATTTATGGACCTGAATACGTTTTTTTTCTGCCTCTTCTTCGGAAGTGAGATATGGACGACGATGGAACTCCTCAAGCTTATTATCCAAAGCGCGGTGTTCTTCTACCAGCCTCCGCAACTCCTCGTCTCTTTCGGCATATTTCGCAATCAATTCCTTGTCTTTATCCATAAAACCTCCTCAGATTTAAGATTAGAGGGTTTACTGTCTTTGATCTCGTTTGTCAATCTCTTGTGAAAAAATAAACTTTTCAAAGATATGTAACTATTTGTTAAGTCAAAAATGATTCGTAATTAACGTTTATATTGAAAGAAATAAATTTGTGAAAAAATAAACTTAACCTGCAAACCCGTGCGATATATATAATTTTCGGGCCTCATCCGTCAGCAAAAAGGACTGCCAAGCCTGAGGCAGCTCTTCCTCCACCCCTTTCATCAAGGCCACTTGATATTCTCCCTGCTGAGCCGTCCCTTCTGGGAATTCCAAGTAATCAAAAAGCGGTGTCTCAAAAAACCGTGGATTCTGATAGTAATAAGCAAAGTGAAAATAGAGTGGGGCTACATCGGCCAAGCCTTCAAAGACAAAGGCCGGAACCTCTCGATGATGGATAACTTGGCTGAAAATAGCCTCTTTTTCTATCTTTTCCTCGAGTCCAGGGACGTGTTCCAGGGCAGCCAGATAGGTCTTAAAGGAATTTACCTCGGTCTTGGGATTAGAGACGGCGATCTTGATCTCTTTTCGGATCAGGTCTTCCGGACCTTTGATCCCTTTAGGATTACCCTTTTGAACCAGAAGGACGACCCCTCTATTGCGGACGAAGGTCTTTGGTTCGGTGATCAAATCCTTTATTTTACTCATAAAATCCGGCGGCCCCATGACCACCTGCGGCCTGAATTTGAGGACGAGGTTGCCTATGGCCAAAGGGTGCCCCTCGATCAAAGGGCGAAACCTTGGTGGCGGAAGGGTCACGTAAAAGACCTCTACTTTTCGACCAAGATAACGAAAAAAGGCCTCTAGGACATCAGGGATGACCATGAATTGATTACCTTCCATGACGATAAAGAGCTCAGCAGAAATAGGATCGCCATGAAAGTCATAGACCAAATTACTACCCGGTAAATCCACATGATCCTTAACCTCTCCCCCCAGATCAAGGGGCCATGGTAAGGTCAGACAACGCACCCTACCCTCCTTAGAAAAGACTTTCTAATTATTTTTAGGTCAAAATGGCCGATAAGTCTAGAAAAATCATACATTTTTCTTGCTTAAAGGTCTTATCATGGCTATCATCCCAGCAGAGCTAGAAGGTTGGAGGTTGGCCATCGATCTTGAGCGCGAAAGAGAGCGTCTAATTCCCGACACCAGTGTCTTTACCAATCCGGATGTCTACCGCGAGTTCGGAGACAGTCCGACCGAGGCCTTTGTCAATTTCTTGGAGATGGCCTCTGAAGCGCCGCAAGTAAGGGTCTATATGCCTGCCTCGGTCTACGAAGAATTAAAAAAGATGCTTCGTACCACCAAGATCCCTCCCAGGGCCAGGGCCATCTTTCGCGTCAAATCACCTAAAAAATACGAGATCCAGATCCCGGCCTTTTTGCTCTACGAACTGATTGACGACCTTCGCCAAAGGATCAATAAGGGACTGCGGGTGGCGGAGGAGGCCGTTCGTGCCTCGGCCCATAGAAACCCCGACGAAATTATCAATGCCCTACGCCGTAAATATCGAGAGGCCCTACGGGAGGGAATTGTTGATTCCAAAGAAGATATCGAACTAATCCTCCTGGCCCTGGAACTTGATGGCCTTCTCCTCTCAGCCGATCGCGGCATCCTCGCCCTGGCGGATAAGCTTGGTATAAGGTGGATTCCCCCGGAAGAGATACGAGAAACGCTTGAAGGACTTATCTACGCTACCTAACGGCATGGGCTGGAAAATAGAGATTAAAGGTGGTTCCCTTCCCCGAAGTACCTTCTATTTCTATAGTTCCCCCTAGTTTTTTGATAAATTGAAGGGCCATAGTCAGACCTAACCCGGCCCCGCCTTCTTTTCTTCGGGTGCTGAAATAAGGTTGGAAGATCTTCTCTCTGACCGAACTTGACATACCTTTACCGGTATCCGAAACCTTGAGCACCACATATTTCCCAGTGGGAATATTCAAATTCTGAGCCTTAGGAGGTGATAGATCTGTATTATACGTCTTTAAGACAAAATGACCGCCTTCAGGCATGACATCTCTGGCATTGGTTGTTAAATTGATAACGATCCTTTCTAATTGAACTTTGTCAATCTTTACCGGCCAAATATTTTTTTCCTTTTCAAAAGAAATCCTGATCTTTTTTGAAAGTATTGCCTTGAGAATAGGTTTTATTTCATCTAAAAAGTCATTTAGGTTTATAATACTATAGGAAGATATTTGTGGACCGGCATGCAACAACAGCAATTTGACCAATTCAGAGGCCTTAATAGCAGAAATATAAACAATATCTAGAGATTTTAAAATTTTTTGGTCTATTTTTTCTATATTCTTTATTAAGAAAGATATCCTTTCAATACTTCCGATAATAACAGTTAATAAATTATTAAAATCATGACTAATCTCTGCAATATTTTGGATTATATCTTCTAATCTTTTAAGATTACAAAAACGATTTTCAAGATTATAAAAATAGATAGCAAAGGCTAAAATATTGGTAGCAGCTGAAGAAGTATAAAGTTCATCGTATGACCATTGTTTTTCTTTATTCAAAGAAATAAAACTGGAAATGCCCCAAAATTCATCACCCAGGAAAATAGGTTGTAATAAAGATGAATGATATTTAGACTGCTGTATTAAAAATTTTTGACGAATGATTAAATCTAAGTCATTATCATCTAAACTGATAATCTTAAAAGGTCCTTCAATATATTGATCTTTTTGATCATGATTAAAGATTGTAGGCCATGAAAAATAAAGATTCCATTTATCTTTTATTTTTTGAAAGATGTCTATTCTATCGAGTTTCAAAATTTTAGTTATTAAAGCCAAGAAGTTAGAAACAGCCGTTTTAAATTCTTCTGAACTTATAAAAATTTTAGACATATGATAAAAACTATCTAATAATTTGTTTTTATATAAAAAATCAACTTTTGAAAGTTCAAAAAAATCTTCATTTTTATTAACCACCTTGCCACTCCTTTCTTTTATTCAAAACCTAATAAAAATCATAAGGGGCCCCTTTTTATAAAAAGGGGCCCCTTACTTTGTTTAATTAAAATTAGAACCTAACATCATCAAATTTTATAAGAAAGCGTCATCTCACGAAGAGAATTGGCCAACCGACTGAGATCATTGGCTGCTTGTTGTATTCCAGAAATAGAACGTTCAGCTTCTTCTGTACGCCTTTTAAGGCCTTCGGTCATTTTAGAAATATTATCTACTTCTTGAGCTATAACTGCTGTGTTTTTGGAAATTTCATCAGTCATTGCTGTCTGTTCTTCTATTGCTGTAGCAATACTAGCTGCACGTTCTACGGTTAATTTCATTGTATTCATCAAATTTTCGGTATTATCTTTTAATTGTGTACCTCTAGTAACAAGACTATCAACCCATTCTCTAATCTGTTTGGTGGAATTACTAGTTTCTCTGGAAAGCTCCTTAACTTCATTGGCTACGACAGCAAAACCCTTGCCATGTTCTCCTGCCCTAGCCGCTTCTATAGTAGCATTAAGAGCTAAAAGATTGGTTTGATCAGCAATATTTTGAATAATATTAGCTGCGGTCTTAATTTGATCGATTTCTTTTATAAGCTGATCAATTAATGTATTACTTTCTAGAACTTTTTCATTAGTCAAGGTTGCTTCTTGTGATGTTTCAGAAGTATTCTTTGAAATTTCATTAATAGCTAAGCTTAACTCTTCTACGCTTCTTGATACTAAATTTATCTTTTCATTTAAACTTTCTGTATATGAAATTAACTTTTTAATATCAGCAAAAGTTTCAGTTGAGTGACTAGCCACCTGTTCTGCGATACTAGAAAACTCTTCAGAGGCAGAAGCAATTTGTTCTATTCCATTTTGAATTTCTTTTAAAATTTCTGTTGTGTTATCTATCGATGTATTTAAATATTTCCCAATTATATGAATCTCATTATTACTTTTATCACGTGTTTCTGCCTTTTTAGTAAAATCTTTCTGTTCAATATTTTTCATAACAGTAACTAATGCCTTTGCTTCCTTTTTTAAAGTTTCACCAGACATATAAGCTACAATTGTAGCCAAAATAACAGCTATAACAAATATTATAGAATTATTGGCAATAATAGAATTACCTATAGCTGCTTGTATATTAAAGGATTCGTCCATTTTTCCCCATCTGTTCTCTAACATCTTTTTGGCTAATGCCCTTGCTTCTATTTCCCTATCACCTATGTTTTTTAAAATTTTGTTAATTTCAGCAGGCATGTTGACGTTGGCACTCAAAAGTTTTTCTTGATACAAACTAATATCATTTTTAATCTTATTAAGATGATCAGAAAGAATTTGTGCGTTTTTAAGGACGTCTTTTTCGTTCATTTCTTTGGCCATTTTCACCGTTTGCGAAATGTTTTTCAGTGCCAAATCAATATCTCCTCTAATCTTTTGCAAAAATTTTTCTTCCCTTGTCAAGGTAGCCATCAGTAGATTTTCTTTTATTTTGGCTAAATTGGTCAGAGTGTCTTCTGTTGATCTCAAAATTACTCGGTCTTTTTCGTCTATTTTTTGAGAAATCTTTGTCAATCTTCTGACATTTAGACTGGAATAAACAAAGCTA
>CAZROA010000115.1:0-16166 GCA_964601575.1 uncultured Thermodesulfobacteriota bacterium
CCTTTCTGGGTTTGGGCTTCAAAATGGGCCCAAAACGGCCAGCGCCCAGGTCTTTCCGGGCTGGCCAAGGGGTGGCAAAAGAAAAAGACCCGCACCGTCCTTTTCATATCCCTCTCCTCCGAGGATTTGTGGCTCATTCAAATACCTTGCCCATTAATATAAAACATTTTTAAGTCATATCTAGACTATCAAAGGCAAAGATTTCAAATAAAATAGATTTTGCTAAGATTTTGCGACCAATGAACGCAAGCTACCGAGAAAAAACCTCCCTTCCCCAGGTGGTCATGGATTTTCTGGCCGGCATGACAGACGATTATTTCCTCTCCGTATGTAAAGAACTCAATCTGATCCTGTAGCGTCAAGGGCATGACAATTCGACCTAGGAAAAGACCTACGGGCCTGTCCACCGCATTTAAAGCACATCTTCAAAATATCTCCCTTAACCACCTCTCGTCTTCTTGGCAAAATAGATATTTAAGTGTATATAGAAAAATATATCGTTTTAATCGGAGATGATCATGATGAGTGCAACCTTAGAGGGGACCAATCTTTGGAGAGGGCCGCCGGAGGCCTTGGGGTAAAACAGGCTTTTTAGGCGCAAACCTTAAAATTTTGAGCAAAACCAAAAAGGAGGAAGCCATGTTTGTGGATATGATCAAGGCCCTTATCGAAAAGATGCAAAAATATTTTTGGCTTAGGCCCATAGCCAGGGCCTTAGAGGAAGACCTAAGAAAGGGCACCCTACCCGCCTATATGGATTTGTTTTCAAAAGATGTAACTATGGGCAAAAAACAAACTCTTTCTCAACCAATGCAAGACTACTTGGCCAAAATTAAAGGAGACCTCCGAAAGGCCGTGCAAGAACTTGTTTGTGACCAAGGGCTTGCGGAAAAATTGCTCCAAAGGCTTGTTGATTACGTCACCAAAAGGGCCCTCCTCAACAAGGCCTTTGAGTTGGAAATCATCTATTGGCAGCTTGAAGCTCCTCGTCTTAAGGCCCGGAGAAAAGGTGGGCTCATATAATTTTCAGCGCCGGGGGGTATTACCCCCCGGCGCTTTTTGCTTTTTCTGCGCTACACATGGCCTCAAACGCAAGGGTTTAAGTATCTTCGCCCATGGCCGAACAAATCTTTGAGGGTTTGAGGGCATGGAAAACAACCCCAGATACAACACATTAATTGACCGTTTGAAAGAGTGTGCCCAGTGGCTGGCTTGTATGATTGGCTGGCCGGACTATGACGTGGACCTTGCTGGAGAAGACTTTCGCCGCTATCTGGAAGAGTATTCCCCAGCCGATGGCGATTATCCTCCTTGGGGAGCGGAATCAGCGCTGGTGGATTACGTGGCCAACCTGGAATGTTATTCCGGCACGGGTAACCCCTTTTCCCCCATCATTTACGTTGGTTCAGAACTAGGGAGCAGTCTTTTGGAAGACTGGTCCCTTTATTTCAAGATCTGTGCCGATATCTTCTGGAAAGATATCTTCGGGGTTGAACTCAAGTGCCCAGGTATAGTTGGTCGCCTAGAAAGGGATTTTCTAAACCTCTGGGGCGGGGCCAATGAAAGAGGATATAAGAAGACCCCTTGGGCTAGCTACGTAAACGCCCTCAATTCTCCCTTTTACCAGACCCTTCGCGCACAATTGACCTTTGACCCCAATCTGTGGCTGAAACACCCCTTTGTCGTCTATCAGGGGCTTTACCATACGAAAGAGGAAAGTAGACGTTCTGGACAAGAATGGAGCACAGCCGCTAATTTTTTATCCATCTTAGTATTTAATAAAAATGGAATTGATAATTTCTATATTGGTAAAAAATTAGAAGAAAGTTTTGAGATTTCTTACCCTAAAGAAAACGTCTATTTTGACGAATTGTTGTTTTTGAGCGAGGCCAATGTATTCCCTTATGCCACGGGCGCTTCGGGCTCATACAAACTAAACAATTTCTTGAGATGGATTTTGGAAGAGTTTAGCCAAGGAAGAATCATAATTCTACATCCAAAAAAAGAAATCAACGAAGAAGTAAAAGAAGAGATTTTAGAAAAACTTGGATGTCAAGAGGTTTTCTGTTTTAAACCTGATTATGCTGGGTCAAATAAACCTATCAGGTTGTACAGATTCAACAAACATCTAATAATTTCCTCTTCTAAAAATTTAACTTCGGGCGTAAATAATTTATTGTTGCTAGATATAGCGAGATTCTCTAAAAGAAACCGTTTGGGAGGCTGGTAATGTGTTCCGGAAATCTCTATCTCGCCAAGATGGTTGGGGGCAATTCGGCATTATTAGTAGAAGTAGATTTAGGGGAATATCATAATTTTAGACTAGTATGTTCAAACAGGATAAAATGTAAATGGGTTTTGAATTTGTCTATACTTAAATGTGTTGTAAAACTTACGAAGTATATTCCATTTTTTTGTAAAGGTGAACAATATATTGATTTTGTTTATTTGACAGATATCTTGGAGATAGTTAAAGAATCTGGAAAAACAGATGAAGAAGCTAAAAAAATAGTTAAAGAAATTGAAAAAATAGTTGTTGAAAAAATAGCCAAAGTAAAACTAGTTAGAGAAATTAAAAAAGAAACTGAACAACTTATAAATAATATCGATCCAGATTTGATCGACTTTATTGAGCGGCTATAGCGAGAGATAAACGAGGGTTATCCCTTACGGCTCTACCAAAAGCGTCTTTTTGTATTTTTACAAAGATCTCATAGAGATTAGAATAGTTAGAAGGAAATACTTAGGAGTTTGGTGATGTCTATATATCTTGCCAAGATGGTTGGGGGCAATTCGGCCTTATTAGTAGAAGTGTCAGGAGATGGCTTGGAATCAAATCATAGGATAAAATGCGATTGGGTTTTGAATTTATCTCTACTTAAGTGTTATGTAATAATGAGAAAAAACATACCACTAAGCTTTTTAGAGGGTGAACAATTTATAGATTTCGCATATCTCTATCCTATAGAGAAGGAATCTTGGAATAATATAGAAAAAAACCTAACAGAATTCTGTAAACTTAGTGGCTATCTGTACACACTTAGAGGAGAGGCAAGGTATCCTGTAAGAGTAGATCAAATAGAAGTAGCTCAAAATAGCAACGTTATTAGAATATCCGAAGAAAATAAGAATATTAATCAAATAAACATAATAAAAACTTTTAATCTTTCTTATTCCGGATCTATTAAAAGACAAAAAATAGCTGATAATAATTCCTATAATAGGAAAAAGATTGATGAAGTTTTAGAAGACGTATTTAACGCAATAAATAACAACAACCAGATAGAAGATTTCATAGAAGAATTGGGACTAGAAATCGACTTTATCGAGCACTTATAGTGTGAGTGGGGTATAAAGGGACAGGCAAAATTTTTGATCATGATGGGGACCCCATCATGTTTGGTGTCGAATAAAAATATAAGGATTTGCCCAGGCCAGGAGTTCACTCCACCACGATCTTTGTGCGGCCCCAGGTGCCTTTGGGTGTGAGGAAGTAGCATTCGCCCACGCTCAAGAGGCTAAGCGGGAAGGCCTCGATCACATGACCGAGCTCCTGCAGCGCCGGGTTGGGCGGCCCGGGTAAAATAGCCTTGAGCTTTTCGTTGGTCTCGGCGTCGGTGGTGCGGAAAAAGAACTTGGTGCCGCAGTTGTTGAGGATGATCTCCAAGGCGTAATTGAGACTTTCTCCCTGGGTGTTTTCCGTGTTCTCCGCCAGGCCATACTTGAGCGAAGAAATGGACTGCGTGGCCATGAGGCAAGAGACCCCGTAGGCGCGACAGCGGTCGAGAAAGCTCTGCTCCCCCGAGGTCTCATCACCAGTGATGAACCGGTGAAACTCGTCAGCCACATAGAAGATGGGCACCATCTGCCCTTCTTGACAACGCTCGCTATAAGTGTCGTAAGCAAAGGCAAAATATTTGTTTTTGAGGATCTGCCCCAGGCGGTAGTGGTGCTCGGAAAGATTGGCCTTGGGAAAGGAAAAAAAGAGCACCTTTTTTGCGAGAATGGCCTTACGAAGGGAAAGGGTTTGCCCTTCAGGGGGTTTATCAAACGGGTCACTCCAGAGTACGGCCTCGGCCACGGGGTTGGTCCAGTCCTTAAAAAAGGGTTCAGCCACGGCTAAGATACTTGAAAAGGTATCCTTGGGGGTCTTGCCCCAGAACTCTATTTCAGGAAGCTTTTCTTGATTTAGTTCTTCGTTGACCACAGAAAATATTGCCGAACACGCTCCATCGTAACAAATCATGTGCAGTTCCCAGAGCCAATCTTTGAATGCACGAAGTTTCTGAAAATAAGGTTTATTCACGTTGATCTGGTATCTCTCCAACAGGTATTTGATGGCCGGAGCGAGTTCCTTTTGAAGTATTTGTTTGACGAATTCCTGAAAAAAGGAAAAGAGGTCTTCTTTTTTATTGGAAAATTTTTTTCGGATGGCGTAATCCAGGCGGAAGAGGCTCTGGATAAAGATCCGGGCTGCGTTGGGCCAGAAGGCGTCATTGGTGGCCTGGGTCTGCCGCTGAAAGGCGGGGCTCATGCGGAAGAGATAGGAAAGCCTTTCCTCAAAGCTCCGGTCCCTCAGCCCTTCGAAAAGATCTATACGAAGCCCTTTTTGCGCCTTGGCAAACACATCCACCAGCACTCCGGCCTTTTTCTTAGGCAAGGCGTTTTGGAAGATCTGTTTCAGCTCCTGTAATTTAGGGTCAATGACCAGGGCGGCGAAGTCTCCTGCCCGGCGGGCCAGGGCCTCCATCACCGGCTTGAGCACCGAAAAGGTCTTTCCTGAGCCGGTCTCGCCCAGCACGATAAAGTGCCGGGTAAGGACCTCAGGCGGGAGATCCATGGCGCCAAAGACAAGCTTAAGGGGCTTTACCCGAAGGGAAAACTCCGTAAGCCTTTTTTCGACCTTGTCTTTGAGTTCTTCAAGGGCCTCTGGACTGTGCTCAAGGAGAAAGCTAAGCCTTCCCACCCCGTAGATGCGCCCTTCCTCGTCCCGGTGATTCTGGAAAAAGACCAGGGCCTTTTCCAAAAGCCCTCCGAGATCGTCGTGGTAAGAGAGATCGAAAAGTTTCTTTTCGGAAAACTTCGCAAGATCAAAGATCAAGAGGCTTTCTTTGGGAGGGCCTTGGGGAGGTTCCTTTTTAAAAGGCACGTCTTTTAAGAGATAGAGTTGCAGGACCTGGGGGTGTTGAAAGCTTTCGATCACGATGAAAAGGAGATCCCACCGGCCTTGGGGCTCAAGCTCTGGGTCGAGCCGATATTTCCATTCTTTGAAGGGCAGCTCCTTTTCTGTCTCCCAGAACCTTTCGGGAAAACGCCCGCGGCTTACGCTCACAAAAAGCGTATTTTCAGGCTTGAAAATCCTTTCCTTCATGGTGGCTTTTTTCATCTTGTCCCCACGCGGTCTATGAGAAAGAGATCCTTGGCCTGCTCAGCGGTGAGAAAACTCTCTCCTTGGAGGAGTCTTCCGTAAACCCCCCGCACCAAGGCCTCAAATCTTTCCTTTTGGATAAGGTCTTTGGCTTCGGCCTCCTCGGTGAGAAGATCAAGTTCTTGGGCTGTCTTTTGGAAGCGCTCAAGCTTTCTCAAGAAAAAGTCTTCTTTGTGGCCAGAGGCCTTGAGAAAGTAGTCTTGAGCACAAAGGGCCATGTGCACCAAGAGATCCCGGGCAAATTCGTTTTCCCTTTGCATGTCTTCAAAATAGCGCTTGGCCTTTATCTCGGTGAGCTCTTTCACCTCGGGAAGGCGCACGGAGTGATAGAGAAAGACCGCCCGAGGATAGGCGGCCCGGCGTCCAGGGGTGCCGCAGCTCACCATGAGGGCCGCAGCGCTGGCCGCTTCCATAAGGGCTGTAAGCGCCAGAACGCGTCCTTGGTTCCGGTAACGCTCAAAGTGGTCGAGCAGAAAATGAAGGGCTCGCACCGAACCACCGGGCGAGTTCACCTGGATCTCTACTTCTTTGTACTGGTAGTAGTTAAAGGCGCTCTCCAGAAGGTCAAGGAGCTGGGCCACACTCTTATCCGTGACCTCTACTGAAAATATGACGATTCCCCGCCGTCTGCCTGGTTCGTTTAACCCCGCGTGTTTGAAGAGAAGAGCGCTTTCCATCTTCTGCCTTTCAAATCCTTTTGACCCTTTGAGTCCCTGCGGCCTTTTCATGGCCCAAAGGGCCTAAAAGGCCTTGAACCACAAAGGATTACAGTCCATTGTTCGACCAGAGCGCACACATACTTAAGCTCAAAAAGGATAGACAATTATTGATTTATTTTTTTCATATGATGTTTTTTGAAGGAGACCTTTTATGGCTATCAAGTCTGAATATTCCTCGGTCAAACCTTACACCACCAAAGATGGTTCTCTGATTCGGGAACTGATGCACCCAAAGGTACACGGAAATGCCAACCTAAGTCTGGCCGAAGCCATTGTGCCAGTAGGGTTTACGACCTTTCTCCATCGGCACCGGCAATCCGAAGAGATCTACCACATCCTCGAAGGGCAAGGGTTGATGACCGTCGGGGAGGAGCGGTTCGAGGTCAGGGCTGGAGACACCATCTGTATTCCTCCTGGAACACCGCACCAGATCCAAAATATCGGCGAGGTCCCTTTGCGTTTTTTGTGTTGTTGTGCTCCGCCTTATGCCCACGAGGATACAGAACTTCTATAGGGCTTCATTCTCAAAATATGGAATTTTTTTGACCTTCTGGGACAATATGTGGGCTTGTCTTATTGGTTCGGGTAGGCGATAGCCTTTGAGGCATCTGAGAACGATTTTCAAGGCCCCTTCAAGGTCAATGAGATGCCCAGGGGAAAGATAAATCGGCTTTACCCCTTTTCGGCTTCGAAGGACTATTCCACGAACTTCTTCATCGACTTTTATAAATGAAAAGGCCCCTCTTTCCTCTGGAGGCATTTCAAATTGGCCGATAAGGGGCTTTTTAGCCACCCCAATAGTGGGGAGATTCAATTCTAGGCCGAGGTGAGAGGCAAGCCCTAAACGCCTTGGGTGCAGGATCCCTTGGCCGTCAACCAAGAGTATTTCTGGCTTTACGGTAAGTCTCTCGAAGGCTTCTTTGAGAACCGGCACCTCGCGGAAGGACAAAAACCCCGGTATGTAGGGAAAAGAGGTGGGGGAGATGGCTATAGCTTCAGCGATCTTTTTGAGATCTTTGGCCCTAAGCACCACTATAACACCATAAGAGAGTTTGCGTTTCGGATCGTAGGCCACATCTGCCCCGCCAATTAATTTCGGGAATTCTTTGAGGGGGCTCAGGCGAATTTTTGAGGCTAGTTGCTTCTGAACCTCTTTCAGTTTTTCAAGAGGCATAAAAGATCAATTAAAAAATTAAATATTTAACATAAAAAAGATAAAATACAATATTTTTTATTTCGTTTCAAATCTTACATCTAACTGATCATATATTTTCCAAAGATCTCTTTTCCCTTTCTAATCTTCATTGACACCAAAAATATTAATATCATACGAGCCAAATAAGATTCTTAATTTAAATGTTATTCAAAATAGGGGGTTTATTATGAGGATAGGTCAAAAGAGATGGTCGAGGAGGGATTTTTTAAGCCTCATGGGTAAAAGTGCCCTTGGGACCGTTGTGGGAACTAGCTGGCTTAATTCAAGAGCTTTGGCGGCCACTGCCGAGCTGCCCTGGGTCGTGTGGCCAAAGCTTGATCCCAGCGAGATAGCAGAGCTGGCCTATTGGGGATATTACGGAGAATATGACGGTAAAGGTTGTGCCTACGGGGTCTTTAACGCCATCGTGACCAAACTAAACGAACAGGCAAGCTCCCCTATCCCGGAGGAGATGCTTACCTACGGCAAAGGAGGAATGATGGGGTTCGGGCATCTGTGCGGGACCTTAAACGGAGGGGGAGCGGTCATAAATTTGGTGGCTGGTTTGACCCCTATTAAGGAAAATCTGGGGGATCTGAGTGCCTTGATCCAGGAACTTATGCTTTGGTACGCCCAGGCCGAACATCCGTTTTACAAACCACCGAACCCCAAACTTGACGTTGATATCCCTTCTATCGTCCCTGGTTCTGCCCTTTGTCATGTCTTCGTGAGTAAATGGTGTAAGGCCACCGGATATGGGGCCCATGACCCCGAACGACATGAGTGTTGTGCCAGGCTTGCTGGAGAGGTAGCGGGTAAGACCGTGGAATTGTTGAACAAATATTTTGCCGGAGAATTTGCTCCAGAATATGAGGTACCGGAGTCGGTAAAGGTCTGTCTTAGCTGCCACGGAGAGGAAGGCCTTGATGACGCCAAGGCCAAAATGGATTGTTTGCTATGCCATAAAGGGCACAGATGGCACGGTGCCAAACGGTAATTGACTAGCAGGCCTTCTTCTATTTGTTAAACTCCGGCCAATCAGGTCTTAAGTGGCTCCGATAACCAAGGTCGAGGATCATTTGGTAGTCGTGAGAAAGATTTCGACCCTTGGTGGTTAGATAGTGGCCAACCATAAGGGCGTTGGCTGGGAGGAGGCACAGGGCCTGAAGATCTCTCAAGTTGTATTCTCTGCCTCCGCAAACGCGGATGGCTGTCTTGGGTAACAAGAGCCGGAAGACGATCAAGATACGTAAGCACTTCATGGGTGTTAGGTAACGCGCTTTTTCCAGAGGGGTGCCAGGTATCGGGTGGAGAAAGTTTATAGGCACTGAGTCTGGCTCAAGCCTTTGGAGAGTTTTGGCCAGCTCAAGGATATGTTCTGAGGTTTCGCCAAGGCCAAATATCCCGCCACAACACAGCGAAAGTCCTACTTTTTTGACTCGATAAGCAGTCTCATATCGGGCCTTCCAATCCTGTTTGGTACAGATTTGAGAATAAAAAGCGGCAGCGGTCTCCAGATTATGGTGGTAGCGAGAAAGCCCGGCCTCCTTTAGGGCCTTAAGGGCTTCTTCCTTTAGCTGCCCTAAGGAGGCACAGAGTTCGACCTGGGGGTAAAGACTTCTTGCCTTTTCGATCACTTTGATCAGGCGCCTTAGTTCTTTTCGGGAAAGGCTGATCCCGCTGGTCACAAAGCTAAAACGATCGATGCCTGACTGGGCGGCCAAGGCCACTTTGGCCAAGAGCTCTTCCTCAGAAAGGAGGGGATAGGTCTTTGCCTTGGTAGACCAGAACCTTGATTGGGCACAGAACTTACAATCCGAAGGGCAAAGGCCGCTTTTGGCGTTGACGATGGCACAGGTCTCTACCCATAGGCCAAAATTTTGTTCACGAATCCTCCTGGCCTCTTCAAGCCAGGGCCAAGGCTCGACCTTGCCTTCAAGGATTTCTAAACACTCGGAGAGGGAGGGCATTAGGACTCGGTTTTTTCACCTGTGGTTTCTTCGTGCTCTGGCTGGGGAGGTTCCTTTTCAAATATTTCCCAGAGGGGAATTTCGAGGTCAAGGGTCTCGAGTTTAAGGATTTCGTCCCAGTTTATGATCTCAGGCGCTCCATATTTCCCTTCGCGCAGACGGTAGATTTCGGCATATTCCCGTTCGGGATAAACAATTATGTATTCCTTCACCCCGAAGCGTTCGTAAAGTTTAAACTTTTCGCGCCGGTCTTTGACTTCGGTATTTGGTGAAACCACTTCAATGATTACATCCGGCGCGCCTTCAACGCACCTCTCCTTGAGCTTGTTTTCATCGCAGACGACGAAGACATCCGGCTGGACGACGTTTTTCTCGTCAAGGACCACATCTGTAGGGGCAATGAAAGGGGTACAACCAGTGAGTTTTTCTTTTTGCCGGTCGATGGTAGCCGCCAAGTTCCAGACGACCTTTTGGTGCCTAAGACTGGGGGCCGGGCTCATGGCATAGGCCCGGCCTTCGATGATCTCCCAGCGTTCTTCATCCGGCCAGGAGAGATAGTCTTGATAGGTAAAACCCTCTTCCTTTTGGGCAGGTAGGGCCATAACAAACTCCTTATTTTTCTAAGCTGAGCAATCTTAGTTGGGGCTAAGATTTCAAGGAATTTACTCTTATCAAATTGTAACAAAGATAAGGCCTTTTTGAAATGCGATCGTTCCGGTGGTTAATTAACTCAAAGAAGTCTTTTCCAGGAGGCCGTATGTCCAAAAAGCATTGGCATAAAGAGGAGATCTGGGAGATCGATCGAGAGCACATTTGGCACCCCTTCACCCAGATGAAAGACTATGAGACCCGTGATCCGCTGATCATCGTCGAGGGAAAAGGCTCGCGGCTAAAGACCATCGATGGTCAGTGGCTTTATGACACCGTTTCTTCTTGGTGGACCAATATCCATGGACACTGTCATCCAGCCCTCATGCAAGCCATTGCCGAACAAACCAAACACCTTGATCACGTGATCTTTGCCGGCTTCACCCATCCGTATGCCGTAGAAGTGGTGGAGCGCTTGGGCAAGTTTCTTCCGAAAGAACTCAGACGCTTCTTCTTCTCTGATGACGGTTCCACAGCGGTGGAAGTGGCCCTTAAGATGGCCTTTCAGTATTGGCAGAATCAAGGGAGGAAAGAAAAGACGCGCTTTGTTTGTCTGGAATATGCCTATCATGGTGACACCTTGGGGGCGGTGAGTGTAGGTGGAGTAGACCTCTTTCACCAGCTTTATAAGCCTCTTACTTTTAAGACCTTTCGAGTCAAGGCGCCATACTGTTATCGCTGCCCTGAAAATCCTTCTCAAGGTTTTACCCTTGAGGCCAAGCTTCCTCCTTGCCAGCTTTCATGTCTTGAAGACCTTCGCAAACTCCTTGATAAGCGCGCTTCAGAGATCTGCGCCATAATCGTTGAACCACGGCTTTTGGCTGCTGGTGGGATGATCGTCTACCCCAAAGAGTATCTGCAAGGTTTGGTAGAGCTGGCTCGGAGCCGTGAGGTATTGGTCATCTTTGATGAAGTAGCTACCGGTTTTGGACGCACGGGGACGATGTTTGCCATGGAGCAGGCCGGGGTAGTGCCGGACATCATTTGTCTGGCCAAGGGACTTACCGGTGGTTGTCTGCCCATGGCCCTTACCGTGACTACAGAGGAGATCTACCAGGCCTTTTATGCCGATTATCTGGAGGGTAAGACCTTCTTTCATGGTCATTCCTTTACCGCTAACCCTATGGCCTGTGCGGTGGCCATCGCTAGTCTTAAACTCTTTGAGACCGAAGACCCTTTGAGCCAGGGGCAAGAGGTCCGAGAGTATTTTCACCGTCTTTTGGTGGAACTCTTTGCCGATGAGCCCTATGTAGGAGACATCAGATATATCGGTTACGTGGGGGCCATAGAGCTTGTGGCGGATAAGGCCCAAAAAGGACCCTTTCCCATGGAGAAACGGCTTGGCTTCCAAATATACCTTGCCTCGCT
The DNA here is from genome assembly GCA_964601575.1 of uncultured Thermodesulfobacteriota bacterium. Taxonomy (GTDB): domain Bacteria; phylum Desulfobacterota; class Thermodesulfobacteria; order Thermodesulfobacteriales; family Thermodesulfatatoraceae; genus CAZKEG01. The sequence goes on from CAZROA010000115.1 coordinate 11,329, forward strand.
TAAAAAGGGTCTCATCCTCAGGCCCTTAGGAGACGTGATCTATTGGTTCTTGCCCTTCTGTGTGACCGAAGAGGAAGTGAGCGAGATCTTGACCCTCAGCCGAGAGACCATCAGAGAGGTCATGGCTCGCATTAATTAAACAATTTGGGCCATTTCCTCGATGGCTTTGGCGTAAGCCAGGGCTAGCCCATTCAGGTCTTCTTGGGCTCGGGCGAGATCCTGGTCGTTGTCAATGAAAAAGGGCTCGGCAATGACACAAGGGGCCTTGGTATAACGCAAGAGATAGCCTCCACGATCTTCGGCTGTACAGGGTTTAAGCCCTCGGTTGGGTAGGCCCAGATGGTCGACCAGATGTCTTAAGAGCACTTCGCCTATGGCCCGTCCCTTATGGGAACGATGATAGTAAAGGACCTCTGTTCCCGAGGCTTGGCCATTAAAGGCATTGCAATGAAGACTCACGATAAAATCAGGGTTGAGGGCGTTTATGTCCTTGGGGAGTTCCTGATAGGTGCGTCGATAGACCCTTTGCACCTCTACCCCGTGGACCTTTTTTTCGATGCGGCGGGAAAGATCGTCGTTGAAGATGAATTCACTCAAACCAGTCCGCGGATTGACCGCCCCGGGAGAACTCTTCTTGTGCCCAATGACCAAGGCACAAAGTTTTTTCGGCTTAGGGGTAAGCCCAGCAGAAAGGAGGTTTTGAAGGTCGTCGGGGGTAATTTTACCTTGAGCAAGGAGCTCCCTAAGCAAAGATCCGGTGAGAGGAGGGATGACCTCTAGGACCAAGGCCTCGTAAAGAATGCTTCCCTTCTTTACCCCGGTGACTAAAGCTACCTGTTCGAGATCTTCTGAGGGGATGAGGAGGGGATTGTCTTCCGGGGCCTTGTCCTTAATCTTGGCCTTTGAGAGGAGGAGCCGGGTCTCCCCGGTATCCAAGATGCTTCCAGACCTTAAGGTCCCCAAATAGATCTCTCTTTTCATGGCCATGGCCTCCTTATATGGCCGTTTTACCAAGTTTGCTAGATCGGTTATAATAAAAAGGCCAAAATTAATCTAGTTTTTCGATACTTAGGTAACGAAAACAAAAATCCAAAATTTGGTAAAGACACGAAGGCTATGCAGGAGAAGGTTTTAGACAAAACAGTCACTTTACAACGCACCTTTGAAGACAACGCCTTGGCCCGTTGGCTTTACGGGGAGAAGGGCTCGCACTTAAAGACCATTGAGCGGGCCTTTCGGGTAAACATTCAGGTTCGCGGGAACGAAATGTACATCACCGGTGACCCGGTAGACACCGAGCTGGCTGACCGTACGTGTGAACAACTCTACGGCCTTTTGAAACAGGGCTACACCCTTTACCCGAGTGATGTCGAATTTGCCACACGAATTATCAGCGAAAACCCCAGGGCCAATCTAAAAGATATCTTTTTGGAGACGGTCTTTGTCAGCTCTGGCCGAAAGGTCATCACCCCGAAAAGTATCAATCAGAAGCTTTATATCGATGCCATTCGGCACCATGACATCGTTTTTGGGGTTGGGCCAGCGGGTACAGGGAAGACCTATTTGGCCATGGCCATGGCCATCTCCTTCTTTATGCGCGGTGAGATACAGCGCATTGTGTTAGTTCGTCCGGCGGTTGAGGCCGGAGAAAAGCTGGGATTCCTCCCTGGAGACTTGATCGAGAAGGTAAACCCTTATCTAAGGCCTCTTTATGATGCCCTTTACGATATGCTTCCCTTTGATAAGGCCTCGCGCCTGATTCAAAAGGGAGTGATCGAGGTGGCGCCCCTGGCCTTCATGCGTGGTCGCACCTTGAACGAGGCCTTTATTATCCTTGACGAGGCCCAAAATACCACTTCTGACCAGATGAAGATGTTCCTTACCCGTTTGGGCTATAGTTCAAGGGCGGTGATCACCGGTGATATTACCCAGATCGACCTTCCGGATGCCAGTCGTTCTGGTCTAGTAGAGGCGGTGAAGATCTTACAAGGGATCGAAGGGATTGCCTTTGTCTTCTTCAATAAGAAAGACGTGGTCCGACACCCTCTTGTCCAGCGGATCATTGAGGCCTACGAACGGCGAGAACAGGAAAAGAAAGAACTTGCTCAATGAAGGCACGTCTTATCCCGGTAGAAGAAGCGGTAGGAATGCTCCTCCCCCATGATATAACCGAGATTCGCCCTAAGGAATTTAAAGGGCCGGCCTTTAAAAAGGGACATATCATCCAAGACGAAGACATAGATCATCTCAAGCGTCTGGGGAAAGACCACATCTATGTCCTCGAATTGGAGCCTGATGAACTACACGAGGACGAGGCGGCCCTGCGGTTGGCCAGGGCGGTGGTCGGAGAAGGAGTTGCCTTTTCTTCCAAGATTGACGAAGGGAAGGTCACTTTTTGGGCGGAAAGGGAAGGGCTTTTTAAGGTAAACGTCGAGGCCCTTTATCAGCTAAATCTTCTGGGTGAAATTATCCTTTCCACCAGACATACCAATTTTTATGTCCGTCGAGGGGAACCCTTGGCCGCCGGGCGGGCCATTCCACTGGTGATCAAGGAACAAGTGCTTGAAGAAGTGGAACACCTGGTCCAAGAAAAAGGCCCTTTGCTCTGGGTCAAGCCCCCGGTCTTGAAAAAGGCCTATTTAATCATTACCGGAAACGAAGTCTATTACGGGCGCATTCAGGATGCCTTTGCCCCGATGCTCCTGCCCAAACTGGAGAAATACGGTCTAGAGGTCCTCGGGGTACAGTTTTGTCCGGATGATCCCCGGGTAATTCGTTCGGCCCTGGGCAACGCCTTTGCCGCCGGAGCGGAGTTGGTCTTGACCACCGGGGGGATGTCGGTTGACCCCGATGATGTGACCCGTTTTGCTGTAGCCGAATTCGGGGCAGAGATTGTGGCCTACGGCAGCCCGGTCCTTCCCGGGGCCATGTTTTTGGTTGCTTATCATGAGGGCCGGCCTATCTTGGGGGTGCCGGCCTGTGGGATGTATTTTCGGACCACGGTGCTTGATTTGGTCCTCCCTCGGGTGATCTGCGGTGAAAGGATCACCCAAAGTGATATCGCCGCCTTAGGACACGGAGGTTTTTGCCTTAACTGCCCAGAATGTCGCTTCCCCCTCTGTCCCTTCGGACGTGGATAATCAGGCTGGAGATCATACTTCCAGTGAGAAAAAAGATTTCACCCCTAAGGGGAGAGGGAACGAAGTGAGGCCCTGTCACGGGGATGAAGTAAAGTAAATTAGAACCGTCGAAGTTCAGAGATTGTTTCGATATCAGAGGAGACCCCCGTGATGACAAAATAGCGAGTAGCAAATCCGAATCCCGAGTGGCAGATGGGGTTTCGTTGTAGCTTTAAGGCCATAAATGGTTGGGTTAATTACAGGCTTACAAGGTTACAAAGAGCCGCACAGGAATTCCTCCGCGCGGCTCTTTCCCTTTTGCCTTACTTATTTCTTCCTTCTCTTGCGGAGAAGACCTGTCCTCAGGAGCCCTGTTCTCACAAGCAGCATAGTGCACGGTTTGGGGACGGGTTTGGAGGGAGCATTAACAGGACTTGAAAAGGTGATTGTAAGTTGAGGTGAGAGGTTCCCTGGCTTGTCTCTTTTCGTTGTGGCCGAAAGGCCATGAATGGTTGGGTGTGTGACTTCCATGCCTATACCCGACCATCAACTCTTAATTTTAACGCTCAAGTTTTCGCCTGAAAGGCAAGGGTTTTAACCCTTCCCAAGTGGAACAATGCTAAACCCCACTATAGGTAACCATAGGGGGTTTAGCATTGTCATTCAAACGCCACTTGTTACTTATTAATTAAACGCTTGCGACCATAGCCAGCAAGACCGATCAAACCAGAACCAACGAGGAAAATGGTCGATGGTTCCGGAATTGGTGCAGATTCATTAATGGTAAGATCATCCATCACAAACTGACTTCCAGAAGTAAAAAACTTCAAAGAATCGACCCCCAGCCAATCAGCCTGAAACCAAACTGGAGTATATGTATTCAAAGTTAACTGAGCAGAATATAACAGTGTACCATTATTATACCCCTCAATGGTTAAAATATTATTGTAGTCCCAAGCAGAGGTGAAGTAGGCACCTGTAAAATCAAACAGATTGCCCGATACCGTCGCAGTATAATCCCACACATTGTAAGCCACCCACTGGCCAGAAGTTACGCCATAATCATATCCAGTTCTTAGATAATAATCTTCATGAAGGACATCGAACTGATCCCAGTTTAAACCTTCATATCCGTTAGGGATAGGATTGTCCCATGTATTCGGATTGGCATTAGGGACGTTTTCAAAATCAATTACCAAGGCATTGGCATTGCCTAACCATAATAACAATACCATTAACCCCGCAAACACGAAAAAGTATAATTTTTTCATTTCATACCTCCTATTTCCCCTTTAATTTGTTACTTCTTTTTTAGTCCTCTCACCCCCTCCCTTTTAGCCCGTGCGCATGGCTAATAAATTGTATTAGTATTAGCAAATTTTATACCATTTTATTTCTTAAAAAGTTGACAATTTTGGTGGAAATGCGGCCCCTTTTTAAGGGATAAAAAGAATAAAACAACGGGAAATATGAAAAAATTTTCCTCTTTTGGAAAAAGTTTTCACTCTAGTCTAAAAGCCTTGAGTAGAGCCAGAAAGCGGGGAATAGTGTGTGAAAAATTTTTCACTTTGCTAGGCTCTGGAATGCTCCCTGTTTTTTGGACCAGTTAAAATGTTAGGGGCAGCGAGACCTCCCCGGGAGCAGGAGGTCAGTCATGAAAAAGAACCGCTTCTCCATTGACCAGATCATCAAAATCCTCGCCGAAGCCGAAACCCCTGG